>JBGSSO010000037.1:0-9816 GCA_041737015.1 Nitrospirales bacterium
CTTTCTGCTCTTGCAGGCCCTGGGGATACAATCTTAATGGATGGGGATTCCCATGCCAGCATTTATGACGGATGCCGGCTTGGAGGCGCAGAAATCATCAGGTTTAAGCATAATGACGTGGCAGATTTGAAAAAACGGCTCCGTCGATTGGGGGACCGAAGTCATCGGACCTTAATTGTCGTCGAAGGCATTTATAGCATGCTAGGAGATCGAGCCCCGCTGGCCGAGATCGTCGAAGTGAAGAAAAAATATGGGGCCACCCTGATCGTTGATGAAGCGCATTCGTTGGGAGTTCTCGGACAACATGGCCGTGGCTTAGCCGAAGAAACAGGCGTCGAACAGGACGTCGATTGCATCGTCGGGACATTCAGCAAAAGCTTGGGCTCGACGGGAGGGTTCGGCATAAGCTTCCATCCCGAATTCGAATTAATCCGATACACCAGTCGACCCTATATTTTCACGGCTTCCCCATGCCCGTCAGTTGTGGCCTCGACACGAGCGACCATTCGCATCATCCAGGCCCATCCAGAACTCCGTCAGCATCTGTGGACCAATTCCCAGCATTTGTATGAGGGGTTAACGAAGAGTGGTTACATGCTTGGAGCGGAAGTAGGACCTATTATTGCCGCAATGATCCCCAATAAAGAATTGGCTCTCGCCATGTGGCAACAACTTTTGGAAAATGGGATTTATGTCAACCTCATGATTCCTCCTGCCACTCCAAATGGCGAATGTCTCTTGCGATGCAGTGTTAGCGCAGCTCATACACAGAAACAAATTGAAAAAATTATTTCTGCATTTGCAGATTTGTCTCATGTCACTCAAACCCACATCAGCCCTGCTCACGTACAACCAGGTGCAACCCTCAATTAAATAATGCTAGCGTTTCGATTACCTATCGAAACAACCATCTTGATAATTCCCCAAATGTCCAATGTCACGTCACCGCTCTAGACCCAACGGCATCAGGGTACTACCCGAAAAAATCATATTAGAGGTCAGAGAAGGCATGGCTTCCTCTGGAAAAACTCCCGTCCGAATTTTCGTTGGAAGCGAATCAGCTCAAAGCCGAGCGGAACGCATACTCATCTGGTCCATTGAACAAGTTCGGGATCCGGGTCGAGTATACGAAATTTTTCTCATGAAGGAATTATCAGGATTTGACAGACGAAAATGGCTGACGGGATTTACGAATTATCGATTTGCGATCCCGGCATTTGCGGGCAAGGCAGGACGAGCGATTTACAACGATGTCGATCAAATCTACCTGGCGGATCCTGGAAAATTATTCGACCACGATTTGAACGATCATGGTTTTCTCTCCATTGCGCAGAATGATACTTCGGTGATGGTCATGGATTGCCAAAAAATGGCTGCCATCTGGTCCCTTGAGGCGGCAAAATTCGAGAAAAAAAACGCGCTGGTGCAGCGCGCCTTGGAAATACCCAACCTCTGGGGTCCGTTGGAACCCGAATGGAATGCCCGTGATGAAGAATATCGGGCAGGACAATCTAAAGTCCTCCATTATACGGCTCTCCATACGCAACCTTGGCAGCCCTTTCCTCAGGAATTTGTGTACCAGAAAAGCCTCGAAGGCGAGGTGTGGTTTAATTTGGAACACAGTGCCAATCAAAGAGGATTCCTTGTATTTTCTCGGGAACATCCCTCCTCACTCTTTACAGAATTTGCTGAACAGCCAAGAGATCTCCAGAATATTTCCCCTACTAGAATGTCTACGTTCCAGGATGTCGAGACCCTACACGAACTTGAAGAAGCGATGCGCACTCTCCAGGCCAAATCGCTTCTGTATTGTCATTTTGGGAAACTTTTCGAAAGTGTTCACGAATACGTTCAAGCTACACGCCTTTCCTCATTAACCATGACCACGTTGGATCTTTGTCAGAAAGACTCTGGTCCCCTGCCTTCCAGACAATTTGACCTTGTCCTGTCACCCGGAGGGCTTCATCTCGTCCCAGAGGAAGATATCCCGTGGGTTATCGAAGAAATGTTTAACCGTGCCCATGGCTTGGTTTATATGGCGATAGAAATCACCAATCATGACCAACCCTTTGCTGCCGCAACTCCTCACGCCGGCTTGAAACAAAATATTAACTGGTGGTTGAGTCAACTTGAATCAATTGGCGCCCGCTATCCGACTATTCACTGGAAGCTTGACTTCAAAGCAAAAACACCTAAGGGAATTTCACAGAGGTTTATTCGTTCTGGCGGCCATTGGATCGGTTCTCCCCCACGAACCTGGATACTCTCAGACGGCAAAGTTGGACATACCACGCAATCAGAAGTACTCGCAAAATCGTTGGGGTGGCCTTATGAAATTAAACAGTTGCGATTCTACGGGTGGCATAAAATCCAAAAACTCTTGTGGGGATTATTCCCCCCAAATATTATCGGCTTACATAGAGTTCACTCTTCTCCTCTTAGCCCCCCGTGGCCCGACCTCGTCATTTCTACCGGGTGGCGACCGGCACCAATTGCCAGATGGATTCGTGAACAAAGCCAGGGGAAAACACGTATCATTCAATTGGGGCGAAAAGGAGGATGCTCGGCTGACTTATTTGATGTTGTCATTACTCCGTCCTATTACGGCTTCCCTCCACATCCACACCGAATCGAGACAGTGGCCCCCTTAAACGAATTAACTCAGGAAAGTTTGGATAGGGTGAAGCAGCGATGGCCAAATCTTTTCGACAACGCTCCACATCCTCGCATCGTCTTTGTTGTGGGAGGTGCCACAGCACGGTTCAAATTTACCCCGGATATGGCTCGCACGATTGGAAGCCAACTCAAACACCTGGCGCAACAATGCCATGGGAAAATTTTTGCCGTCACGTCTCCCAGAACGGGCAAAGACCTGAGTCACGCTCTTGAATCAATATTGCTCCCTGATCATTTTGTGCATAAATGGGAGCCAAACCAGTCTGACAATCCTTATTTCGCCTATTTGGCCGGTGCCGATGTCATTATCGTCACAGGAGAAAGCGAATCCATGTTGGCTGAGGCAGCTTCTTTAGGAAAGCCGGTCTATATTGTCCCACTTCCGGAAAATTCCCCAACATGGAAAGTACAGCTCAGTGAGAAGATTATTCAACGAGCCCAATCCCAGCCCTTGAATAAACGGGGAACCGCTCGTCCCCAGCAGGGATTGGAACGCCTTTGCGCTCGGCTGATTCGTGCGGGCTTGGTGCAACCACGTCGAAATCTCACCATGCTGCATGATTCCCTTATCAAAAATGGGATGGCCCGCCCGTTCGGAGAACCCATTACAAACGGAACACGGCCACAATTAAAGGAAACGGAAACGGTCGCCCGAAAAGTAAAAGCCACTCTTGGAATCTTTGGCCACCTATAACAAAGTCACCATTAGCACAGCCGGAGCAAAACGCTCTCCGAAAAGTGTTCGGATATTTATGAAATGACAAAACCGCGACGCCGTCTGACCATTCCCGTTGAAATCTTTAATAGGGAATTTGATGCCAAAGTTTTGCTTTCCTGCTTCGCCGCAGAGCGTGGATTTACCGTAATTATTGGGGAAAAACATGAAATTCAACTCAATCTGGCCGCTTTACCCAGATCCATCTACCTCCCCACAAATCTTCATAACCGGAATGCTATTGTCTTCTCTCTTCTGGCTCAATTGGGACACGCGCTGGTAGGAACGGACGAGGAAGCCATTGTGTATTGTTCTCCGGAAGTGTATGTGAAAGAAAAATTGGGCTCGACAGAATTTTCCCGACCGAATTTCTTTTTAGCATGGGGACCAGAAAATGCCAGAATCTGGAAATCACAACCCCAATACAACGGAATGCCCATCCATATAACCGGAAATTCCCGTGTGGATTTATTACGACCGGAACTGCGCCAATATTGGAAACCGGAAGTCGAAACCATCCATAAAAAATTCGGAAAGATCATCCTGATCAACACCAATTTCGGGAAATTGAACCACTTTAGGCCCAACAAGGGGGCTGAAAAAGAGGCGCTTGAACGAGCGACGGTCTCACCATCGGACGTGGACGAATTTGAACTTGGAATGGCCCGACACCGACTGGCGCTATTCCAGCATTTCCAGGACATGGTAGGCCGAATGGCCGCAGCCTTTCCTGCACACACCATATTGATCCGTCCCCATCCCTCTGAAAACCATGAGACATGGAGACAGGCTGCGAAAGGATATCCAAATGTCCAGATTCATATAGAAGGGCATGTCATTCCATGGTTATTGGCGGCCGATGCCATTATTCATAATAGTTGCACCACCGGCTTGGAAGGGTATCTCCTGAAACGTCCCGTCTTTTCCTATCAGCCGATCATGTCCGACCGGTTTGACAAAAAACTTCCGAATGCCGTTAGTCGCCGTGCAACATCCTCTCCGGAATTAATTGAACTTGTCAAAACAACCCTTTCAGGTGTCCAGACTACACAGGAATATGAGTCTGAAGCTAAAACCCGTTTAATTGAACAATATCTCGCGGCCCTCCAAGGGCCTTTTGCCTCAGAAAACATCGTGAATACGCTCGAAACGTTCGACACCACCTTTTCACCCTCGACCCCGAAATTAGGCACGTTATTAGCCGCAAAATCTCAGGCGCTCGGCAGAAAATTTCGACGGCGGTTCAACGCTCAATTTCGCATGGGTGATCAAAACCGATCGCAACGCTACAATTACCTGAACCACATTTTCCCTGAAATCAACCTGGCGCATATCGAAGACCGCATCAAGCGATTACAACATGCATTAGGAAGGTTTCATCACACACAAGTCAGGCCCCTACAGGACAATATTTTTGAAATATTTCCCAACTAACTATCCAGTAATGAAGAATGGGTACAACCGCAATTATGCTGAGCATGATTGTGCATCCATA
This sequence comes from Nitrospirales bacterium, assembly GCA_041737015.1. GTDB lineage: Bacteria > Nitrospirota > Nitrospiria > Nitrospirales > UBA8639 > Nitrospira_E. Next base: position 4,887 of record JBGSSO010000037.1, read on the forward strand.
TACCGAGTCTCGTGAACACTCTAAGGAGGATACATGTATAACGTAAAAATTTTTGGAGCGGGGTCTATTGGCAACCATTTGGCTCATGCATCCCGCTCCCTGGGTTGGAACGTCACGATATGCGATGTGGACCAAGCGGCATTGGATCGAACGAAACAGACCATTTATCGCACTCGTTATGGAAAATGGGACGAGGCCATCACACTTTCCCTGGTCAAAAATGCTCCGAGAGGAGGGTTTGATCTCATTGTCGTTGGGACTCCGCCAGATTCCCACCTCCCCCTGGCCCTCGCGGCACTTGAGGAAAAACCCAAAGCCATTCTAGTGGAAAAACCTCTCTGCCCCCCGAACTTGGAACAGGCTCAAAAATTACACGATATGGTAACCGAGACCGGCACATTCGCATTCGTAGGGTATGACCACGTCGTGGGAAAGGCCGCGCAGGAAACACTTCAAGCCGGTCGCCAATTATCGACCATTGAAACCATTGACGTGGAATTTCGTGAACATTGGGGCGGCATCTTCGCGGCCCATTCATGGTTACAGGGTCCACAGGACAGTTATCTGGGGTTTTGGAAACGGGGTGGAGGTGCCAGCGGGGAACATTCCCATGCGATCAACCTTTGGCAATTTTTAAGTGGGGGCCTGGGAGAAGGCCGCATCACCGAAGTGTCCGCGACACTGGATTATGTCCAGACAGATATGGTGGAGTACGATAAACTCTGCCTGCTTACCCTGAGGACTGAAGCAGGGCTCATCGGAAGGGTGGTGCAAGACGTCATTACCTCCCCTTCCAGAAAGTGGGCGAGGATTCAAGGAAATGACGGTTTCGCGGAACTCACGATCGGGCACCAACCAGGACTCGACAGAGTCGAGTGGAAAGCCGGTGGCGGTGACACCCAATTCAGCACCATTCAGAAAACGCGGCCAGATGATTTCATCTGGGAATTACAACATATCGAGGCCGTGATGACAGGCAAGACAAAAGATTCCGTCCTTTCACTGGAGCGAGGCCTGGAAACCATGCTGGTGGTCGCCGCCGCGCATCTCTCGTCAGACAAGAAACGAACTGTGCGCATCGATTACCGGAAAGGCTATACACCACAGGCACTAGAACTGCTGTAGATCTTCAGAGGAAGGGGAAAAGCATGATAGACCAAGATTTCAATTTCCATGATTTATTCATATTGGATCTAGCCAATAACCACCAGGGGAGTGTCGAACACGGCCTGGGAATCATCCAATCAATGGCTGAGGTGGTCAAACGGCACCAAGTCCGGGCAGCGATCAAATTCCAATTCCGGCAACTCGACACCTTCATTCATACAGATCATCAGTTAAACAGCGAACTCAAATACATCCAACGATTTCAATCCACCAGATTGGACCAGGCACAATTTCAAACTTTGCTCAATGAAGTCTGGGCCCAAGGGCTGCTAGCCATGTGCACCCCATTCGATGAAGAGTCTGTCAATATTGCCGTCGACATGGGTTTTAATCTGTTGAAGGTCGCCAGTTGTTCAGCCAAGGATTGGCCGCTTCTTGAGGAAATTGCCGGCGCCGGGCCGCCGGTGGTGTGCTCAACCGGTGGCCTGACACTGGAGGACATCGATAATGTGGTGAGTTTCTTCCAACATCGGGCCGTGCAATTCGCGTTAATGCATTGCGTGTCGGTGTATCCAACTCCTGACCCGTTAATGAACTTGAATCAAATACAGGTGTTGCGCAACCGGTATCCCAATATTCCCATCGGCTGGTCCACGCATGAAAATCCCGGTGACACAGTCCCTGTTCAAATTGCCGTCGCGCTTGGAGCCAGACTTTTCGAACGGCACATTGGACTAGAAACCGAATCCATCAAATTGAATGCCTACTCGTCCACCGCACAGCAAGTGGACACCTGGCTGGAAGCCTATCATCGGGCAAAAGTATTGTGTGGCTCAAAAACTCGTCCACCGGCATCCGAAGTGGAACAGGCCTCATTGGATGGGCTTCGACGGGGGGTCTTTGCCAAACGGCTCATTAAAAAAGGCCGGGAACTCACACGGGACCTTGTGTATTTTGCCATGCCCTACGTCGAAGGGCAGATGGAAAGCGGGGCATGGAAAGAGGGCTATACGGCAGTCCAGGACATGACGCCGGATGAACCGGTCATGCGGGACGCGGTCGAGATCACGGTCAATCAAGGTCTCGTAACCCTCAAACAAGCGATTCACGAAATCAAAGCCTTGCTCAACGAAGCCAACATTCAATTAGGCAGTGAGTTTAAAGTCGAATATTCGCACCATTACGGACTTGAAAATTTCCGACAAACCGGCGCAGTTCTTATTGAATGTATCAATCGTGAGTATTGCAAAAAACTCGTCATTCAATTGCCGGGACAGCGACACCCCTCACATTATCATGCGAGGAAGGAGGAAACATTTCAAATACTGTTTGGCATCCTCCACGTGAATATCGACGGCTATCCCCGCATTTTGCATCCCGGTGAAACCATACTCATCCTGCCTGGAGTGTGGCATTCCTTTTGGACAGACACCGGGGTTGTTTTTGAAGAAGTGTCCACCACCCATTATAACAACGACTCCTTCTATGCGGACAAACGAATCAATAAGCTGCAGCGGTCGGAGCGGAAAACCATGGTTGATCATTGGGGACGTTTTCAAATCACCCAACAGCCATCATCGGAGAAAGCTCCCGAAGTGCCTTTGCCCGATCCTCATGCGCAATGATTGCTTGCGTCGCATTCGATTTTGACGGAACGCTGGTTGATTCCAACCAGATAAAAGTTCAGTCCTTTTACAAGATTGTTGAGGACTTCGATCCCAGCGGGTCAACCGTCACGGAAGTCCTTCAACGGTGTTCTAATGAGGATCGATATGGGATTACCCGTGAACTTGCCCGCGAGTTCATGGCAAAAGGGATAATCCCTGCACGGCCAGACGCAGAGATCCTCGGTTTACAATGGGCCAAGACCTACACAGCCACCTGCGAAACAGCCATTGCCAGCTGTCCCGAAGTAACTGGGGCTTCAGTAATTCTGCCATGGCTGTTGGATGAAGAAATTCCGGTATACCTTAACTCCAAAACGCCGACCGAAGCCCTCAATCGTCTGGTGACCCTGCGAAACCTCACCCACTATTTCTCGGGGATATACGGAGCCCCAGCAAGTAAACTGGAAAATTTACGACACATCCAAGAGCTGACTCAGGCAGAAACAGATGAGATCCTCTTTGTCGGAGACAGTGAGGATGACCAGAAGGCTGCCGCTGAATTGGGCTGTCACTTTGTGGGAGTCATTCTAGGTGATCACAGCCGCTTCAGACTGATGCCACCACTCCATGTGACAAACCTGAATGAACTCAGAGCGATCGTCCAAAATCTTCAGAAAAACGGAAATGCATTGACCCCAAACCATTGAGCATCTCCTTGCACCATTTTGATTGGAAATTCTTTACACTTTTGACACAGGAAGTTATGATTTACACCAAACCAATGGCTATATCAACAACCCCGTGTATCGCTAAAAAAACCCTATGATAGGTACGCAACGGATTCTGGCTGTGTGCCCGGCCAGGGGCGGCAGCAAAGGGATTCCACTCAAGAATCTGACTCCCTTTCTTGGAATCCCGTTAGTCGCAAGAGTTGGGCAGTTGGTTGGGGAGATCCCCATCATCGACCGAGCCGTGGTTTCCACCGATCATCCTGAAATTGCTGAGATCGCAAAAAAATCCGGGCTTGACGCTCCGTTCTTCAGACCCCAAGACCTTTCAGGGGACCGAATATCGGACGCGCCGGTATTGATTCATGCATTGGAAGAAATGGAGCATCAAGACAATGTCCAATACGACATTGTAATCATGCTTCAGCCAACCTCCCCGCTTCGCCGGCCGGAGCACGTCATCCAGGCTATCGAAATGCTCGTGAATGAACATTGGGATGCCGTCTGGACGCTGTCTGAAACCGATTCCAAGTCACATCCCCTTAAACAACTGACTCTTGACTCAGGCAGGATCGACTATTATGACCCCAAAGGAGGCCAAATCATTGCGAGGCAACAACTGACCCCGATCTTTCACCGGAACGGGGTGGCCTATGTCATGACACGAAACTGTCTTCTGGAAGGAAGGAGCATCATGGGTAAACGAACTGGAGCGCTCCTTCTCGATGAGGATCTGGTGAGTATCGATACCATGTGGGATTTGGAACTTGCCGAATTCATTTATGCCAAAAATCAGGCATAACATCTGACTACTAATTAAGATGCAGATGAACCATCTGTTAATCAGGGGTCATCTCGCAGATCGAATGGCTCCGTTAGCAATGAATATCCCCTATATTCAGCCCCGAACAGACCAACCGAATTATTTCCTCACAATTCCACTTTTCCTCTTTAGGAAAGGAATGGCGTCTTGAGTAATTTCCTAGACCAACCCTCTCAGGCAATGGACCGAGATCGTGTCGTAAAGGGAAGCTGTGACCTCTGCCGTTCGACAGAAGCATGTGTTGTTGCAGAACCATCGGAACTGAATTGCCGCATTGTCATTTGCATACACTGTCAATTGATGTACGCTTTCCCCCAAATTGAACAAGAGGCCTTAGACAAATTCTATGAAAGTAGCTTTGCCAACGACCCCGGCAGCCGCAGTAGGCCTGGGGAAGGAATCGAAGATGAAGATGACATTCAAAAACAGGACGCCTTCGCAGAGTGGGGTTTGAACATCATCAACCGTTTCATTGAGGTTAAAGACAAACGGATCCTCGATCTGAGATGCCAAACCGGTGCACTCTCGGCACGGCTCCAGTCCGGGGGGGCAAACATATTCTGCGTGGAGCCATTCGAAAAAAACAGAGGGTACGCTAGCGAGCGACGTGGATTATCCGAGATCTTTCCCTTGCCATTTTCCCTGTTCTCTCAGTTACCTATTCC
>JBGSSO010000049.1:0-12221 GCA_041737015.1 Nitrospirales bacterium
TCATGACGTTACTCACCTTTTTAGAAAGTACCAGTCGCGGCATCTGCCAAGTGTCCTCTCGGGAGTTGGATGATGAAGAGGAATAAGTCCGAGATCGACTTGGTGCGCAGGGTATGATTTCTCCTGAACAAGAGGAGCGGATTGGACTGATTGCGGGAAACGGACGCTTTCCGATTATTTTTGCCGACAACGTTCGACGATTAGGGTTTTCAGTTTCCGCGATCGCGCATGTGGGTGAGACCCTACCGGAACTTGAATCCCATGTGGATCGGATTCATTGGCTTAAGGTCGGGCAATTTAGCAAGGCCTTGGCGGCGTTAAAGGGTGATGGCATCCGTCAGGCCGTCATGTTAGGTGGCATCCATAAAACGCATGTCTTTACCTCACTTCGACCCGACCTCCGAACCTTGGCTATTTTTAGCCGCTTGAAACACTGGAAGGACGATGCGATTCTCAGAGCGGTCGCTGGAGAATTAGAGCGGGAAGGGATTCAAATTCGGGAGTCTACGTTTGGCCTTGAAGGTATTCTGGCGGGAGAGGGCAATCTCTCCTACAGGAAACCAACGAGCAAAGAGTGGGACGATATTCAGTTTGGGTGGGATACGCTGGAAACCTTGGGGAAGTTAGATATTGGGCAATGTGTAGTGGTGAAAAATCGGGTGATTGTCGCCGTTGAAGCGGTTGAGGGAACAGATGGGACGATTACTCGTGGTGGGACTCTTGGTGGGAAGGGTACCGTGGTGGTCAAACGAACCAAACCGCACCAGGACCTTCGGTTTGATTTGCCGGCTGTCGGCCCTCAAACCATTCAGTCAATGGTCGCCATAAAGGCTTCCGTTCTTGCCATTGAAGCCGGGCGCACCGTCGTTCTTGATCGAGACGAGATGTGTGCGAATGCCAAATCAGCAGGTATCGCGATCGTTGGAATCGCTCCTATTGACCCTCTACACCCTCCTGCCGGGTCTTCCGATGCTCCACCGCACTAAGGGGATGCATTCCCAATCGTGGTGTTTCGGGTGGTGTAACAGGAACCGCTGTCTTTGTTCTCCTATTCAGCGACCATCTATCCCTACATGACACAATCCTTACGAGTTGGGGTAATTGGTGTTGGTCATTTGGGCCGACACCATGCTCGCATTTATGGAACACTGCCTTCTGTGACATTAGTTGGGGTCTCTGATACCGATGCTTCACGCGGGCATATAGTTGCGGATGAATGTGGAGTATCATATTTCCAGGATTTGGACGAGCTGCTGTCTTTGGTCGATGCGGTGAGTGTGGCGGTCCCGACATCGGCGCATGGTGTTGTGGTCACGACCTGTTTGCAACGCGGGTGCCATGTGCTTGTCGAAAAGCCGATTGCCAGCCATGTATGGGAAGGTGAGCAGTTAGTCGAGCTGGCCAAAGTCCGGGGGAGCATACTGCAGGTTGGGCATATTGAACGGTTTAATCCGATTGTGGAAGTGATGCGTCCTCTGGTGAGTCAGCCCGGCTTTATTGAATGTCACCGTCTGAGTCCTTTTCAGCCGCGAGGGACAGATGTCGATGTGGTACGGGATCTCATGATTCATGATTTGGATCTCTTGTTATCGTTGGGGTTGGGACCCATTATGCAGGTCGAAGCGAGAGGAATGCCGGTTTTTACCGACCTGCCCGATATTGCCAATGTACGAATTCTCTTTGAAAGCGGGTGCTTGGCCAATTTGACTGCCAGCCGTATCTCGACTGGACGACTGCGAAAGATCAGAGTGTACCAACGTGATCGCTATCTCTCCGTTGATTTTGGCGGAAAAGAAGCTGTGATGAACACCAGGAGAAGTTTGGAGGGTGGCACCTTTGAAGTTGAATCGCAACATATCAAGGGTGACGAAGGCGATGCCCTGACTCGTGAATTGGACTGCTTCATTCAATCGATTCTGGGGAATCCTTCCGCCCGAGGTGTCTCAGGAGAAGAAGGGGTGGAAGCTTTGAGAGTCGCGACCCAAGTGGTCTCGCTCATTCAACAACATGCCGGGCACTCGCCACGGTAATCGGTGTCCGTGCGAACTTTCCGCCATGAGAAATCTGTTAGAGTTTCGATGCCAAAAATTTTTTTAGTAACCGGTGAAACGTCCGGCGATATTCACGGAGCGCACTTAGCCGTGGCACTTCGGGAACTGAATCCCGCTGTTGAATTAATCGGTGTGGGTGGTAGTCGGATGTTGGCAGCCGGGGTCTCGCTTCTTCCGGATGTGAAGCGGGTCGATGCCATGGGCGTTCCTGGTATCCGGCAGCTCATACAGGGGTGGAAGACGTTACGAACGCTTGCCCGTTACCTCAAACGGGAACGGTTTGATGTCATAATCCTTATCGACAGTCCAGGGTTGAATCTGCGTTTGGCCAAGGCCATTGCAAAGAGGTCACACAAAATTATCTATTATATTGCCCCTCAGGTGTGGGCATGGGGAAGCCGTCGCTTGAAAGTTATTCGAAGAGTGATCAGCCATGTGTTAGCGATTCTTCCATTCGAAGAGGCATATTTCCAAAAAGCCGGCATTCCCTGCACGTATGTTGGACATCCGTTATTAGATGAGCTCAAGCCTGCCTACGATATTATTCATGAGAGGCAACAATTAGGGTTGGCGAGAGAAGATCTGGTGATCGGTCTGCTGCCTGGGAGTCGTGTCGGGGAAGTCCGGGAGATTTTGCCGGCCTTCTTGAGTTCGATTGAACAGATTCGGAGCCAATACCCTCGGCTTCAGGTCCTTCTTGCCCAAGCGCATTCCCTATCCGATTCTGTCGTGAATGAACTCCTTGGACATTTCGGGCAACAGGTAAAGGTGGTCAAAGGTCGGTCCAATGAGGTGATGGCGGCCTCAAATCTTCTGTTGGTGGCCTCTGGGACGGCGACGTTGCAATCGGCACTGATTGGAACACCGATGGTCGTGGTCTATCGGACATCTCCCTTGACCTATCATATTGCCAAATGTCTGGTTAAAATTCCCTATATTAGTTTAGTGAATATTTTAGCCGGTCAAGAAATTGTTCCAGAGCTGATTCAGGATCGTATGACTCCCGACCGTATTGCTCACGAAGCCTTAGGCATCTTACAAGACGCTCGCCGCCAAAACGACATGACACAGGCTTTCCAGGCCATTCGGACTGCTCTGGGGGGGGCGGGAGCGTCGAAACGGGCTGCGGCATTTATTCTTGCTGAGGCGATCGCATGAAGACCCTCTGGCGGATTGTGTCTTATCTGAAGGAGTACCGCCTTCGGTTGCTTGGCGCGTTTATCTGTTCTGCCGGGGTGGCAGGGTTATCAGCGGTCTATGCCTGGCTTGTCCAACCGGTTCTGGATGGAATCTTTATTGAGCGCAATCGAGACATGTTGCTGATCCTTCCATTGGCGGTCCTGGGTGTCGCGATTTTGAAAGCGTCGTTTGCGTATGGACAAGGGTATCTCATGAGTTATGTGGGTCACTGGCTTGTGTCCGATATTCGCCAACAATTGTTTATTCATATTGTGCGGCTGCCTATTCGTTTTCACGATGCGAATGCGTCCGGACGGTTGATGGCCAGGGTGATTAGCGATGTCAACGAAATGGCGAATGCCATTCCCAGTGTATTGAAGGATATCTTTCAACAGGGGTTAACGTTTGTGGCGATGTTGTCGGTGGTCTTTTATCAAAATTGGAAATTAGCCACTATTGTGTTGGTCATATTACCTTTCTCCTCATTGGTGTTGGTCAGGGTCGGCCGACGGATTCGTAAACTTTCAAAACGTGGCCAGGAATCGATTGGAAAAATGGCTTCCGTCTTAAAAGAAGCGTTTTCCGGTATTAAGATCGTGAAGGCCTATGGTCAGGAAGAGAAGGAGGCTCAACGATTTTCTCTGACGAATCAAGCATTTCGGTAAGCAAAAGTGAAGTCCTCTCAAACCTCAGCGATGGCTTCCCCTCTTCTTGAAGTCATTGGGGTCTGCGGTGTGGCCTTTATTATCTGGTATGGGGGAGGACTCGTCATTGCCGGAGAGATGAAGCCGGGGGAATTCTTTTCATTTCTGGCTGCCATGTTCATGGCGTATGCCCCTCTCCGGAAAATGTCCGGAGCCAATGAGTCGGTTCAGCGGGCGCTTGCGGGGGCTCAGCGAGTGTTTCAAGTTCTCGACTTGGAAAGCGAATTAGCGAAAGACGAAGGCAAGAAAACTCTTCCACCCATGGCCAAAACTCTGGAGTTTTCCGGTATCAACTTTAGGTATGAGGGCTCTGAAGAGGCGGTCTTGCACGAGATCAATTTCACGATCAAGGTGGGGGAGGTGGTGGCTTTCGTCGGGGCCAGTGGTAGTGGAAAAACCACCCTCGTGAGTTTGGTGCCACGGTTTTATCGCCCGACGGAAGGAGCCGTGAAAATTGATGGTGAAGATATTCGCCTGGTTGATCGATCATCTCTGAGACGGCAGATTGGCATCGTGTCTCAAGAAACCGTGTTGTTCGATGATACGATCAGAAATAATATCGCCTATGGCCGTTTGGATGCGACTGAGGAAGCTGTCATTGAGGCGGCTCGCGCCGCCTTTGCCTGGGAATTTATTGAGCGGCTCCCTCAGGGGCTGGACACGCTGGTTGGCGAGAATGGACTACGATTATCGGGTGGACAGCGTCAACGACTCGCTATTGCCAGGGCTATTTTGCGGGATCCTCCTATTTTGATTCTGGACGAGGCGACGTCCGCTCTGGATTCGGAATCTGAAAAGCTGGTGCAGAAAGCGCTGGCAAATCTGGTAAAAGCCAGAACGACCTTGATCATTGCCCACCGATTGTCCACGGTTCAACATGCCGATCGTATAGTGGTCATGAATCGTGGAAGAATTGAAGAGATCGGAACTCATGCCACCTTGCTTCAACAAGGAGGCCTCTATACCCGATTGTATCAAACGCAATTTTTACTTACTCAACCCGAACCGTTACCGACGACCTCTTAAATCGAATGGCGCAGTTCTTATGTTGAATTGGATCAAACTGTCGGTCGCGCCCCCATTGGCCGCACACATGATTCGCCTCTTGGGACATACGATGCGAATATCTACCGTCGGTGGGGAAGCCGTTGACGAGTTATATCGCCAAGGCCGGCAGATCATTATTGCTTTTTGGCATGGCCGTCAGTTGATGATGCCGTTGGCCTATCGTGGGCGGCTGGCCTCAATTTTGATTAGCCAACATCGGGATGGAGAAATCATCGCGCGAATCATGGGTTATTTTGGATTTCAGTCCATTCGCGGATCGAGCACACGCGGGGGACTTCGAGCCACCAGGCAATTGTTGAAAGCGGGGCGAAATGGCGGAGATCTGGTTGTGACGCCCGATGGGCCGAAGGGACCAGCCTGTACGGTACAATCGGGAGTTATTTATCTGGCGAAGGCGACGGGATTGCCAATTATCCCTTTAACCTTTGCCTGCTCAAAAAAAAAGTCTTTACGAGTTGGGATCGGTTCCAGATTCCCTATCCCGGTGGGGTAGGGTTGTTTGTGTGGGGACCACCCATCTGGGTAAGCCAGGATCTTTCCAACGAGCATCTGTCCGGGCCAAGTTTGGAGCTGGAAGGTTCGTTGAACCGGCTCACGGCTCAGGCCGAATTGGCTGTTCAGGATTCCGACCCGGTTGAATCGTTTCTCCGCCGGATGTCTTCCCCCGACATGATCGAGAAAAACCAGACATTCGACGCGTGATCAACTCATGTATTATGTGATGTATAATGTGCTGCTGGTATTGGCCTTTCCCATTATCATCGGACTCCTGCTGACAAAAAAACGCAGTCAACGCGGTCTTTGGTGCCGGCTTGGCGCGGTTCCCGTGGAATTGCGGAATCTTCCGAAACCCGTCATTTGGATCCATGCGGTCTCCTTGGGGGAAGTGGCGACCATTGTTCCACTGCTCCAGGCGATGAAACAGCGGTATCCTCAGTGGCCGTTGGTCGTGTCGACTGTGACAGAGACCGGGCGGGAAGTCGTGATCCAGCGTTTGGAAGGTGTGGCTGTCCATTGTTATGCTCCCGTTGATTTTTGGTGGGCGGTTGACCGGTATATCCGCATGCTTCAGCCCCGGCTCTTTATTTTGGTCGAATCAGAATTCTGGCCCAATCTGCTGAAGAATCTTCAACGGCATGGGGTGCCGATCTGTCTCGTCAACGGGAGAATCTCTTCACGATCCTTTGCCAGGTATCGTTGGGTTAGAGACATGATGAAGCAGGTGTTGAGCTGTCTTGATCTTGCCTTGATGCAATCGGAGCACGATGCCGAGCGTATCGGCCACTTGGGCGTCAAGCCAAATGCCATTCATGTCACCGGGAATATGAAGTTTGATCAAGGGCTTGAGCAAGGACAGTCTGCCGATGCTCATAGCTCTTTCAGGTCACTCTTCACGTCTAATGTTGCTGAGCTGCTGATTGTGGCTGGGAGTACGCACCCTCTGGAAGAAGAATGTCTGTTGGACGCCTATCGGAAGGTGATTGCGCAACACCCCCATGCGGTGCTGGTGATGGCTCCACGACATATTGAGCGTGTGGCTAAGCTTGAAGAGGTTATTCGGCAGTATGGATTTTCCTGTGTCCGTCGCAGTCAGATGGTGCCGGATGTCGGAGATCAGGCTGTTCCCCATGGTCCTCGCGTCATCGTGTTAGACACCAGGGGGGAGTTGGCCTTTGTCTATCGGGAGGCCTGTGTCACTTTTGTGGGGGGTACACTGGTTCCGGTTGGAGGACATAATTTGTTGGAGCCTGCGCAATGGGGTCGCCCCGTCCTATTTGGTCCCCATGTCGATCATTGCCGGGACATTGCCGGACGGCTTCTGGGGGCAGGAGGAGGCATACAAATACAGAATCAAGACGAGTTGGCCTCTCAGTTGATTCGTCTGATCGCATTTCCATCAGAGGCCGAGGAAATGGGCCAAAGGGCGTTGGAAATGGTCCGGACCCATCGGGGCGTCGTCACCAGGAATCTTCAATGGATTGATCAATTGTTGGACAAGAACAATTCGGCCTTTTTCTCTTTGTCGGCGAAAGGGTCTTCTTCACCCAAGTCTCAAGAAGTGCTCCGATAAGCTTCCAGTCCGTGAGAGGCCGGGAATGAGGAGGGAGAATATGATCTACGCCATGTGTCCTTCGTGAACACGATGCCTCCTTCGCTTGATGTTAGCCCGGAACGGCTCTGGCGATGGCTGCAACGGCGCTGCCCATGGATTCTCCGGTGGTGTGCGGTTCCCTATGGTGCAATTGTCCGATGGCGGAGGACGGCCTATCAACGCGGCTGGTTTTCTCAACATCGATTGCCAAAACCGGTCATTTGTGTGGGTAATATGACCGTGGGCGGAACCGGAAAGACTCCATTGGTAATGTGGTTGGCCGCCAGACTTCATGAGCGGGGCAAGCGTGTTGCGATTTTAAGTCGTGGATATGGAAGACAACGTTCGGCAGAGGATAGGCTGGTGTCCGATGGCGTGTCGGTGAAAGGTGATTGGCGATTGGTAGGGGATGAAGCCATGTTGATGGCGCACAAGTGCCCATGGGCGATTGTGGGAGTGGGAAACGATCGTTATCGCCTGGGACAGTGGGTGTTGGAGCAGGCCTCATGCGATTGCTTTCTTCTTGATGATGGCTTCCAGCATCTTTCTCTGTATCGCGACCTGGATTTGCTCTTATTCGATGCGACCGATGTTGAGGGCTTAAACGGAGTCGTGCCGGCCGGCCGGATGCGTGAACCGCTGTCCGCAGCAAAATGGGCCACGACGATTGTCTTCAGTCGAACGGAACCAGATGTATCGGTCGCATCACTTCAGAATCGAATCGAACAGAGCGTTGGAAAGCCCATTGTCCCCTTGCGTCTGGAAACCGAACCTGGAATGTTCACGCATATTGCGACAGGGAACACCCAACAGGCCGGAGCCTTCAAGGGTACATCCTGTTTGCTTTTTAGCGGAATCGGCAATCCTGCTTCCTTCCGATCGAGTGTGGTTTCTTGTGGCTTGACGGTGGGTGAGGAGGTTCGGTACCCCGATCATTTTGCCTATTCAGAAAAGGATGTTGAAGCCATTCGTTTGAAGATGCGACGTCTAGGGCTTGATCTTGCGATCACAACAGAAAAAGATGCCCTGAAAATTAAGGAGCATCTGAAACGCGATGACCCTCTGTGGGCGCTGGATGTGCAAGTGCGGATGACTCAAGGAGAAGACCGGTTACGTGAACAGCTCCATTCCATTTGTCCATAGGACTCAGACATGGTTGGTCAGATAGGGTCAAACAGATGGGTTCATGTGAGGGGGCAGATTGGTTTTCGATGAACATTCTCGTCCGCGTTCCCAACTGGATCGGAGATGCCGTGATGTGCCTACCGGCTCTCATGGATTTGCGGAATCATGATCCTCATGCCAAGGTAACGGTTTTGGCCAGGCCGATCATCGGAGAACTGTTGAGAGGACATCCGGGAGTGGATGAGGTCATGATGTATTTCCATCAAGGTGAACATAAGGGCCTCCTCGGGCTCTGGCATCTCATTCAACTGGTGAAGAGCAAACAATTTGATCGTGCGGTGCTTTTTCAAAATGCCTTTGAAGCGGCCCTCATTGCCCGGATGGCCGGCATCCCATCCCGGATCGGGTACGCGACGGATGGACGGCGTTGGCTTCTGTCCGAGGCTGTACCCAGGCCGGATCGAACGCCTCTGCATCATACGGAGTATTATCAGGAACTCGTGAATGTCATCATCCATTCTTCCGGGAAAGTCCGTATCCCTCAACTTTTTCTCTCTCCTGAGGTGAAGAATGCATGTGCCAGACAGTTTCCTGAGGTCTTTCTTCCATCGGACGGTCTTGTCATCGGGATGAATCCGGGTTCCGTGTATGGATCGGCCAAACGATGGCTGCCGGAACGCTTTGCGGAGGTGGGCGATCGACTGGTTGAGCATCTGACAAAAGAATGTCCCGGGACTCCGTTTGTCCGCTGTGTCCTGATTGGAGGCAAGGGAGAAGAATTGCTTGGGCAGGACATTGCCAGGCGGATGCGGTATGAGCCGATCGTCCTGTCGGGAAGGACCACGATACAAGAATTAATGGGAGTGCTGACACGCTGCTCCGTCTTGGTGACCAACGACACGGGACCTATGCATGTGGCTCAGGCTCTTGGGGTACCGGTCGCGGCGGTTTTTGGTTCAACGGATCCCTCCACGACAAGTCCTCATGGACAATCCAGTGGAGTGGTGAGTGCGTCGGTCCGTTGTGCACCCTGTTTATTGCGCGCCTGCCCGATTGATCATCGTTGCATGACCCAAGTGTCCGTTGATCAGGTTGTGGAGGTCGCGCTGTCTCAAATCAGGATGTCACCAGGCTACCGGAACGAAGGTCGGATCAGAGGGCATGTTGGATGAGAGATGTGTCCGCCGCACCGGGTACCGCCGTGTTTTTGGATCGGGATGGCACCTTGAACCACGATACGGGGTATGTCACTTCTCCGGAACAATTGGTGTTATTCCCGGGAGTCCCTGAAGCCATCGCCCGATTAAACCATTTGGGGGCCATGGTGCTTCTGATCACCAATCAATCCGCCATTGGTCGGGGGATGATGACCATTGAAGGGTTGGAGTCGATCCATGAAAGGTTGGCGGAGTTGATTCGCCCCTATGGAGCCAGGATTGATGGTATTTTCTTCTGCCCTCATCATCCTCAAGACGGGTGTGGATGTCGAAAGCCCAAAGCGGGATTAATTGATCAAGCGGTCATTCGATTTGCTCTCGATGTATCGCAGTGTTATCTGGTCGGAGATAAGCGCAGTGATTTAGAGGCGGCTCACACCGCCTCGGTACCCGGTGTCCTGGTCATGACGAGTTCGTATAGTCCGGACGTGGTGAGGGCGAGAGACGCAGGACAGGTGCCGGTTGACTATGTTGCAGATAGCTTTGTCCATGCCGTGGATTGGATTGAACAGCAGATCGTCACCCGAGGCAGGCGAATCAGGCAAAAACGATGAAGGCACCGGGATCAAAGAAAATCCATTCATACGCGTTATGGGAATATCGGATGTTGTCGATGAGCTAGAGGTTTTTCTCTGGTACGTATGGACATCACTCCTCAGCGCATACTGGTCATCAAATTAAGCTCGCTGGGTGATATTGTTCATGCTCTTCCAGCAGTGGCTGCGTTGCGTCAGCGGTTCCCGCATGCCCGACTGACCTGGATGGTCAAGGAAATCTGGGCGCCGATTCTGGAAGGGAATCCCGATATTGATGACATCTTGTCCGTGAATGTGTCCTGGCGAAATTGGCCGACTATCTTTCGTTCACTCCGAAGAGGACGGTTTGACCTGGTTGTGGATTTTCAAGGGCTGTTCCGTTCCGGGATATTGGGCGTGATGACCGGGGCTCGAACCCGTGTGGGTTTTGCGCGAGCCAGGGAAGGGGCGACCTGGTTTTATTCGCACCAGGTGCCTTTGCCGGAGACGAAGCCTTCCACCTGGCGATTGCTGGAGGTCCATGCCGTTGATCGGAATATAGCGATCACCACATTTCTTGGCGGACGCTCATCTACTCCGGTGTTCCATCTGCCTCAATCCTCCACCGATCGTCTCACCATTGAAACCATGCTTCAGGATGCAAACGTCCAGGACCACGAACACCTGATTGCTCTGGCACCTTGGACACGGTCTGTCATGAAGTCCTGGCCGTTTAAACGGTTTGTGGATCTGGCCCTCGAATTGGTGCAGTGGCCCAATGTTCGTGTTGTGCTCTTGGGCGGGGCTTCAGAAATCTCTGCTGCCAGGGAATTTGACCATCTTGTGCCACAGGGTCTGATCAATCTGGTCGGACGACTCTCTCTTTCCCAATTACCCGCACTCTTGCGAAGAATGCACCTGCTCATTGGAAACGATTCGGCGCCCATTCACCTTGCAGCGGGAGCCGGAATTCCTGTGCTCGCGATCTTTGGCCCTACGCATCCCAAAGCCACCGGTCCCTATCCTGTGAACAATCATGTTGTCGTGCGCACGGAATTGCCCTGCAGTCCCTGTGGAGCACGAACGTGCAAAAACCCCAACTATCTGGAATGCATGGAATCGGTCTCGCTCGAGGATCTCCTTCGTGAGGTCAAAGGAATCGTCGGGGGATTTTCTCATCGAAAAGATGATCGCGTGGTGTCAGGTGCCCATTCCCCTGTGAAATCCTAAATCTTTGAGAATACCGAAGTGAAAAGCCCTATGACGGAACAACGCACGAGAGAAAAAGTTTCAGCTGTGGTGATTGCCTATAATGATGCACCGAATATGCGGAAATGTTTAGAAAGTCTTCATTGGGTCGATGAACTGGTGGTGATCGATTCTCATAGCACGGATGGGACGACTGATATTTGCCGTGAATTTACATCCAAGATTTTCCACTATCCCTTCCAGGGGTTTGGCGTGCTTCGGAATCAGGCCCTCACTCACGCCACGCATGATTGGGTCTTCAGCCTGGATACGGATGAACGGGTGACGCCAACGGTGCAGGAAGAAATCGAACGGTTGCTTCTGGAGGGGCCTTCGGCACAGGCCTATAAGATTCCCAGAAGAAATTTTTTCCTTGGGCGGTGGATCAAACATTGTGGATGGTACCCTGATTACCGGCAACCCCAGTTTTTTCATAAGGGACATATGCGGTACCGAGAGGAGCTGGTCCATGAGGGATATGAGCTGAAGGGGGAACTTGGCTATCTTCATGCCAGTCTGGAGCAGATTCCCTTTCGGGATATCGATCACTACTTTCGCAAAATGGATCGGTATTCCAGCTTGCGGGCGGAGGACATGCATCGTGAGGGCCGGACCTTCCGCCCCCATCAGTTGGTGCTTCGTCCCCTCTTTACCTTTCTGAAAATGTATGTGTTTCGAGGGGGGATGTTGGACCGAAAACCGGGGCTGATTTTATCCATGTTGTATGCCTATTACACCTTTGTGAAATACGCCAAGTTGTGGGAAATGCAAAAAAATTGATCCTATGGACCTCCTCTGTGATCCCGTTGATTCTCCCATGGCTATGCCGAAGGTAAGCCCGACTCTCTCCCGTTATCAGATGCCCATGCGCATTCTGCACACGGAATCTTCTTCAGGGATGGGAGGGCAGGAGTATCGAGTGTTGGAGGAAGCGCAAGGCATGGAGAAGCGTGGACATACGGTGGTCGTGGCTGCCCCTCACGGGAGCCGGTTGGCTGCCATGGCAGAACAGCGGGGGTTAC
>JBGSSO010000059.1:0-2495 GCA_041737015.1 Nitrospirales bacterium
AGGCATCATTGCTAATCCATATGGACAACCGGGCGGGTATCAACAAAGCGGGTATCCCAATCAAACATACCAATCGGCACAAGGATATCCTTCCTCTCAGGAATCTTCTCAACAAGCCTATGATCCCTACCAATATCAGCCGCCGCCATCCAGCGGGAATGCTCCCTATCCGGATAACCGCTACCCGAACCAGGGGCACCAAGAAACCCCTTATTCCAACAATCCCGTCTATCCTAATCAACAAGCCTCGGTCCCCGGATATTCCTCCTATCCTCACAATCAATATCCACAGCAAGAAGAATCCTATCCCACACCTTCTGGCCAGACTGGAATAGCATCCGCACCCGCTTATCCGGATCAGTCCGTAGGATCATTCAATGAGCCGGCAGCTCAATCTGAAGAGGCCCTGCCCACCATCCCGCCGATCAGCCTGGACGTCCTGCTGGTCAAAAAACATATGGTCAATGGGGTGCAGTCCTACCTGCCCATTAAGGACGGGGACATCCTTCTGGATGGAAGAGGCAATCCACAGGCCGGTGATAAATTCCGTGTCATGTTCCGAGCCAATACCGATTGCTACGTCTATGTGATTGCGGTGGACGGATCGGCCTGGGCTCAGGGAATTTTCCCGACAGCCTCCAGCCCGTTCGCCAACCCCATCAAAGCCGGTCAGCAACATATTCTGCCGGAAGGAACGAATTGGTTCAGCCTGGATCAGTTCAAAGGGATCGAAACTATCTTCGTGGTGGCCTCCCACGCACCGCGCCAGGATATCGAACACATTCTGACGACTATTACCGGGCGCGAACGAAGTCCGACCCACAAACCCCAAGCAGTTAGCGAACCCGCCATCATTCCCAATGGTTATTCCGGTGCACGTCCAGGTTTGTCTCCCCTTGCCTTTCCAACCGCACAAAACCAGCAACAGGAATTACTTCCCACCACCTACTTTGTCAAAACCGCCGGCGAAGACCTCCGCATCACCCGCTGGTTCCGCCATCAGTAAACAAACGGATGTTTCAATCCACAAGGCACATTCGACATTCTCCAGAAAAATAAATTCACGTCGGAGGCACTATGGAAATTGAACACATACACTGTGAGAATAGGAACGATGAAAGTCTTTGGGCGACCTACAAAGAAAGACTCCTGGGCGACTTAGAGGGAAAAGTTTTTCACCTCACAAGCCGACATGCATGGAACTTAATACAGGCGTCTGGGGCGGTAGAACACAACAAGAACGAACATTTCAAAATCAATACAGGCTCCCAAAAAAGTTTTGGCCGACTCATGGGGTGGGTCTGCTTATTCGACCTCAGGCATGCCACGCCGGACCTTATTACCGATACACTTGATCGTTATGACTTCCTTCTCCCCCCTGGAGATCTGGGCAGTGAAATGTCCAATGGACTGGCCTACTTAATTCTCGACTCAAAATATTATGACCGCCTTATACCCTATGAAAAGTATAACGAACATGTAAGAAATACAGGTCAGTATCCAATGGCAGTGCCCAAAGTTGAAACCTGGATTCTCGATAAGGTCGCTCTTACATGGATTAAAAAGGTTGTTCTGGTAAGCATCGAGGCAATATTGACAGACGCGCAAATGCAACGTAATCGGATTTTGAAAGAGGCTCATCAAAATTTGCCATGGTGTCAGGATTAACTGCAAGGATAAGCATTCTTTCGACATGCCCAGTCCAGGGCCCTGATCACAACATTCCACGATATTTGGGGTAAAGGTCCTGAAACGGTTGCAGAATGTAGCCCTTTTTTCCAAAATGGTAAAACGTACCCTGGGATGATGCCCCCTTTTCTTGCAAATGCCGATGTCAATCGATAACTTTCCAGAATTTTGTGGATCGATGGCTAAAAACTCTTGAAAAACAACGAAGAGCCGGATAGATACCAAATCAAAATATGCTATAATCGTGGCCAAAATGTCCTTGAGTAAGAACTTATTCTCACTTGGTCAACTAAGACGGGAATGGCCTCAAGGTATTGCTCAAAATTTCCATGATCATATTTTTGCGTGCTATCGTCTCCAATGGCTTCCCTGTCTACCAAATCCAATGGAAGAAAGAGATCCAGCTCTCTCATCCCTGGATTTTCTTACGATAAATCCCTCATATTCCCTCAGTTTTTCATACCCCCATGTAGTACAATAGGCGACCGATCACACATCAAGCAGGGGGACCATCTCCCTCCTAGCCAACGCAGAATAACCTCCCCCATCGAGCATTCCTTTTTAGGGTTTTTCCTCAATGGGATATTTTATATGGGCTGTGACAGTTTCATAATCTTTATTAACGGGAGCGTCAGTGATGAGAATCTTGTTAGCTGGAATGGTCGCGATGTTCTTGATGTTCCCCCTGCATGTTGCAGCGGGTTTCACATTCGATCAGGTGGTTCAGAAAGCGAAAACCTTAGCGGATAAACCATATGAGGCTCCTCAACTTGTCCCCAAAATTATGCGGGAAATTTCCTATGAAG
>JBGSSO010000093.1:0-15186 GCA_041737015.1 Nitrospirales bacterium
AGAAAAATTAATTTTGTTTGGGGTTCACATTTTTTTATTTGTCTGGCGGCTTCCAACCCATTTAATAGAGGCAATGAAATATCAATGATCGCAATGTCCGGTGTATGTTTCTTGACGGCTTGAACTAATGCATGACCGTCTACCACGGTCCCCACCAATGTGAAATCCGTTTCCAGCAGCTTGGTCAGCCCCTCACTAACCAGGACGTGATCCTCAGCTAAGAGTACTCGAGGTTTGCTCATGCCTAAAGAAGTAATGCAGAATAAATTTTTAAATCTAAAAACTTAAAGAGATCTATTATGGAAGAATCCCTCAAATAAGTCCAACCACCCTTCCAAATTGGGTTCATCAAGACAAAACTGAATGAGGGACCACGGAACTTGCCTTTGCCTTTGTTCACTTGTAGGGCAGCCCAGCCATCTTAAACACGAAACTCAATGGGGAAAGGAAAATGGTTGAATTTTGGGTATGGGGGGACGTGTTGGAGGAGGAGTGGGTGGCTCCGGTGGGTCAGGCATAGGGTTTGGAAGAGGTCCAGGATTAGGGAAAGGGTCTGGGTTAGGGTTAGGATCAGGTTGCGGAATTGGAGAGGTACATAGAACATCAAAACTTGGCATACACCAGCCATGATATATGGCGCTGTTCATAATCGCCCCTCTAGACGTTTGGCAACAACATCCCAATTAACCTGGGAAAGGAAACGTTCAATGTATTCGCCTCGTTCCGATGGTTGAAAATCCAGCAAATACGCATGTTCCCACACGTCCATGACTAAGACAGGACGAAACCCTGCAATATTGCCGAATTCATGAAGGCTGATCCAATGGTTAGAGAGCCTGCCGTTTTCCGGGTTGTGATTGCATACAGCCCAGCCGACTCCCCGCATCTTCCCAACACTTGAGAAGTCGGTTTTCCAGATCTCAAAACTCCCAAAACTGCTTTCAAGAGCTTTCAGCAAGGAATCCTGTCCTTGGGGCGATTTGGACGCTTGGGAGGTCATATTTTCAAAATATAATTCATGAAGGACCATGCCATTATATTCAAATCCCAGCCGCCGGGTGAGTTCAGAATAGGCCGGCATTTCCTCCTGATCCACCTGCCCATCAATCAAAAACTCCCCTATTTGCCTGGTGAGGGAATTGGTGGCTTTCACGTAACCTTCATAAAGCTTAAAATGCATCTCTAACGTCTTATCTGAAATCCCGTTCAATCCCTTCAGCGTAAAATCTTTGACCTGATACTCTTTACTGGGCTTCATGCGCATGGATTCCCCCAAACATAATTTTTTCTTCTCACCAATGCTCGCATCCTGTTCCTGAGAGCCACTATACGAAGGGATAAGAAAAAGCGTAACTGGGAAAAACCCTTGAATCAGCTAAATCATGATAGACCAAAAAAAACCTGAGGCCAGGGTTTTGCCCAGTCACCTTCCGGCTCTTTCCTGCGATATCTTGAAGTTAATTTGATGAGAAGTAACAGTGGCATGTGAAGCATGAAAATCCAATTCACCATATCCGATGAAATGAGCAAAGATGTCTTGTCTCTTCAATCCACACTCGGCATGAAAAGAGTTGAAGAGCTCACAATTCATGCGTGGAAGGTATTGCGGTTTCTTATGGAAACCATTCGCCATGACCGTTTCCCTCTCTCTCCTGAGGCGATTCACTGGATTTCCCAATCGTCGGAGACCTCGCCTTCCTCCGAACCGTGGCAGGAACTATCGCATGAGGAAATTGATACACGAATACTCCAGAAAATCCATCGGCTGCTTGACGATGACAAACTTGATCAGGCATTAAAAGCCACCCGTATTCTTCAACTCCTCCAATCCCACACCATCCAAGATTCGAATAGTCAATTGGTAAAATCCGAGATGCTGCTTACTGCCGCGGAAACGTTTGTAGCGGAATGTGATCCCGAAAAAGCGGCTCAGCTTATTATTGATGCCACCAATGAAACCAGCGATGGATCCGCGGATGGAAGATATCGCTAATACTTTTTCACCCATCTTTTCAGAACACCCAACAGCTTCCCCATAGTGATGTGCCCCTCACAGTCCGCCCCTGAATCATTCCCTCCAGGCCCTTCAGTAGTATGACCGATTCCGGATAAAGACTACTTTTGCCCCCGCGATTATTTTTATTGAATAATTTCATAGGGATTGATTACACTACGTTCCCAATAACATTCCTGCATGAGTCAGCCATATAAATCCACATACCTTCAGTCGAAGGTGATGGAGGTGATCTCAGTGCTTCCAAACGAACCAAAATTTCTCATCACAGCGAAGGTTAAAGAATTTTCCATCCCTCCCATTACCGACGGACTCATCATTGGGAAAGATGCGGCTATTGGTGTCAGCGCACTGCAAAAGGCGCTCCGGTTGCTCATTCCTGAAGAATTTGACCATATCGAAATTCAAGACGAGGTCATCAATAGTATGCTGATACGATGTTCCATCACCCGAAGATTATCCAAAAAGCGCGTGGTAACTTTCCTTCTTGATCAGATAAAGCCATTGATGGTGGCGGATGAAATTCTCCATATTCAGTTGGATACAGAAATCACCATTACCCAAGAATTATAGAATTATCTCGTGACTCTTTTAACCGCACAGGATGCACTCAGTCCATTCATAATGACGGTGTCCGCAGACATGCGCCTGCGGGATTTGAATCCACCCCGTGGATTACAGAATTATGAAGCCTATGCGGTATTTTCGGAAGTCGTCAACCAGAAGCCTTCCGAACAATTTCTGGGCATCGTCCCCAAGCACATGGTAGGCCGGTATCCTTATCGGATTTTTGCGGATCTTCTTTCATTTTCCACGTCCACCCAGGTCGAACCCTCCACTCCCCTTGATGTGTTGTACTCAGAATTTCAACGTAACCGGATCGATGCCTTCTCCGTCATGGGAACCGGACAGCGGTTTATGGGAGCGATCACGCCCACAAGCCTGCTTGAAACCCTTTGGCATCGAGAACAATTTCTGACCGCACAACTTCAAAAAGAAATCAGCGAGAAAATATTAGCGGAACGACAATTACAACAGGCAAAAAAGGAGTTGGATACGCACATAGAGGCTCGCAGTGACGGTATTGATGATTATAAAGAACAATTGTTGGTACTTTCGGAAAGCCTCATCTCAGCCGAAAAACGCGAACGTCAGGCCTTAGCCGGTGAACTTCATGATCATTTGGCGCAAATTTTGTCAGTTGGCCGAATGAAGCTGGCCCAAGGAAGCCATTTGACATTCGATTCGGAAGTTCTGAGTCTTCTACAAACCGTCGATCAATTCTTTCAAGAATCATTGGCCTATACTCGAACACTGATGACCGAGCTGAGTTCCCTGCACCTGCATCAGTCCGGACTCCTGACCGTTTTGGAAAAGCTGGCAGAAAAAATGAAGGTGTTCGGTTTAACCGTCGCCATTGAAGCCGAACGGCCTTTGCCGGACCTATCCGAAAATCAGGAATTCCTTCTCTATTGGTCCCTTCGTGAATTATTATTTAATGTGATTAAACATGCCCACGTTAAACAGGCCAACATCACGATTCATCAACTCCAGGGCACACACCTTCACTGTCTGGTTTCAGATGTTGGTTGCGGCTTTGATCCTGCCACCATGGCGATGCCAAATGCCAGTCGGGATCATTTTGGGTTATCCGGCATCCGTGGGCGAATGATCACGCTTCAGGGAACGTTTTCCCTCGATTCTTTGCCCGGCCGAGGGACCCGTGTCTCCCTCACTATCCCCCTGTCTCCCCCTTCTCCCTGAACTTCGCTCGAACACTTCAAGGGTTTCGAACAGTTTTCCAACCTACCATGTTGTTAGATGATAGATGGGTATAGTTCTCATTGGTCAGAGTGGTAACCGCCCCTACCGGAACTTCGGATGAGATCCTCTTCTTTTAAATCTCCCAGGATGGCAAACACGGCCTGGAGGTGCCTATGAAATCGCTATGCACACGTTTTTTCGTATGCGTATGTATGATGTGTTCATTATTCATCGTAGCCATGATGGAACATACCAACGGCCAGATCCTGTCTGTCCCTGCAGCAGGATTTGATGAAGCCCTTACTCCCGGAGCACATGATCCGCGATCCGCCGACAAGACCTCTGGACGGTCAGACGAAGAAATAAAATATCGCATTCAACGACGGTTGGAAGTCAGTCCATACGGGAATGGTGAGATCACGGTTCAGGTGGGACAGGGCGAAACGGTACTCTCAGGATATGTCGAAGATCAGGATGCCTTGGTGGATGTGATCGAAATCGCCTATGACGCCGGAGCCACGAATGTCAACAATCAACTTCGCATCAAAAACCAAGGCCTTCCATGGGAAAAGATGACCGATCAGGAATTGAAAGAAGCGGTTGAAGAGGAGCTGCATTGGAGCCCATTTGTGAATTCGGTTCCCATTCGTGTTGAAGCTCGAAACGGGATCGTCACACTCTCTGGAAGAGTCGAAAATCGAGGGGAAATTGTGGATGCGGTGGAAAACGCCTACGAAGCCGGAGCGAAAAATGTCCGCATTCGTTTATGGATCGATCCCACATTAGATTAGATTGAGAGTGCCAAAATCTTTCCCCTCCATACGAGAAGTCCTCAATATGCTCATCACATAAGTAATCAATGGGTTCTCATTGGATTTCTTTTGGGAACGGAAAACGGCTTCAAAATTTCCCACAACCTATCGGCTTTCCTCCCGTCACACAGACAACGCTCAAAACCGTCTCATTTTTTCGGGCGTCTCTTCAAGCTGGTTGGGTTGTCCTAACGGCTCACTCTCTTTGACCGGAGCCTTTTCCGGAATCAAGGAATCGGTTGGAACAGGTGAGACATCCGGAAGAATGTGGAGTTCGTCTGTGGGTGATTCGGTTCGAACCGGAGGAGTGGAAGATGAGGTACCTGAAGCGCCGATGTCGGGGGGCGTCCGGACACCTCCCCCTATGAGGGGGGAATCTTCACCGGACGGGTTTTTTGAGTGGTCATCGGATTGAAGGCCATAGGAGGATGTATCCTGAGCACTATCCCCCAAGGCCGGTTCAACCAGGGGAAATGCCAGACCAACCATGAATCCCAGGCAGCACAAGGAAACGATAAAAACCTTATCGGCATGGGCCGGTTTTTTCATGGTGCATTCTCTTTCTGTGAACTCGACACCGAGCTCATCAACCCTTCACTTAAAAATGCTTAGCCTTACAAGGCTCGAAGATAGGCGGAAAGATCCGCTTTTTCTTCTTTGGTCAACTGCACTCCAGTGACTAAGGCAAAAAACTCTACCGTGTCTTCGAGAGTCAAGAGGCGACCGTCATGGAGATAGGGTGGGGAATCTTTTATTCCCCGAAGGGGGAACGTTTTGATCGATCCTTCTGCCCGGCCATGGTAGAACCGTTCCGCCCGCAAGTCATGCATCAGGTTATCCGTAAAATACGGAGCAGTATGGCAGGCCACACATTTGGCTTTACCAAAAAATAGCGATTCACCTCGCAATTCTTCTTCGCTGGCTTTTTTAGGATCTAACCGGCCAAAGAGGTCTAATTTCGGTGCTGGGGGAAAATCGACAAGCTTCTGAAACTGGGCCATTTTCATGACTTCGGTTCGGGTCATATCACGACGACCCTTTTTTTCGGCTGTCGCCAGATCATGATCGAAATAGGCAGACCGGTTTTCAAATTCAGAAAAATCCTCAACAGACACTAGGGCTCGCTTGGATCCAAAGACCTTCTGAATATTGACGCCCCGTAAAGACGGCGTTTCGATGCGAAACCGTGAGAATTGAGGCCGGTTATCCGGATTCAAATGAATGGCGCCATTAGTATGCCCGTTCACATGGCAATCGAAACAGGCAACCCCCCGGCTGGGCGAAATCGTTTTCCGGTCGTCAGTCGCATTAAATTGCTGCTGAGGGATTTTTTCGACTAATAATCGCACGCCGTCAAATTGCACCGGCGAGAGAATGCCATCCAACAACGCGTAAAAATTTTCATTGGTGATTTCCTGCCCTTGAGAGACATCTCCTAAGTCCGGCCGGCTTGTTAAAAACAGAGGAGGTGGAAATTCCGGCAAAAAATGATCCGGCACATCATGAAGGACATCAAACCGTTCACGCTCAGGATGAATATCTGTCATCATCGACGGAAACACCATGCCGCCTGTTGAATGAAGCGGATGCGGCAACGGCAGGTAGGGGAAGAGATCTTTGGCCTTAATCTCTTCCAGAGGCATGTTGGCGAGCTGCTCAAAAGTGAGGCCCTTTGGTAATCGGGCGGTGGGCCCTTTGGGAATGGGCTTCCCTCGAGTCATCGTCATCCCTTCAACAAATTGAGGGGACAAATCATACCGCTTCTCAAGCAATTGGTGCTGTTGTGTGTTGATCTTTGATCGTTGCTGGCTTTCCCGCTCAATCACCTTCTCAAGTGGATCCTTGGGACTCAGGTCAAACACAAATGAACTGGGGGTCCGGCCACCCAATGTATGAATAGCAGGAGGATTGGGTGTCCCCGGCTTCGCGTCTGGAGCCTCTTGGGTGTCCCCGTTTCCTACGGGTTGATACTGTGGATAAGCACGTTGCCAGTCCTTCACCACGGCCGGGGGACCGATGTTCGGAACCAAATCTTTCGGACCCAGCACCGCCTTCCAGCTTTTGGGGTTGCCCTGATCCGCAGCAAATACCATCCCAACACCGTTGCCGGCGATTAAAAATATTCCCGTGAGGAACCAACGGCTCATCCTCCCTGTCGTGTTCATGAATCTCGAATTGGTGAACATTGGTCTCCTTATTTTATGGCCTTCTAAATGCCAATAAGAAAAAAAATGGTTTCCTTATTATTGATCTATGGTTTTTCCCACAGGGCCTTTCCATTCGCATCAAACAACCGGACAAGGGGACTCCCGTCCTTATTTAACACGACCTGAACTCTTGGAGTATCCAAGTGATCTCGCAAAACAAACATAGGGAGGTCATCGCTCTGTACTTCCAATGCCACACGCCGCTTACAATCCTCTCCATAGAGGGTTAACCCCGTTCGCTCCTTTCCATAGACCGCAAGAGAAGCTCGACGACCACATTGATCATCTCCCATAATGAGTGCCGGATGCTCACCATCCCATAGACTCAGTGTGGCACGGACCTGACCCTCTTCATTCACGATATGTAAGGCTGAAGTCGTAATCGGCTTACCTGCATTGGTAGTCGACACCTCTGTACCAGTGGGACTTGTAGAAGCCAATAACATTCCCCCAATCGAACCCAAAAACAATGACCCGAGCAAGATGGCCAACAATGTCGTTTTTTTAAAGGGCATAACAATCTTCCCCTTCTTCAAGTGATGAACAAAAAATGATCTCTGATCCCCGCCTACAGTCTTCCAGTCAGGGCCAGAATCAGCACGATCACCAGCACCAAGCCAAGCCCGCCACTGGGATAAGCTCCCCATGATGAACTGTACGGCCAGACCGGCAAGGCCCCGACCAACAGAAGAATGAGTATGACTAGTACGATAGTAGACATAAATGTGCTTCCTCCTAATCTGGCTAAAAGACTTTCGTATCGGTACTCATATTTTCCTGGCAGGCCTGCAATGAAAGTGGCCAGTCTTTGACAGGCAGAGCCAACTTGAGAACCTCTCGCCGCGGCCAATCACCAAACAGACAACGGGACGTTTCCCTCTGCACCGAACCCTTTACATGGACGGCATCCTCCTCAAGTCTCTTATTCATGGGCTCTGTTCTCCTTTTTGTCGAATCCATTTTGTGTTATCCATAACCTGATGTTGATTTCCAGGATGTTATCTGCCTCTCTATTCTTGATTGCCTTATCAATACCCAATATTTTGGTCCGGAAGACCTGAGAAAAACCCTGGGTTGAGTGAGCCATAACCCTGGATGACCCTGGACCTGCAGCTCTTTGATGTGTCCTCTTAGACAATACTTCTTCATTGAGGCTATACTTTTCTCTGTTTCGTTCTTTCTGCACATGTCCCGAACGTCGTTCTGTTTCAACACAGTGGAGGGCAAGCACCATCATTCGAGGTCATGTTTGTCGTCAACTTATTTTATTCCTCCATACCCGGTAATGGGGATGCTCTTCTTCAGTTCGTAAGGAAAAGTATGAAGTCATGAAACCGTCTCAAGAGCGACTGACATCCGGCATTCGTCTCCAAAAATGGGATGTAGGCCTTTTAATAGCCATCTGCGCTCTCATGGGTGCAATTTTTATGTTGGACCTGTTCACCAAAACAGGAGTAGCGATTGGCATGTTATATGTGAGTGCCATTATGCTTACTCCATGGTTACCACATGCAAAATCCCCCTTCATGGTCGCAGGAGCCTGTACGGTTTTAGCCATTATTGGAGTCATCTATTCACCGGGTGTGAATGTGTTGCATTCGGGCAGCACCCTTGCCGGCAATGCGGTGACCAATCGGCTCTTATCGCTGTTTATGATTTGGGCAACCGCTCTACTCACCTATCAATATCGGCAGGGGATGGAGGTCAGGCTTCGGTTAGCTTCAATCGTGGAATCCTCGCATGACGCCATTATTGGACAAACACTCACGGGGCAAGTCACCAGTTGGAACAACGGCGCCGAACAGATGTTTGGATATTCGTCACAGGAGAGCATCGGGCAGTATATGCCATTTCTTTTTCCGCCAGACCGGATTCCCGAAGAGGAAATTATTTTGGAAAAACTTCACAGTGGCCAGCAGATTAAAAATTTTGAAACGGTTCGACGCCGGAAAGACGGGCAGGAAATACCGGTGTCGCTGACCATTTCTCCGATTATCGACCGATGGGGAAATGGCGTTGGCGCTTCGAAAATTGCCAGGGATATTTCCCAGCAAAAGAAGTTGGAACATCTCTTGGCTATACAAAACCTCACATTGGCGAGTCATGCGGCCTCGCTTAAGCAATCAAACGAGGATCTCGAACAATTTGCCTATATTGCCTCTCATGACCTCCAAGAGCCCCTCCGCACCATTCATGGCTTTACGCAGTTGCTGGCGGAACGCTATAAAGACAAATTGGACGATCAGGGCCAGGAATTTATCGGATTCGTGACGGATGGAGCGAATCGAATGCAAACCCTCATTCAGGACCTCCTGAAATATTCGAGAATTCAGGCACAGGAGCTGAATCCTGCCCCTGTCAATAGCGAGGACGTGCTCAAGGAAATTCTCGAACATCTCCGCATGGTGATTGAGGACCAACAGGCTTCGATCACACATGACCCTCTGCCTATCATCCAGATCGATCGGTCGCATCTCCAACATCTGCTCCAAAACCTGATTACCAACGCCATTAAATTTCACGGCCCGAAACCCCCACACATTCATGTATCGGCCCAGGAAAGGTCCGACGAGTGGTACTTTTCCGTAGAGGATAACGGGATCGGCGTCGAATCGGAATATTTCGAGCGGATCTTTCTTCCGTTTAAACGACTGCACACGAGAGAAGAGTACAAAGGCACCGGAATCGGTCTGGCCATATGCAAGAAAATCGTGGAGCGCCGTGGAGGTCGCATCTGGGTCGAATCGGAGTCGGGAAGAGGAGCCAAATTTTCTTTTACTGTACCTAAATATAAACCGGAGATTTTTCATGCAGAATCCTATTGAAATTTTGTTAATAGAAGATAATCCGGCTGATATCCGTCTCACCCAGGAAGCTTTTCGGGAAGCACGCCTCCACAATACCATTCATGTGGTTCAAGACGGGGTCAGCGCCATGGCCTTCATTCGGCAGACAGCACCTTTTCAACATGCTCCCCGGCCGGACCTTATTCTGTTAGACTTAAACCTTCCAAAGAAAGACGGGAGGGAAGTTCTGAAAGAATTGAAGACTGATTCGCACACTCGCACCATTCCCGTTGTGGTGTTGACCACATCCGAAGACGAGGAAGATGTCTTGCGTAGTTACGATCTTCACGCGAATGCCTATTTGGTCAAACCCATCGATGTCCTGCGATTTATCAGCATGATTCGATCCCTTGAAAGCTTCTGGCTCTCCGTGGTGAAACTCCCTCCAAAAGTGTCAGAGTCATGAGCGATCTCCATTCTCATACCCATTCCATTCTGTTAGTGGAGGACAATCCTGCTGACGCAGAATTAGTGCGTGAGCGGTTGAAGGATGCCTCCGGCATGTCCCCCTTTCATATTACACGCGCATCGACTCTCAAAGAGGCCATGACCATCATTCAGACCACCCCGTTTGACGTCATTCTTCTTGATTTAAATCTGCCGGAAACTAACGGCCTTGAAACATTGAAACGAATCCGGTCGGCAAACTCGGCCATTCCCCTTGTCGTGTTAACCACCACCGAAGATGAACCCTTGGCCCTTGAAACCATCAAATTAGGGGCACAGGATTACATCCCTAAATCCTCGATGAATGCCGTGTTACTTTCCCGAATTCTCTACTATGCCATTGAACGGGAAAAGAACGACCGGATTCGCCGGGACAGCGAAAGAAAGTACCGGTTATTTGTTGATGGAGCCACCGGCCAGGCTTTTATCATGCTGGATTTGGATGGGAACATTATTCATTGGAATTCAGGAGCGGAGCGTCTCTTCGGCTACCCAGAAGACGCGGCATTGAATAAACATTTTTCTATGTTATTTACCGCTGAAGACCAACGTAACGGTCGTCCGGAAACCGAATTACGGAGAGCGGAAGCCTTAGAAAAAGGGGACGATGACAATTGGCTGGTTCGGGCTGATGGGTCACGATTTTGGGCCAGCGGCGCGGTGACGGCCATACGCGATCCCAACGACAAGCTGATCGGATTTGCCAAGGTGGTTCGAGACAAAAGCGCGCAAAAGGATACCAGTGACAAATTAGCCGAACTGAATCGCACGTTGGAAGAGCGGGTGATCCAACGAACTCAAGAACTCACTCGCAACCAGGAACGACTACGCGCCATGGCTTCCGATCTCACGCTGACCGAACAACGCGAACGACGCCGGTTGGCTTCGGACCTTCATGATTATCTGGCACAGCTCCTGGTGGTCTGCCGTCTCAAATTAAATCAAGGTCAATCACTCACCGATACGGAAAGCCGTGGAAAGGTGCTCCAAGAAGCGGATAATATCTTGGACCAATCCTTAACCTATACACGCACACTGGTAACCCAACTCAGTCCAACCTGTCTCTATGAATTTGGACTCCATGCCGCACTCGTCTGGTTGGCATCCGAAATGGGGAAACAGGGACTAGCCGTCAATTTAAATCGTGCAGATACAACTCCGGACCTGCAGGAGGATCAGGCTGTCCTGATTTTTCAATCCGTTCGGGAACTGCTGTTTAACGTTCTCAAGCACTCGGGGGTGCAAGAAGTCACGGTCACGCTTTCCCTTCAAACAGACAATCATATGCATATCGAGGTAGAAGATTTCGGCCAAGGTTTTCTGGACGGGCACGAAGACAGAAATGAAGAATCCTCGAGCAAATTTGGTCTTTTCAGTATCCGAGAACGATTGGAAGCCATCGGCGGAGAATTGGTACTCACCTCCGCCCTGCAAAAGGGGACACACGCGCTCCTTCGAATTCCCATACAAGCAGACATGGAAGAATCCGCTCCCCCCATGAATAACCAGCCGTCGGCCCATTCAAACGCAAAGAATCAACCCGCCCGTTCTCCCTCGGAAAGGATTCGAATTCTTGTCGCCGATGATCATAAAATGGTGCGTGAGGGATTTTGCCATATCCTGAACTCTCAATTGGATTTTGAAGTGGTGGGAGAGGCTGAAAACGGTGAACAAGCTGTCGCCCTCTGTGAATCGCTTCACCCTGACGTGGTGGTGATGGATCTCCATATGCCAAACATGGATGGCCTGGAAGCCACCAAAAAAATCAAACAATTCTTTCCCGACACAGTGTTGATCGGATTATCCGTGTACGACACGCCGGACGTGGCCCGGTGGTTCCGAGAGGCAGGAGCGGCGGCATTTGTCACGAAGGGAGGTCCCGCAGAAAATTTAGTCACCATCGTCAGGAAATATCGGCATCAACAAAAACCCGCATAGCCCTCTTTCTTATTTCTCGTTGGAATTCTGCGCCATCAATCCGGATGCGTTCGCGGTGCCCGAAAGGGTCGCTCCTGTTAACATCTGATAGGCCTGCAACACCGTATTGACGGGAGAAATCTGCATCAGAAAAGGCGTCTGCCAATCATCGTCTTCTGGAAACTGATCTTCAGGAATAATCACTCTGGGAATATGTTCCTCAAACGCGGCCTGGATTTTCAGTGGGATCCCTCCTACAGCCCCGATATGACCGTCATGAGTCACTTTGCCGGTCATCACGCGGTTCAGGATGATTGAGTTATCATTCGCCATCGCCAGGGCCACGACACTCACCATCGCGGTCAAACTATCTCCGTATATCGTCACACCGGAAGTCGGAAATTTCAAAAAAATATTCCAGGTCTTTGGATCAAGCCCTGCCATACGAGCCGCGGAGACGATTCCGGATTGAATAGCCACTTGGGTAAACGGTGAAAACTTTCCCGGTCCGCTCGAAAAGGTCACATTCAACGCTTCCTGACCTTCCTGTTTTCGAAATGAAATGTCCAGTTCAGCCACAATGCCTATTGGTTCACCCTCCAGGTCAAGAGTGGTTCCCAGAAAGGACACGGATTGCTTCTGCCAATACATCTGTTCGGCCACAGCCGGTTGTATGAACGGAAAAGCCCATCCGCCATTGAACGCCCATGCCAGAATGCTGAAGATACACGCCGTCCTTCCAAAATGATGCATAGACTTAATTCTCCGAAACCGGCAAATACGGGATTATATAATCTTTATCTCCTTCGACCTGTTGATCGACAAATTGATCAAAGACGCCATCTCGATCGTCATCCAGCCAGTAGAACAAGGGCCATTGAACTGTTTCAACGACCGTATTCCAAAATTTGTTATTTTCATAAAAAATAATTTGTCGGGCCGTTTTATAATCGACGACTCCATCTCCCTGTAAGGAGTATTCGCGGATATACAATCCCGTAATGATATTCACATCCTCATTGATGAGATTGGCCTCCCCGGGTTCCTTCGGGATCTCCGCGGCGATGCCATTTCCCGCCATGATGAGACTCAGGAGAATGCTACACGTCCCGTAAAAGCTACATTTTTTGCCGTTCATGATATTTGCCCTTTATTGTGACCAGTTGTGGCCGAACCCACCAAAATAAATAACCAATGTTTTTACCCGGTCATCACCAATCCATTTTCACGATGCCGCGGCTGAGACAAGGAATGCACGGCAGGAGTCCCGACGTGATTTTTTCGCAAGCGGTTCAGGAGAATAAACGGGTCGATGACGTCACCACATTGAATACAATGCTTGGCCTGAAACTGAAAATCCTCATAATCGGAGAAAATATCCATATACGTCTCTTCGACCATCGTTCCTCCGCACCGTGAACAATGTGATTGTTGCATGTGGTGAATCAATTGAGGGAACACATCGGGTTGCTCGGCTCTCATCGCGTTCAGGGTAAATGTTTGCATAACGCCTCCTTCTTTTTAGGGTAAAGAAATTTTATATTCATGATCTGACTGTAGTTTCCCACCCCGAAAGCGACTACTACCC
This sequence comes from Nitrospirales bacterium, assembly GCA_041737015.1. Taxonomy (GTDB): domain Bacteria; phylum Nitrospirota; class Nitrospiria; order Nitrospirales; family UBA8639; genus Nitrospira_E. The sequence continues at coordinate 13,596 of JBGSSO010000093.1, forward strand.
AAAACCCTAGGTCTAGACCTGAAGATCCCTTGAAAACTGTCGAATGAAATATGAGGGTATTGAATGGACGAAAGAAGGCATCACGCCAATGGGAACGCCTTCATGCCCATGAAGAGGAAGACCGAACCAGGCTGCGCATCAACATGTAGGACATCGACAATAATGAAAACCCCCGCGCCGACATGCAACGAATTCGCAGGATGTTGTTGGAACCTGATGCACTCAAGCTGAAAAGCCCACAGGACGGAACCGGACGGCCTTTTTAAACACCCTGCTTCTGTCATGGAAAAGTGAATACTTTTTGGATTCAGACCGTTCTCAAAAGTCTTGTGATTTGTTCAACAGCCGGTGCGGGAGGTGCATCCATCATTCAGACGTGTTGGCTGGCGTGGGAGGTTCAAACGGAAGCGAGGATTTTTGACTTAACAGTTCTCGAAATTGTTGCAATTGAGGCAGAAGGGGTTCCAGCTCTTTTTGATATAAGCTCAGGGTGTGACGACGACCGGTGTGTTCAGCTCTGGCGATACATTTCTGTAGAAGGGCCACACGCTCCTCCATGAGCCGAAAGGCCGTCCACAGTGCCTGGTCAAGGGTATTCGATTTTCCCGCCAACAAAGACTGCTCGGTAAATCCATGTCCGACATGACATTGATATCGGGTTAAGGAGCCCTGGCTCTGTTCCCAAAGGGTCCCTCCGCATTCGGGGCAACTAAGGCCGGCTACCTCCCCCTTGACTTGCCGAGGGGGAAGATGACTCGTATACGCATCGACAGTAACGTTTTCCTCAATCAAGTCTTCAGGAGGAGGAAATTCAGGGCCTACGCGAGTCTTAACCTGTTGAATCAGTTGGCGGGCCAGATCTTCCACCGGCAAACAAAAATCGACGTGCATATGAGCCAGCACATTATTCGGCAGATCCGGAAACAGGGCCTCCGCGGGATCCTGAACCATACTCATCCCCCCGCACCGCTGGATGGCTAGAAGCCCGGCAACCCCATCATCCAGATATCCTGTTAAAACGATTCCCACGACCCGCACGCCATAGGACACCGCCGCCGAACGAAATAACGTGTCAATAGAAGGCCGCCAAAGATTTTCACGCGGTCCTTTGGAAAGGACCATGACATTCTTATCAATCAGCAGATGAACATCCGGAGGAGCCACATACATTCTCCCATAGGCCATGAATTCTCCATTCTTGGCAAAGGTGGCCGGCACAGGCCCGGCATCCGATAAGATGGTATCAACCGTGGAAGTGGAATACGACCCAAGATGGAGAACGATAAATATCGCAGCTTGCAAATCCTGGGGAAGATAAGACACCAGCTTTTTAAGCGCGGTAATGCCTCCCGCCGAAGCGCCAATGACAATAATGTCGGGATGCGATGACTGGATCATAGGGAAAGTTTTGGATACGTTACCAATTCCGGGGGCATTCCCCTTTGTGAAAACTCGCCGGCTCTTCACCTCACCATTGCATACCGTTGTCTCATAGTGAAACAAAACGCGAATTCAAAACGACATGGACAAAATTCGGGAAGACTCAAATGAAACATCTAATTCATCTTCGCTGGCTCAAAAGAATAGGTCT
>JBGSSO010000176.1:0-2958 GCA_041737015.1 Nitrospirales bacterium
CCACGAAAAACGGGTGGAAGGGATTTCCGATCTTCGCGACGAATCTGACCGGGATGGACTCCGCGTGGTGATCGAACTCAAGAGAAACGAAAATGCGGCGGTTTTACTGAATCAATTATATAAACACACCCAAATGCAAACGACCTTCGGGGTCATCATGTTGGCCTTGGTAGGGAACCGTCCTGAGGTGTTGACCCTCAAACAGATTTTGGCCGCGTTTCTTGAACACCGTAAAGAAGTGGTGATTCGCCGGACCGCGTACGACCTTCGCAAAGCCGAAGAGCGGGCCCACATCTTAGAGGGTTTGAGACGAGCCTTAGAGTTCCTGGATGAGGTCATTGCTCTTATCCGTGGAGCGTCTTCTCCGGAAACCGCTCGCCAGGGCCTGATGAGCCAGTTTACCTTGAGCGAGGTGCAAGCCACGGCTATCCTGGAAATGCGGTTGCAGCGCCTGACCCAACTGGAACAGGACAAGCTTACCCAGGAATATAACGAACTGGTCTCCCGCATTGCCCATTTGCGCACGATATTAGCGTCTGATGCGATGGTGCAACAAATCGTGAAACAGGAATTAAAAGAAATTAAAGAGCAATATTCCGATGAGCGACGAACGCAGATCCTTCCTGCCGAAGCCGAGTTACAAATGGAAGATCTGATCGCCGAGGAAGAAGTCGTCGTCACCATTACGCATGCGGGCTATATTAAGCGGAATGCCGTTTCCATCTACCGGGCTCAACGCCGAGGTGGAAAAGGGAAAGTCGGCATGGGGGTCAAAGAAGAGGACTTCGTTGAACAAATCTTTACCGCCTCAACCCATGATTACCTGTTGTTCTTTACCGATGCCGGTCGGGTCTACTGGCTTAAAGTGTATCAATTGCCGGATGTCGGGCGGTCGAGCAAAGGGAAAGCCATCGTCAATTTGTTGACCATCAGCCAGGGCGAGCGGGTCACCGCGACCCTGCCGGTCCGGGTGTTTGCCGAAGACCAGTATGTCGTAATGGCGACGCAAAAGGGCTATATCAAAAAAACCGATCTGGCAGCATTTAGCCATCCCCGGCAAGGCGGGATTATTGCGTTGACCCTGGAGGAGGGCGACCGGCTCATCGGCGTGGATATCACGGATGGGACGAGAGAAATTCTCCTGGGCACCCGAATGGGCATTGTCATTCGCTTTCGTGAGGAAGATGTCCGTCCGGTGGGACGAACGGCCCGTGGAGTCAGGGGCATCACATTGGCGAAGAGCAATGAGGTCATCGGGATGGTGACGATTACCAGTGAAACGCAATCCTCCATTCTGACCGTCACCGAACGCGGGTATGGGAAACGGACACAGGTGGAGGAATATCGACTCCAATCACGCGCGGGCAAGGGCGTTATCAGCGTCAAAGTCACAGAGAAAAACGGACCGGCCATTTCGTTCCATCAAGTCTGGGAAACCGATGAAATCATGCTCATGTCCGCAGAGGGCATGATCCTTCGCACCCGCATGGGAGATATCCGGGAAATCGGACGTAATGCCCAAGGGGTCCGCTTGATCCACTTGCCCGATGACGATCGGGTGGTGGGCGTAGCCAAACTCGCCGAGACCGATGAAGGCGATCTATCCGAACCGGATGAACTCAATGGCGAGATGCCAGATGAACCGGCCTCCTCAACGGAATAAGATCACGCGACCCTCTCAGAAAAGCAAACCGAAGACGTTGGTGTGTTCCGAGATGACCAGAGAAAAGGAACGATCACCAACAATACGGCAATCCCCATCCTTGATGAGGAGGGACGGAAGGTACGGTGAGACCGTGGAAGGGATGGTGGTCCCAACTACCGGTCACCTGCGTGTTCTTCCCCAATCTCTCCCACGCTTACATCTTCCCCGGCACACAGGAGGAAGCAGGAAGAAGCGATTGCCTGTGGGAAGGTTTTAGGTTGGATTTCCCTCACAAAGCCCCTGAGCAACCGGCAAGACGCAAAAAGTTAGATCCCATCGTCCAAATGGGATTAGGCATTTTGATCGGAGGGATTGGCGTCATCTCCCTCGGCATGTTCCTCTCCCGGCCGGATCGCTCCATTCCGCCCTATAGTATTGGTGCCCAGGAGGGGCCACTGGTGGCCGTCCACGTGCCTCCTTATACCAGTGATCCCGAAATAAAAACCCTGCTTATGCGGTTTGGCGATGTCGGCCGGGCCAAGCGTGATTTCGCGGACATGAAAATCCGGCCCACCACTCCGGACGATCCTCGCGGACGGTACCAAACTCTACAAATCATCATCTTTTCCGATCCAACCTGGACGGAGCCGGATACCCTGCATCGCTATGTGGCCAATGATTCCGATGACTCCTCGGAAAAGACCTTTCGGAAAAACTTTGAAGCCGCGGTTCGAGCAGGCTATCGTGCCGATGCCGAAGGTCAGGCGGGCTGGATTGGCCCCTGGAACCGGAGCGGTTCAACGGATCGAACACTTACAATGCAGTGGGTTTTCCAGGAGATCTGGGAGGAGGCAAGTCCTCATGCTCAGACCTCTTCGCCGGCTCCGTAGCGGAGGGCGGTGGTTCAGCCAATGCTTTAGTGATAGTCTGAGAGAGGATGGTTTGTAGGTCAGGATTACTCAGCCGTTTGGCTAAACCGGTGGCAAAGGGCGACGGTTCACCAATGAACTCAGGAGGGTCTTGGGGTAGTGGATCCGGTTGAGGGGGGGCTTGGGGAATGGAGCCGATGCGTAAGACAACCTCCGTTAAGGCCAGTTCCGGCATCATCGAATGAATGGCTTCCAAAATGGCGGGTCTCAAAAACATGAGCTGCTGAAGCCAGATCGAGTTATCCGCCACCAGATGCAATTTTTTAAAGCGGATACTCTCGGGGTAGGAATGTTTCGCCATCGTCGCACCCACAAGATGTTCCCATTCCTGTTGGAGTTGAACCTCAGACAGTTTGAGGCCGAGCGGATTACCTTTGGAAAAGT
>JBGSSO010000179.1:0-3980 GCA_041737015.1 Nitrospirales bacterium
ACAGAGGAAACTAAATGGAATTTATCAGGCACCTGTCCTAGAGTTCCCACAACCTCAGGGTGCCCCGCGTGACCAATCAGGATCAGCTCATATTCGTTGGAATAATCCCGGTTCACTTCGTTATGGACCTTGATGACCAGGGGACATGTAGCATCAATGACTTTCAAATTTCGACGCGTGGATTCTTCCCACACCTCTTTTGCCACACCATGTGCACTGAAAATGACGATGGCGCCATCAGGAACCTCATTCAGTTCTTCTACAAAAATAGCGCCCTTTCCACGAAGGGACTCAACCACATGACGACTATGTACAATTTCATGCCGAACAAAAATTGGTGCCCCGTAGGTCTTTAAGGACAAATCGACGATTTCAATCGCTCGATCCACTCCCGCACAGAACCCTCTAGGATTGGCCAGGAAGATTTTCAACGCACCCTCCTTCTGATTATTTATCTATCTTCATTATCTATCCCACTCATGCCTTTTGCTTGCGCACGATAGGCCAAATAGCAAGAGATCGTCAACACAACGCCCAACCCGGTTTCTCCGGTAACAGGGCACCAACGTCCAGAGGGCAATTCTATCCCCACCGAACCAAGGCTGTGCCCCACGTCAGTCCCCCACCAAAGGCCCCCAGCATGACCCGATCGCCCTTCTTGAGTCTCTGATCTCGATTCGCATGATCTAAAGCCATCGGCAATGAAGCTGAAGAGGTATTTCCGACTTGCTCGATCATCGTGAGGCATCGCTCAGGAGGGACCCCGATATTCTCACAAAACTGGGCAAGCATACGTCCATTGGCTTGATGGAAAATGACCTGATCCAGCTGCGACACATTCCATTTCTCCTGCTCCAAATGGTCGCGAACCGCTTGGCCTAGGCGCCTGATTGCGATGCGAAACACCCTTGAACCCCGTATTCGCAAGGTATGCTCATTGGAATCAAGGACAGATTGAGACAAAGGCTGACGGGACCCTCCCCCGGCAATTTTGACCAGATCATGGTATGCCCCGTCGGCGTGAAGTCGAATGTTGACGATGCCCATGTCAGAATTTGGTGATTTCTCGACAATGGCCGCACCGGCCCCATCACCAAATAAAATGGTTGTACTCAAATCTTTGACATCCAAGGACCGAGATTTGATTTCCGAAGCCACGACGAGACATCTTCGAAACTTCCCGGCCCGAATGAAACAATCCGCCATGGAGAGGCCATAGAGAAACCCCGAGCAAGAGGCTGAGAGATCAAATGCCGGGATGCCCCTGATACCCAACCGAGCTTGAAGCAAACATGCCGTGGAGGGAAAAATCATCTCCGGAGAGGTGGAAGAAACCAGAATAGCGTCAAGATCTTCCGGGACCAAACCAGCCTGATCCAATGCCCTTCGCGTCGCCTGTTCCGCCAAAAATGAGCATTCCTCCTGCGAATCCGCCCAGAACCTGGCCCGGATACCAGAAACTCGAAAAATATACGACGGCTCAATTCCTAAAAGATCGGCCACCTCCTGATTATCTACCCGACGACCAGGAAGAAAAGAGCCGGTTCCGACGATTCGAGAAAGGTTGGCATTCATATTATTCTCATAGCCTATCCCTTGAATTAACAGCACATTGACTGTGGCAAATTTTTCATATCTACCAAATATTGTGGTAAAAGGGAGACAATTTGTAATAAAAAAATTAACACAGTCGCAACATTAAAGACTTTCTTTCATTGGTCCGAATCTTGTATAGATATGGACTGTTTCACACCTCTATACCGACTTTCACCGAACTTATATGATCACAACACTGCCTGGAGTGACTGACCTGTGAAATTTCCGGTCAATTTTCGATCTCTTTTGCTTCCCTTCCTCACTGCTCTGATCATGATCGCCGGATGCTCCTCAACACCCAAACCTGCGGAGCACACCGATACCACATCGAAAAAAGAAGTGTCTTCAACGGACGAACAAATCTTCGTGGGTGATTCGGTAGAAATGAGTTACGATCCGAACGTAATCATGAAACGTGCCGAATCTTTTTTTGACAAGGAATCCTATGCGGAATCCATCGTGGAATACAAACATTTTCTTGACCTTCACCGAAATCACGTATTAGCCCCTTATGCCCAATACAAAATTGGGGTCAGCCATTTCAAACAATACCGGACAGTCGATCGTGACCCAGAGCCCTTGGAGCAATCGATTCAGAGCTTCGAGAAACTTCTTCAAGAATTTCCGGCAAGCCGCTATGAAACGGAAGCGAAACAGACCATTCTGATTTGTAAAGAACAATTAGCACAACGGCACTTGATGGTTGGGCATTTCTACCTCAACCGTGGATCTTATCTCGCTGCTGCCCATCGATTCGAAAAAATCATCAAGGAGTTTCCTGAATTAGAAACTGCTGGGGATGCCATGTTCCATCTAGCAAAAACCTACCAAAACCTGGGTATCGAAGAATGGTCCCAGGAATGGTTACTTACCCTGGTCAACGAACATCCCAACAACCCTTATCACTCAGACGGCAAAAAACTCTTGGCAAAGCTAGAAAAAAAGAATCCTACTCTTCTAGCTTCCCTTCCTCCCGATTCCTCACTGAATGAGCCCAACACCCCCAATTCCTCGGTAATAGGACAACGTCCTGACAATCAACTCCTTGTAAGGACAATATCCCATACCCCGGAATCCCCATTGTTTTCCGCAGCCACCGCCCCGAAAGTGACGCCGGCCATGCTAAGCGCCCCCAAAGCTTCGGACCCGCCTCTCTCCAAGACAGCTTGTACAATTGGCACGTGGTGTGACTCACCATCCTCCTCCGCCACAACACCACCCATGCAGATATCGAGTAACGCTAAATCCTGTAAAACCGGCGAATGGTGTTAACCCGCAACTTCCTTCTTAGCTGAACCTCCTTCTCGAGTAGTCGTATAGAGGCCAATTGGACCCGTTGGCCGCATTCCCCGACCAACACCGACTTGTCCACCGGAAGTACCTGCCCCACGAGGCCAAATTCCTCTGCGATGTAAACGAAGAACGTCACGTTCAAAAATTTTCTTTGAGCAGACTCCTGACTGCTTTCGGAATGCGTTCACAGAAAGACGGCTCCCGCGCGAACTTCTGCGGTCTTCAGGGACCCGAATCTTCTATAGTTTGATTATGCAATGCGATTGAGTTGGGGAAACTAATGTGGGACTGCGGCCTCCATCGAGATCCTATTTAACCACGCGAGAAGTCCGATCACGCGACCGTACCACGATGGTTTCGCCCGGCAATGTGCCATTTACCAGAACCCCTGGCACCAGACCGTCAGCGGCCCGTCTAACAGAGGCCTGCAGATAGCCGAGGGGAAAAATCAGACAGCATATCCCTGAGGGTTGTCACGTTGCCATCGCCAGGCATCCGCGCACATCTCACTGAGTCCGCGTTCAGCTCGCCAACCCAAAAGTGTGAAAGCTTGATTCGGATCAGCATAGCAAGAGGCAATGTCACCGGGGCGACGTGGTGCGATCTTGTAGGGAATCGGCTTGCCGCTCGCGGTTTCAAATTCCCGCACGATCTCCAGAACACTGTACCCGTTGCCCGTACCAAGATTCACGGTCAAACACTCTTTCTGAACATCCAGTCGAGCCAGCGCCTCTAGTGCTTTGAGATGCCCCAGTGCCAAATCAACCACATGGATATAATCCCGCACTCCAGTCCCATCGGGAGTAGGATAATCGGCACCCCACACGTTTAGACGTTCCCGCCGTCCCACTGCAACCTGCGCCACGAAGGGCAACAAATTATTCGGTATGCCCTGGGGATCTTCCCCAATCAGACCACTATCATGCGCCCCAACAGGATTAAAGTACCGCAAGATACCGATCCGCCAAGAAGGATCGCTGCGGTGTACGTCACGCAAGATCTCCTCCACCATCAGCTTCGTTCGCCCATAGGGATTGGTCGCAGATAGCGGGTGTTCCTCAGTGAGCGGAAGGCGTTGCGGATCGCCATAT
>JBGSSO010000159.1:0-7630 GCA_041737015.1 Nitrospirales bacterium
CTGGCTTGTGTGAGACGTTCCATGTCCAGCATCCACCAAGCTCGGGCGTCCCCAAAGCCCATGCCCAATTGGAGTGGAGCGGCAGGAAAGAGAAAACGGACTTCATCCGGGACATTGAGATAGCGCCATAAGGCGACTAAATCATCACCTGGTGCTCCGAATCCATGCAACAGAACCACAAGGGGTCCATCGCCGCTGCCCTGGCGATCCATACCACCTGTAATACACACATCTAAACCGGCCCAATGTTCGTGTCGCATACAGTCAGAAGTCTAATGGTGAAGAAGAGAGAGAGGGAATATTTTCGATTGGCTAGGATGTGGTAACCACGCGAATCTGATACTGGAAGGTGAACGTTTAAAAATCCTAATGTCCCATTTTCGGGGCGCCGGCATTGGCGCCTTCTGTAATGAGCGGAATCCGCAGGGTCTGGTGACAGTGATTGCAGACGACCTTCAAGGTATTCTCGTCGGCATATTGGATCTCTTCTTCTTTTTTCCAAAATAACTTACTGCATTTTGGACATTTTCTGACTAACATCGACATCGGCACGACTCCAGTTTTTTGTCGCTATTTCTAGTGGACTTAGTGTAATACATCTTGCCACAATCTGCCAACGCATGATCAAATTTTTGGATTCCCACGACATTCAGGCGCAGCAGCTTTTGGCCTTGTTCTGCCAAACGGACTGGGCTTGTCATCGTTCACTCGATGACACTGAACGCATGCTGGCTCATACGGATGTGGCCATTTCCGCCTGGGATGGTCCCAGACTCGTCGGATTTGGGAGGGTGTTGACGGATTTTATCTATCGGGCTTCGATTTGGGATGTGATCGTGGATCGGGCCTATCAGGATCGGGATATTGGCAAAGGGATTATCCAGCGAATTTTAACGCATCCCAAGCTGGAACGGGTGGAGTTGTTTTGGCTTTGCACCAGGCGCTATCAGGGGTTTTACGCTTCTTTGGGATTTTCTGATAAAGAACAGACTGGTATGGTCTGGAATCGGAGCAAACATGTCGCTCCTCCCACGGAACCATTCAATGGGTAGAGATGGGCTATGGCGAGCCTTGCAACATATCGAATGTCATTCCATTGAGGCACGCAGGCCAATGAATCGAGGGAATTGATGATTGTTGTGGGGATGATGTCAGGGACATCGGCGGATGGGGTGGATGCCGCCGTCGTGGATATTCGAGGAACCGGACATCGTCTCAAGAGTGTACTGCTCAAGCATGTTGGTCGTCCGTATGCTCCCAGGCTTCGTCAACGTATTTTACAAGTTTGTGAGCAGGGAACCGTAGGGCAGATCTGTCACCTTAATGTGGTCCTGGGCGAACTATTTGCTAAAACCGCGTTGTTAGCCATCAAGCATTCCGGCATTGCTCCTCAACGAGTGGCGTTGATCGGCTCGCATGGGCAAACCATTCATCATCGGCCAGGCGCGATCTATGAGCCTGGTATTGGTCAGATCCGTTCGACCCTGCAAATTGGAGATCCCAATGTGATTGCGGAACGTACCGGAATCACAACGATATCGGATTTTCGAGCCAGAGATCTGGCGGTTGGTGGAGAGGGAGCTCCATTGACTCCTTATGTCCATGCCCTTCTTTTTGCTCAGAAACATGCCACACGAATGGTGGTCAATCTAGGAGGGATTGCGAATGTGACCCTATTGCCCGGCGGGGGAAACCTGGCAGCGGTTCGGGCGTTTGATACAGGCCCCTGCAATATGTTGTTGGATGGATTGGTGGCTAAGGAGACAAAGGGCATAGCCAGATTTGACCGGGGTGGTCGTCTTGCCATGAAGGGGCAGGTGGATAAGGGTTTGCTTCGTTGGCTGCTTGCACATCCCTATGTGTCTCGAAGGCCTCCCAAATCCACTGGGCGTGAGATGTTTGGAGAGGACTATATCCAGCGTGTGTGGGCTCAAGCGAAGCGTCCCCATTTGACTATTTCTGACCTCTTAGCGACGAGTTGCCGGTTTATTGCTCAGGTGATTCACCAAGCGCAAAAGTGGACGAGGGAAGTCCCTGATGAGTTGGTGTTTGGCGGTGGAGGGGTGCGAAATGCTCGGCTCTGGTCAGAACTGTCCAGTGTGTTCGATCCCATTCCCGTAATGCGCATGGATGAATGTGGGGCATCCAGCCAAGCATTTGAAGCGCAGGCCTTTGCGGTGCTGGCGTATCAAACAGTGCAGGGGGTCTGTGCCAATCTTCCCAAGGTGACGGGGGCTCGCCGTCCGGTTATTTTGGGGACGGTCACTCCCGGTATTCACGGACTTCCCTAGCATGTTCCTTATTGTTACGGGCTTTTTCCCACTGGTGAAATGACGGACAGATTCATGTCTCAGAACGGACTCTCACTGATTCTCCTGGCTGGCTTCATGCTCGGAGTCGTGTTTTTGTTGCGATGGATCTGGCGCCGTCCTCTTTCAGCAGGGGTTCTACCAGCTTTGAATCCTGAATCTGGTGAGAGTGTGGTGACCGCTCGACCCATCATGTCGCCGGAAGAAGCGACTCTGTACAATCTGATTACCTTGGCGGCTCGTGACCATATGCTCGTTCTGGCCAAAATCCCCCTCCTAAGTGTCTTGTCCGTTGTCGATAAAGATGAAGAAGCTCGAAAGGCAGCGATGCGAACGATTCAGCCTGTTCGCTGCGATGTCGTTCTTGCCCATCCTGGCACACTTAAGGTCATGACAGTGGTTACCTTGAACAAGGAGGCTCCTAGTACGGCAGGACGGGAAGATCGGGATCGATTTGTGGAGACCTTGTTGAAGGCGGCGGGAATTCAATCGATCATTCTTCAGACCACACAGACCTATTCGGTGGATCAGCTCACCGGATTGCTTGGTTTGGCTGAGGAGGAATAGGGGCGGGAACCGCAGAATATTTTTGGTAAGGTCTCTGTGCGCGAGTGATGTCGTGTGCCTAGGCCGAAATGACTGGTAGGATTGACTGAAAGGTCTTCAAGCCCTCATCAACGATGGTACCTGATTCGAATGCCGGATCATCCATTGGAAGAAACCTGGCAATTTTAAAGTATGTGCGATGGTCGAGTGTTGCGGCGATTTCTGATCGTCGATCGTGTGTGATCGGAAGAGTCAACCCAGGTCCCATTTTCCACTCCCAGAGAGACGGGCTGAGACAAAGACAGAGATGATGGTCTGCCACGTCTAAGTATCGGTTGAAAAGATTGCGTCGGTACTGCCTGACAAGTGAGCCCTCAACCATGAGAGCGAAGACGATGTGGTGTCCCCACCAGACGAGTGAACGGAATGCGAATTTGTTCTCACGCGTATAAAATCTTGGGAAATCGACATATTGATAGGGGAAACTTTCCAGATGTTCGCCTTTGACAAATTGACTGACTTGAGGGTCGAACCCTTCAGGAGCCAAAAGGGGATGTAGGGCGATTTCTGCCTCGAGCCGGTGATGGAGGTCCTCCAGGATCTGTTTGATTTTGACCGAAATCTTGGCTTTCTTCCGGAAAAACTCGCGATCGGCCAATAGTGCCAGTTCATCGGGAGTGAAGGAATGACTAGTAGCCATAGGTTCATATTCCTCATATACCCAAGGATCGTTGTGGAGGATTATCTGCAGCGTGAGTGGTGAATGGGAGTTTCAAGACGAATGAAAATTGCGACCTACAATGTCAATTCTATTCGAAAACGGATCGGTATTCTTCACAAGTGGTTACAGCAACACAACCCGGATGTTGTGTGCCTTCAAGAGACCAAAGTACAAGATCATGAGTTCCCCCTGCAAGCGTTTGCCGACTTACCCTATCACATCAATTTTTGTGGTGAGAAATCCTACAACGGTGTCGCCATATTCAGCCGGACACCTCCGGAAACAGTGGTTTTTGGTTTTGAGGACGGGGAACCACAAGAGGATCCCACTCGCCTGGTTCGGGTGGTGGTCAATGGCATCATGATTATTAATACCTACATTCCACAGGGATTTGCGATTGATTCGCCGAAGTATGTCTATAAATTAGGGTGGTTCAAGCGACTGAGGCGGTATTTCTCGCGTGTGGTCTCACCAGGACAATCCGTGATTTGGTGTGGAGATATGAATGTGGCCCCTGAACCGGTTGACGTACATAGCCCCGAAAAACACCTCAAACACGTGTGTTTCCATGAAGCGGTACGTCGGGCCTATCAGGAGACGGTGGAGTGGGGATTCGTGGATGTATTTCGGCATCATTTTCCGCGTCGGCAGCAATTTACGTTTTGGGACTATCGACGTCCGGGCGCTTTAGAAGCTAACCGTGGGTGGCGAATAGACCACATTCTGGTCACCCGGCCGCTTCTTCCCTATTCCCACACGGTGAAGGTGGATGTTCAGCCTCGTCGTGCAGAAAGTCCCTCGGACCATACCGTCTTGTGGGCGGAATTCTCACTTTGAGGGAAAGGGTCGGTTCTTGGGGAACCGACCCTGGTAAATGAGGGGTATTCCTACTGTGTAAAGAGATGTTCGAATTTAGTTTTGTCTGGTTGCTAAAGACCAAAGAAGGAGAAGCAATCATTCATGAGAATGGTTATGCACCATCCACGACCCTATTTTGATTTTTTGGGGCGAGGCTTTGGGTCGTCATTGATGTTTTCAAGAGGAATAAAGACTGCACATGCCACCACGGTGGTCCAGAGATTCGGTTTCCCGATAGCGGATTGAGTAATGTTCTGGGTTCGAACAATATCCCTTCCCATTTTGAATACCTGCTCACGTTCCTTCCATGCGACATTTGGATCGAATTTGATGCCAAGAGTGGTTGCGAGCATTTGGGCTGCGAGGTCCTCCGTGTATTCTCCAGCCTCTTCGTCCGTTTCGCCATAGGCATGATGTTCCGACAAATAGCCATAGTTGACTTTCCTGCCAGAGGGAATGGCCAAGCCGATTGAGGCAGAAATCAAGCGATTCCGCTCATTCGTTTCCGATCTGGCCATGACGCAAAAGGTAATTTCGCCTGGATTGAGTAACTGTTCACCACGTTTTCTCGGGATAATTTTACAATCTGGAGGAAAAATGGATGAGACGGTCACCAGGTTGCAATACGCAATTCCTGCGCTCCGGAGGGCTTCTTCGAAAGATGTCAGTTTTTCCTTGTGGACACCCACACCTCTGGTGAGAAACATTTGCGTTGGGACCATCGCGACTCCTTCGTCAATCAGTTAGTGGTGGATTGGGATAGGCAGGAGATGACTAGGTGATCGTCGAATCTGATTCACAACCTCGCTCTCCAACCTGTCTACGAAACCTATAAATAGGAAAGCATGGATGATTCGGACGGCCACGGGAAAGAACAACCTTGCCACGTACGCCGATATTTTTAACAAGAGTAGTTGGCAAGGTGCAAGATGGTGAGGACTGATCGTTCAAGAAAAAACAAGGAGGCCTCAAGAAGACCTTTTGACCAGCAACAATTTAGGCTCGGTCAGTTCCTGAATGGCATACCGTACCCCTTCTCGCCCTAATCCTGACTGTTTGATCCCGCCATAGGGCATGTGATCGGCCCGAAAAGTCGGAATTTCATTCACCAGGAGCGCGCCGACTTCTAATCGTGAGTATGCCTGATACATGGTGTCGATGTTGCTGGTGAAAATTCCTGTTTGGAGGCCGAAATCAGAATCATTGTGGAGGGCAAACGCTTCTTCGAGGTTTGTATAGGGCGTGACGGTCACCACCGGCCCGAAAATTTCTTCGCAACAGACCTTCATGTTGTTGTTGACGTGAGTCAGGACTGCAGGCTCGATGAATGAATCCTTTCGTGTCCCGCCGGTCATAACGGTTGCCCCATGCGAAACGGCTTCTTGAATCCATGTCTCGACTCGGCGTGCGGCTTGTTCGTTAATGAGGGGACCGACGACGGTGTTCTCGAGGGAGGGATCGCCCATGGGCAATGATCGAACCCGGTCGACAAAGTTCTTGAGAAAGTCGTCGTACCGCGATTCATGGACGAAGATTCGTTGCACAGAGATACAGGTTTGTCCGGCATATCCGTACCCTCCCGCCACGCAACGGTCTATGGCCACATCAAGATTGGCATCCGGTTCTATGATCACGCCGGCATTGCCTCCGAGTTCGAGCAGAACCCGTTTGTATCCGGCTTTTCCTTTCAGCATCCACCCAATCGTCATAGAGCCGGTAAAGCTCAAGGCTTGGAAATTTGGATGAACCACCATCTGTTCCGCCAAGGTATTGGAACACGGGATGATCGTCAGCATTTCCGGAGGCAGTTCCGTCGTTAAAAAGACTTCACCCAACAGGAGCGAAGTTAACGGGGTTTGCGGGGCTGGTTTCAATACCATCGGGTTTCCTGCTGCCAGGCATGGGGCCACTTTGTGGGCCACCAAGTTTAGGGGGAAATTAAATGGGGTAATGCCAAGAACCGTCCCGATCGGGAAGCGTTGGACAGATCCCGAGTACGCCTCCCCTCCTGGGGTGAGATCCATCGGAAGGATTTCTCCAGGGATGCGCGTGCTTTCCTCTGCGGCCAGGCGAAAGGTCTGAATGGCACGATCGACTTCACGGCGTGCATCAGTAATCGGTTTGCCGGCCTCCTGACAAATTGTGGCCGCAAATATTTCCCGTCTGGCGGATAGGCCGGTCGCGATGTGTAGAAGTGCCTTTGCTCTGGCATGTGCCGGTATCCTGGCACATTCAGTCGAGACCCGTTTGGCAGAGTGGGTGACCTGGTAGATATGCTCAGGCTCGGCCTGGCAGACCATGGCCAACACGTCATTGGAATAGGGATTGCGTACCGGTTCCGCAGAGGAGGTCTGGACCCATTGGCCGCCTATAAGTATTGGCTTTGCGGTGGCCACAGTCATGAAAAGGTGAGAACCTCGTGAAATGGAGGTGGTTAGATTGATGAAGCTGGCTGGTCAGAACCGGGATGGGATGAAGAAGGCAACTGTTCAGCTTTCTGAATGAGATTCTCCGTCCCCCATTCTCTGATCGCATCCAAACTGAATGGTTCGAATGCGGCGATGGCTCCACAACTCGGACACCCGTCGACCGGCATCTTGGCTTTGAATACTTCATCAAAACAGGTTAAGCACACAAATAAATCTGGTTCACCTTGCGCACATTCAACAGGCCAGAAGGATTGGGATTCAGTCATGACTCAAAACCGTTCTGTGAGTAAAAACATGAATTTCAGCATTGCCTCTGCAAATGTACACCTAACCACGCTGTCAGATCAATGAGGAATTGCGTGGAGAGCGAATGAATGGAGGATTTATGCCCCTTCGATGTGAGTAGGGGACGGTACTGGTAAAGACAGTGAAGAAGTCGAGCCTCCATGAAGCTTGAGCAATTTATCAATTTCTTCCTTGAACGTCTCATAGGGGAAGGCGCCGGGAATTAAAATAAGATGAGGATCATCTGGCAGGGTTGTAGGAAAGAGGACGAATGCCGGTGTGCCACGAATTCCCAGGGATCCCGCATCCTGTAAATCTTTCTCAATATCTTTCATATAGCGATGAGAAGCCAAGCATTCTGAAAATTGTTCGCCATGGAGGTTGAGTTCCTTGGCATATTGTTTGAGATTATCCGGAGCCAACTGGCCTTCACTGTTAAAAAGCCGATCATGCATGGGCCAGTAGGCATTTTGCTATCCTGC
>JBGSSO010000223.1:0-4977 GCA_041737015.1 Nitrospirales bacterium
TGAGGGCGAAGCCTTGTCTCACCCAATGTCGGTTGGGGGATCTGATAATTTTTTTCTCTTCTTGGGTGAGTAAATTTTTACCGCGTGATTGCCGAAAAGGTCAATAAGAGGGAAGACTGGGATGCTGACTGTCAGAGAACATGTTCGTCAGGATACAAAAGTTCTGGAGTTATCTGGTCGTTTTGATTATGACTCTAAGCTTGGGCTCGAAGTGGCCATTCTGGGTGCTCAGGAAATTGGATGCCATCATATTATTCTCAATTTCTCGAACATTACTTGGATTGACTCGATGGGGCTGGGGCAGATGTTTCTCTGGTACCATCGGATGAAGCCCGATCGCATTCGGTTGAGTATTGTGAGTCCTCAATCCCATGTAAGAGAGTTGCTTGAATATGCTAACCTGCCTCAGGTGATTCCCATTTATCAGTCGGAGGAAGAGGCTGTCGGTGGCAGCTGGCGCTGACTCCTGTTTCTCCTTTCTGGAATTTTTGAAAATTTTCTCATCTAGCCTTCTGTATTCCGAAAGTAGTCGTTGCCGGGGATTTCTTCGTTCATCCTTCGCATGCTTCGAGGGCCTTAGGACGAACGCATTGGAACGTCCATCACTGGCTACTTCCAGGCTGTAGAACACCGAAAATGCCGTGGTCCGTAAGAAACCATGTCTGAACGATACGATTTGACACAATTCCAATCTAAAAGTTGTCAGAATATTCCTTGACGGTTAAACACCTGTGATCTTTAAGTCCACACGATATGAAGGCGGGAGAATACAAAAATCCCCTGTGAGTTTGACCCACAGGGGAGAATGTTAAAGCAGTTGCTATCAATCGACGGCTATTTGAATCGACGGTCAAATTCCTTCACGACTTCATTTGTGAGATCTAACCCATCTCTACTGTAGAGCACAATTTTGAGCGTGTTTTCACTACCTTTATCAATGACCACATCAAAGCCATGGCGTGCCGCGACGGCACTTGTGGCTTCTTCGATCTTTTTCATATATTCCTGAACCAGGTCTTTTTGCTTTTGCCCGAGTTCATTCTGAAAATCTTGACCTTGTTTTTGCCAGGCTTGATATTTTTGGGCAAAACGTTCTTGTTTGCGTTTTTGTTCCTCCTCACTCAGCTTGGAGTTGGACTCTGCGCCTTTGAGTTCTTCCTGGAGACTCTCTAATTCTTTTTGATCGTTTTTCATCACCGTTTCTCTGGCTTGGGCATGTTCTTTTAAAGCCGCCAAGGCGCGGCTTCCCGCCTTCGACTTTTCAATCACGGTCTGAGGATCAAGGACACCGACGCGGAAGGAATCTTTTCCAGCGGCAAGGGCGTGCTGTTCCGAAGCCACACTCAAGATACAGATGCCGGTGATGAACAGGACCCCAACAATTTTTGTCAAACCATTCACACACATCTTCTTCATGCTTTTCCCTCTAGCGTTTAAAGGATGATCCTCTATTCGGCCTGAGCAGCCGAAGAGGCTGAGATTACGGGTAAACCTGATGAGAGTACCGACGGTAGTCGGAGCTGTCAAGAGTCGCAACTCCATTGCGGGTTACCAACATTGCCATTGCGAAGGGCTCTTATATGTCCTTCTGCCGAAGCGAAAGATCTTGGCTGTTCATGAGGAGATTGCCGCATATTGGCTTGTTGTGATGGGCGGATGACCGTTATAGATGGGAACTTATGTTTGGAGGGTCTGAGGAATTTTGGCTGAAATTTGGGCCGGGTTATCGTGGGGACAGGATTTCGGTTGTTGTCAGAACGGTTGCGCAGTTATCCCCCGGCCAATGCACCTGTATGAAGAGTTAGGACTTACTGCTGGATGAAGAAGAAGCTCCGGATCCAGTGGAAGAACTGGAACTGGAAGATGTTCCAGATCCCGAAGCCGTCCCTGATCCCGTAGACCCGGTAGAAGGGGTAGAGGGTGCGGATGTTGAGGTTGTGGAGCTGGATCCACTATCAGAGCTGGTCGAACCGGTCTTGTTGTCAGTTTTGGATTCGGCCGTACTGGTCTCAGCGGGCTTCCCTTTGTTCTCCGATTTATTCTCGGGCGCTTTGAGTTTGTCCGAGTAGTCAGTGACATACCATCCCGATCCCTTGAACATGATGGCGGGAGCTGAGATGACTTTTGTGACGGGTCCAGCTTTGCCACAACCACAGGATAATTGATCGCAGGTTTGAATAGGAGGATCTGACATTTTCTGCTGAATTTCAAATCGCTCACCGCTACCGGTGCATTGATATTCATAAATGGGCACGGGGTACCTCCAGAGAGTAAACGTCAATTAAGCGGATTTGTAAACATATGTTCATAAGGATAAGGCTGATTCTGTTCAGGTCAAGGTTTGGTAGTGATTGAATTGAAAAAATGAAGCTCCGGACGGGGAGAAATAGGCTATTCAAGTTTAGCCACGGCCTCGGAGAGGTGTTGTAAGCCCTCTTCAATCACCTCTATGGGTCCGGTATAGGAAAACCGCAGATGGGTGGGACTCCCAAATGGTTCACCAGGGACGCACGCTACTTGGGCTTCCTTGAGAAAAAAATTAGCGAATGCCAATGGTGTGGACAAGGATTCTCCCTGGAAGCGTCGGCCCAGGAGTTGAGTTATGTTAGGAAATGCATAGAATGCACCAGAAGGCATGGGACAGTGAATGCCGGGGATCCGGTTTAACCCCTCGACAATGGTCTTTCGTCGAATATCCAACTCCTTCACCATGTGTTGAATAAATGCATCTGCCCCCCGGATTGCCCCCACTGCGGCCTTTTGGGAAATGGAGCTGGGGTTTGAGGTGCTTTGACTCTGGATGTCACCCATGGCTTTGATCAGCGTTTCTGGTCCGGCCGCATAGCCAATGCGCCATCCCGTCATGGAATAGGTTTTTGATACCCCATTCACAATGATGGTGTTCCTGGCGATGTCTGGGCCGAGCGACGCAATACTGTAGTGCTGATGCTGGTCGTAAATCATCTTTTCGTAAATTTCATCAGAGATAATGAGCAGATTATGTTGGAGGGCCAATTGGGCAATGCCCTCCAAGGTCTGTCGATCATACATGCTGCCGGTTGGATTGCACGGAGAGTTCAGAATGATCGCTTTCGTGCGATCAGTTACTGCGGATTCCAGCGCCTTCACGTCAATGGCATAGCCTGAGGATTCGGAAGTGGGGAAAAAAACAGGCTTGGCGTCTGCCACGAGGACTTGTTCGGGATAAGAGACCCAGTAGGGAGCGGGAATGATGACTTCATCGCCGCTTTCAAACAAGGCCAGTGCGAGATTAAATAATGTGTGTTTGGCCCCACAGGACACCAGGATTTGGGATCGGGAGTAGGCCAGACCCTGGTCACGCTGAAATTTTTGAATGATGGCTTCTTTTAAATCATCGATCCCTGTCACGGCTGTATATTTGGTAAAGCCGGAGCGAATGGCTTCGTAGGCTGCTTCTTTGGCCTCTTCGGGAGAATCCAAAGAAGGTTCTCCTGCGGTAAAATCGAAGACCTTCTGCCCTTGCGCGACCAGGGCTTTCACCGTTGCGGAGAGTTGCAACGTGGGGGAGGGGGTAATGCGAGCCGTTCGCGAAGCAAGGTTCATTTGGCATTTCTCCGTAATCGACCCTGGAGCCATTCGGCAACCTCGGGATGAAGGAAATGGTGGAGAGGACCGCCAACCGAGGCGACCTCTTTGACCATGCTGGAGGTGAGATACGAATATTCCTCACTCGACATCAGAAAGACCGTTTCCAGGCTAGAGTCAAGTTTTCGGTTCAGCAGGGCCATTTGAAATTCATGTTCGAAATCCGACACGGCTCTTAGTCCCCGGATGATGGCCAAAGCCCCACGTTCCCGGACGTAGTTCACCAGTAATCCATCAAACGGTTCAACCGTGACTCCCTTCAGGTCACTTGTGGCAATTTTGGCCAATTGTACTCGTTCGTCCAGGTCGAACAATGGGGCTTTTCGAGGGTTGGGTGCCACGGCCACGACCACCTGCTCGACCAGCCTGAGGCTTCGAGCAATGACATCGGTATGTCCCCGGGTAATGGGATCAAATGTGCCTGGATAAATGCCAATGGTCATAGGTCCGAATCTTCTTTGGCCTGGGGTACGGGTCGGTAAAAGGTGAATGCTGTATCCCCGTAGCGGGCGGTTCGAATGAGCGACCATTTTCCAAGGGGAATCGGGGGTGTAGTTTTATGGAAATGTTCATAAATGATTCGACCGGTCGGGGCCATGATGTCCGCTTCCTCTAAGTGATGCAAGATCTGTTGTACATTCGGGAGCCGGTAAGGCGGGTCCATGAATATCATGTCAAACGGACGCCATCCTACCAAAATTGAATTTTGTATGGCGAGTGACACATCCTCAATGAGGACCCGGTTTGATGAGTTAATCTTGAGTTGGGTGAGCATCTGCTGAATACTCGCTCCGGCCAATGGATTTTGCTCAACAAAGAGCGCCTTGGTTGCTCCCCGGCTTAAGGCTTCCAGTCCCACCGCTCCTGTCCCCGCGAACAGGTCAGCCACGGTGGCATCCTGAATCTGGCCACCCAGGATAGAAAACAGCGCTTCCCTGGCTCGCTGGGAGGTCGGACGGGTGGTTCGCCCAGGAATTGTAGGAATTGTTCGACCTTTAAATTGCCCTGCAACGATCCGGATAGAAGATGGTTTCATATGGGAGTGGACGATATCATAGTTCCGGAAACCTCAACAATCTCCATGACAGGGTAGGAAGAATCAATTTTGACGGGGTAAAAAATAGCTGCGTATAGTTCCACGCATGTTCGTATGGCCTACCCTGGTATTATGAGTATGAATGACCCGCAACTCAAAAAAGGCATTCAATCCTGGCCTGAAAAGGAACGCCCACGAGAACTCCTCCTGAACCATGGCGCTCAGGGTTTATCGGATGCTCAACTGGTGGCCATCCTCCTACGGATTGGTCGACCCGATTCCTCGGCAGTGGATGTGGCATTGGATCTCCTCAC
>JBGSSO010000261.1:0-8022 GCA_041737015.1 Nitrospirales bacterium
CCGATCTCGCAGTTCGAAAAGATCCAGTTGATATACCAATCCTACCAATAGCCTCTATTTAATCACGCACGTGGGCGGAGATGTCCGCAGTGAATGGAACGTGGCCTCTGGTAACTTAGCCACGTGCGGGCAAAGTTTTCAAAACTCCGTCATTATCAGTCGAATCGTTTGCTAGATCACTTTGTGGGTAGAGTGCTAGCCCAGGCCGCCGCAGACCTCGTGGGCGTGAATCGTCGGTCCGCGATTTTGTTTTACCATCGGCTTCGGACAATTACTACGTGGCGCATTGAAAAAGAATGGGCCTTATTGGGTGAAATTTAAGTCGATGAGTCCTATTGCGGGGGATGACCGCGAGGGGCAGCGGGCTAAGGGGGGAAAAGGTCTACCAAATAGAACGACCACATTCGATCCTTGATGATGGGCCCTAGCATATTTTCTTCTCACCCCCTGTGAAAAATCATATTGGGAGTGTTGAAAACAAGGGTTGTACCCTTCGGGATGTTTTAGCGATGCGTTACCTGCCTCCGCCGGAGCGGCTTGGCGAAGGCAGGTCGCTGCTTCGTCGTGCTTATGAACTTCTTCCGTAGGCTCCGCTAGACCAGCGGTTATCAGCCTTCCCTTCTAGAGGCCTCAGGGCAGGACTGGACGCGCTTTTTTGAACACTCCCTTATTTTTCCTTGTGCGGGGTTCTGTCACTCATATTGTGATGGAAGGACAATGTATGAGAAATATTCAGTAGCCCCATACTCTGCTCTCATCTCCTTGTTTTCAGATATCTTGCGCATAGCATTCCCTTTCCCGTTTTGTGGCTGGGATTTTTTATCTCCACATGTTCGCGCGCAATAAACCGGGGCATCTGAATAAAGAATGCTAAGTAAGTTTTGATGGCCTTGACGACATGTAATGGTTTGTTGAAATCGGCAGGGCAGGCTGAGCCGGATGATTTGCAAATCTTTTTGGTCGACCAAGTAATGTAGGCTATACCTCTGATTCGATACTGTGAAAGTTGGCGTTAGCGGTATTGGCTAGGCGCTACCGAGCCAGTGCACGGGTGCAGAGCACCTCGTCTTCGCGGAGGGCTTCGATGGCAGAGGCGGGGACGGTGGTGACGGCAATCGTATCTCCGACGGCGTTGAAGACCTCGATGGAGTATCCTTCCGTGCGGTCTGGAGCCTTATGGTGTTCCACGAGTTTGACAATGTCGCCGCGACGGAGACGGTGCTCCGGTACGTCACACGTCAACGCCACCTCAGTGTACAGCTCAAATTTCATCATTTCCTCCGCTTGTCTGGTATGAGTGTAATAAACTTTGTGACACCCGACAAGTTTTCGGTCATCCAGATCGTGCAAACAGCCAGCTTCACCCCGTTTGGGCCGGTGAGCGTGGCGCGAATCTCATGGTACCGTCCAAATTTTTTTAGATTCCAGCTCAATGGCTTCACATGGCAAAATCTGTGTGCGCAAATCCTGCAGCAATTGGGCCGCGTTTTCCAGCCTATATCCTGCCCTTGCCAGGAAAACCGATTTATCACCTCGCGCTTGTGGCAAAAGCAAGTAGTGCGTCAGCTTGTCTTCGGCGATGGTTGTGTCTGCAGGGAGTCTCATTGGGCTTTTTGCCGAGCCGTGTGTTCACGGTCTGCTGCACGGTTTGGATAGTTGCGGCCACATCTGTCTTCCGAACCGATGCCTCTGGTCAGTTTGACCTTAGGGCTAGCCAATTGACAGGAATGTTGTCGGGGTAAGGAGGCGTTTAGATTATAATGGTGGGCCGTGTAGGGGTCGAACCTACGGCCCGCTGATTAAGAGTCAGCTGCTCTACCAACTGAGCTAACGGCCCCACCGAGATGAAGATATGTGAAATGTGTCTAGCGGTTTGTCGTTCGTCTTGTCCGTATTTTTTCTGATCGTTTTCCTTTGTGTGTGATCAGAAAGGGGGATTCTATCTCTCCCTTGGCCTTCATGACAAATAGGGGGAACTTTCGAAATATTTACGTGCATGGTGCGCCTGACAGGATTTGAACCTGTGGCCCCTTGCTCCGGAGGCAAGTGCTCTATCCACTGAGCTACAGGCGCAAGATTGTGTTCATGTGCAATTACATCCGGCCTCTAGTTCTTGTGGCCTCTCAGCCATGAGAGAGGAAAAACATAGGGCAACAGCCCCGGAAAAGTTCTGAAGCTAGCATGGATGTTTAGGTGATGTCTACCTGCCGGAGGCCCTGAATTTATTCGCAGGAGGGAGCCGGTTCCATGCTGGTTTGGTACTGTTCAAAGACCGCGGTGGAGGCCTCGACCAGTTCGGGTGGTTCCCCCAGGACCGTGGTTAACAATAGTTCGACATCCTGTGGGGTGAGGCCATTGGATGGGGCAATGAAGCGCTTTCGAGCGATCTGGCGTTCCTCCGGATCATCGGGTTCGTAGTAGCCCAATAATTCTCCGGATTTCACTGCTTCCGTTAACCGTTGGGTCCATTGCTCGAGGAGTGCCGGTGTCCAGTTTTTGGTGCTCAGGTGATCCTGAAAGAGTTCCAATTTGGTCCATAGCACCCACCCGACGAAGACCGCCCAGGTTTCATTCATGACTTCCCACGAATCCTGATCCGAGAGAAATCGCAGTTCGGTGGCCCCTTTGAGCTGGCGAATAGGATTGATCCGGACAAAGCGGTAATGACAGGCCATCTGGCTGTTCGCCATCTCTAGCACCCGCTGGTCTTCCGCTGTCAGAGCTTGGCCATGGTCGGTGGCGTAGAGATAGTCCAGATAGGCATGCAGGAGTTCATGATAGAGCAGAGCAACATCATGATGGGTCATCCGGGCCAGATCAGCCAACGCGCCACCGGCTTCATTGAAGGACAGCCGCAGGTTGAGAATCATGGTGTGATCGTGTGGATGATATTCTGCCGCGTACGTGCGGAGGTCTTCGAAGTGTACGGTGACAAATTTGGGATCGATGTGTTTGAGGAAACCCGTTGGTAGCCCCAGGGTATCTGCTTGCTGCAGGAGGGCAGGCCATGGATGCCGGGGGTTGGGACGACTCGAGGTGATGTCTTCAGCCGACCAGACTTGGCTTGGCATGTTTACACTTATCAGGCTGACCAGAAGGGCCAGGCCCAACATCCGACCGAAATATGACACTAGCAGAGTGTTGAAAAAGTTCGCCAACTGCGTTCTCGGCCTTTTGTCGTGCTCACGTACTCCCCCGTACGCTCCGCTCGCCAAAATGCCTGCGGCTTTCCCTTCGAGAGGCCTCAGGACAGGACTGGACGAGCCTTTTTGAACATTCTGCCGCCGCTGATGAGATAATGTGAAGTACTGAATAAAGTTGAGCATTTTAGAGTTTTTTAGGCTTTTCGGCATACTACTAAAAATTACCTCCAGGAATAGGATTGATCTTCTTCAACTAAACTCCAGGTGTCGAAATAGGATGGCGGGATGTGATCCAGATACCGTGAGGGTTTCGTGAGGACCGACCCCGTCATTTTATCGTACACATTGATGGGGTAGGTGAGGAAGAGGTGATGTTTGGCTCTGGTGACCGCGACATAGAGCAGTCGGCGCTCTTCTTCCAGTTCTTCAGGGCCCATGAAGGAGTAGGCTGAGGGAAACCGTCCGTCTACCAGCCAGATGACAAAGACGCATTGCCATTCTAATCCCTTAGCCGAGTGAATGGTGGAAAGAATCAACCGCTCGTCTTCCCGATCGGGGGCTTCGACGTCCACCACACTTTCATTCGGGGGCTCGAGCGTGAGATCAGCCAGGAAGTCATTGAGACTTTCGTAGCGTTCCGCCATGACGGATAAATGTTCCAGGTCTCGAATCCGTTTGGGGTAATCGTCATACTGATCTTTGAGGAGAGGGACATAGTATTCCATCATTTCCCCGAGCAGCACGGCAGGGGTGAGGGGATCTTCCGTTAACTGGTCCAGTGTGGCGGCCAGGTGACGCAATCCCGAGGCGGAGCGGCCGGTGCTGTGTTTCAAGACCTCATACTGGCCATGGGCTTGGAGGATGGACGCGATCAGATCTTTGGCTTTTTTGGGGCCGACCCCTTCGAGGAGCAAGAGGAGCCGGTTCCAACTGACGGTGTCCAAAGGATTGTGAATGACCCGCAAGTGGGCCATGAGATCTTTGACATGCGCCGTTTCGATGAATTTGAACCCGCCTCGTTTAATGAAGGGGAGGTTTCGCCTGGTGAGTTCCAATTCGAGGTCAAAGGCATGAAAGCTGGATCGGAACAGCACGGCGATCTCATGTAAGGGGGTGCCTTCTTCCCGCAATTCTAGAATTTTTTGCGCGATGAATCGCGATTGGGCATTTTCCCCCATGGCCTCCACGACGGTGGGTAATGGCCCCTCCTCTTTCCGTGTGAAGAGCGTTTTGCTGTATTTTTCCGGTGCCGCTTCGATGAGCTTGTTGGCCAGTCGGAGAATCGGTTGCGTGCTCCGGTAGTTTTCCTCCAATTTGTAAATGGTGGCACCCGGGAAGAGGTCGGGAAATTCCATGATGTTGCGGAAGGTGGCGCCACGAAAGGCATAGATGGATTGGGAATCGTCGCCCACCACCATGACATTGTCATGGGTGGCCGCCAGATTGCGGACCAATGAGGCTTGCAGGCGATTGGTGTCTTGATATTCATCCACCAAAATATAGCGAAAGATCTGACTGATGGTTTCCCTGGTCGGTTGGTCGATGACCAGGAGTTCGAGCAATTTGACCAATAAATCGTCGTAATCGACCAGTTGCCGTTGTCGCTTGGCGGCCTCATAGGCGGCCTGGAGTTTCTGGAGTTCTCCGAGATATTCCCCGAAGTGGCTATATTCGTTGATGACAATGTTTTCCAGGCTCTCTAAGGTGTTGGCCGTTTTGCCGAATATTTCGGAGAGGGTATGTTTGCGGGGGAACCGTTTGCCGGTATCATTCAGCCCCAATTGGCCACGGAGGAGGCTCAGGAGATCTTCGGAATCTCCCCGATCGAGTATCGTAAACCCGGGTTCCAGGCCGACGGGGCGGCCATATCGTCGCAAGAGGATATTGGCCATCGAGTGGAAGGTCCCACCGCCGACCTGCTGGGCGCGGAGTCCGATGAGGAGACCGACCCGGCTGAGCATTTCCTGTGAGGCTTTTCGGGTAAAGGTCAGGAGTAAAATGGAGCTGGGTACAATGCCCAGGTCGATGAGCCTGGCGACCCGGTACACGAGCGTGCGTGTTTTCCCGCTGCCGGCCCCGGCGATGACGAGGGCTGGACCTTGCACGGCTTCCACGGCGGCGAGTTGTTGGGGATTCAATTCTTCCGCGTAATTACGCGATAATTTTGGTGGAGTGGACTCCTCCAGGGGTCGTTTCAGGACATACACTTTGGATGGTGGCGACGTGGAATCCATGAATCCATGGGCAGGAAATGACGGGAGATATGAACCCGAGTTTCGTCTTTCGAAGACCTTTGGCCGTGTATAGCATACGTGGTGGTGTGTTGCAACGCGAGCGATAATAGGCTTGGACAGGTCGCGGGCCCTCGGTTATACTTTACTCAATTACGGAGTTGAAAATGGCCAAACAATCTGCGGAAAATTACGAGAGTGTGCTGAAGGATCTTGCCCATACCATGATGAGCGTGGCCCGGGAATCGGTCGGCCTGATCAAACGGTCTGACCAAAAGCTAGCCATGAAGCTGCAGCGGAAGCAGGAATGGGAAATTTATTTGGAATTCCTGCGTATGCTGTTTAACCTTGTGGATCGGCTGTCTGGATTTTATATCCCGATTCAGACCCAAAAGGAATTTATGAATAGTTTGGAAGATTCCGTGGCCCATCAATTAAAAACGGTCCTGGCCCCCTCATTGAGTTCAAGTGAAGTGGACGACATGGAGGTGGCGCTGTCCGTTGGCCAGGTGGTGGCGGATAGTCGAAAAACCTATGAAAAATTTAAGTTTGTGGTCACAGACCAAACCAAAGAGCGGGATCAATATTTCCAGTTTTTTTCGGAACGCATTGCTTCTAAAGCCGGAGCCCCGGGCAAGCAGGAAATTACCGCTGCGGCATTTTTGTGTGGAAGCGCAGTCGTGCCGGCCCTCAAAAGCCTCTTTGAAGATGCGACTCAACCCAAAGCCCAACCGGCGACATCTGCGGCTCACTCCGTGGCGGAAGAGTCCGGTTCGTCGGGGGCTGCTGAAAAAGGAAGCTCTTCGACGCAATCAGGTGCCCCGGGGACAGCCGGGAAAAACCTGATCAAGTTGATCAGCGTGGTGTCTCGTGCACAGGGGGAAGAAGTCGAATCCTGGTGGGGGCTTCATCCACAGTTTCGCCGCGACCTCCCACCTGATGAAGCCAAGGAATTGGCCAAGCACATGAACCGGGCGACCCGCATCGTGGGTGAGCGGTTTGCGGTTGTCGCTTCGTTGGCGGAATCGGGGACGAATCCAAATCAACCTGTTGGGAATGCCTAACCCTCTCTAACTGACTCTTCTGAGTGTTCTCTTTGACCACTTCAACATGTGTGCATGGTTGGTGAAGATCCTTCACCATTGGATGATGTCATCTTTTTGTGAGTATACCCTATGAATCAAACGACTCGTCTGTTGACGGAAGAATTTCGTAATCTTTCTGCGTTAGCTCATAATGTGTGGTGGAGTTGGTCTCCTGAAGGCCGGGCCGTATTTTCGTATATTGATCCCACGCTCTGGCGACTGACGTATCACGATCCCCTCAAACAATTACAGAGGATTGCCTCTGATCGATTGGATGCTCTCGGACAGGATGTGGTGTTTCTTTCCCTGTATCGCGAGGCAATGAAGGCCTTTCATGCCTATATGGAGGCCAAGGACCACTGGTTTGGGCGAACGTATCCTCAGTGGCAGGATCGCACGATTGCCTATTTTTCCGCAGAATTTGGATTGCATCGTTCGGTTCCTCTTTATAGCGGGGGCTTAGGGATCCTGGCTGGTGATCATCTCAAAGAGGCCAGTGATCTGGGAGTTCCGCTGGTGGCTGTCGGGTTTATGTATAGCCAGGCCTATTTTCGGCAGGTTGTGGATACCAACGGTTGGCAGGAAGCGGTGTATGATTCCGTCGATCCGATGATGATGCCGATTGAGTTGGCACGGACGCCAGCCGGGGATTTGGCAAAGGTTCAAGTCCAACTGGGTACCCGAATGGTCGCGTGTGTGATCTGGCAAATACAAGTGGGCCGGATCTCGCTGTATCTTTTGGATACCGATACACCGGAAAATTCACCAGAGGATCGGCATCTGACGGCTCGGCTTTATGGAGGAGATCATCGCACACGGCTTTGTCAGGAGTTGTTGTTGGGCATCGGCGGTGTACGGGCCCTTCGTGCGGTGGGACGTGATCCCAATGTGTGGCATGCCAATGAAGGACATCCGGCTTTTTTTCTGGTTGAACGGATTCGGGAACAACTTCAACAAGGACTGTCCTTGTCGGAGGCGGCCGCTCAGGTTCGCCGGAGTACTGTGTTTACAACGCATACGCCTGTCCCTGCCGGTCATGATGTCTTTTCGGGGGACCTCATTCGCGAACATTGTCATTGGTGGTGGGAAGAGTTAGGCCTCACACAGGAAAATTTCATGGCGTTGGGTCGTCATCCGGAATTATCACCGGATCAATTCCATATGACGACATTGCCTATCCGCCTGGCCTCGTTCATTAATGGCGTGAGCAAGGAACACGAACAGGTTTCAAAAAAAATGTTTCACATTCTGTGGCCGGAACGACCGGTGGAGGACGTGCCTATTCACAGCGTCACCAATGGGGTGCATGTCCCCACGTGGATTGCCCAGGAAATGGATGTGTTGTATCAAAAATATCTTGGATCTGACTGGCGGGAACGGTGTGACGATCCGAACATGTGGCAGCGCATGAAAGAGGTGCCAAATGAGGAAATATGGGAGGTCCGGCAATTTTTGAAACGAAAGCTGTTGACGTTTATTCGTCAGCGCGCCCGGATGGGATGGATGGATGGGACGATGGAGCCTATCCAGGTGTTGGCGAGCGGGGCGTTTCTTGAGCCGCAT
>JBGSSO010000195.1:0-17276 GCA_041737015.1 Nitrospirales bacterium
CCCACGACCATGGAATCTAAACTGGCCGACACCCGAAACAAATGCGCGATAGCTTCATCATCACTGTATCGATACAGGTGAGGAAGTAAATCCTCGGAGGACAAGGAGAAATGTGTTGAGACTAAAAAATCTTCCAATTGACGAAAACCCCATTCTCCCTTTTCCACGACGGCATACACTTCAACACGGTTGCAGGTCCCCAGATACATGGCCTCTTTAATTCCGGAATACGCCATGAGCCGACCCAACGCTTCTCCCATCCGGCTATCCTGGATGGCCAGTAATTCACGAAGTTCAACGGAAGCCGTCCGATGATTGAGGCCTAACACGATAATATTCATAACGGTGACATGGGTTGAGGACTTTTGATGAGGATGCCGACAAAAGTCAAAATTACTCCGGCAAATCCCACAATGGTTAGATAGGCGGCTTTTTTCGCCCTCCATCCGGCCGTCACCCTTCCCATCAGGACCGCGAAATAAAAGAACCAGGTAATTAACGCCCAAATTTGCTCAGAGTTCCAACTCAAATACGATCCAATCGTTAATTGGGCTGAAACAGCCCCTGTCAGAATTCCTAAGGTCAATAAGGGAAACCCAAAAAGGATAGATCGTTGATTGAGAGAATCTAAAAAGTCCAGCGGGGGGAGCTTGAAAGATAACACATTAAATTGTTTGGATTTCAAGAGGCGCTCTTGCATCACGTACATCAGCCCGGCCACGAAAGCCACAGCAAATCCGATGGTACCTAAGATACTCAAGGTCACATGCACCCATACCGTCTGAAAGACCGGGGCAAGAGCGTCGGCTGACTGAGGCGCCAGGGTTGCCGAAACGAGAGATAGAAAAGCCAGTGGAAGGATAAAGGCACCCAACACCTCTAAGCCCCGTTTCAGGCCAACAACCAAAAAGACCAGCACTAACCCCCAGGCAAAAAAGGACATGGCGTCCTTAAAGGTCATGATAGGAACATGCCCCGTCGATACCATAGCCATGATGAGTGCCGAGGTATGAGAAACAAACCCCAAACCTGTAGCCACAAGAGAAATTTTTGAGATGACATCAGAACGGTGCCAGAGATACAGAAGAAAAAGGAGCGTGCCTCCAAAATAAAGGCCCATGGTGAGATATGGCAGTAATTCAGGCATTGAACAACCTAATAAAGAAGCATGCGGAGAGACCCATGTCGAGTATAGATCTGCATCTAGAGAAGGTCAAGAAAATCAACGAGTTACCAGCATTCATTGCTTAAGGAGAATAGGAAGGTCACACCGCATATCAGCTTAAGCAGTGCCTGCTGTAGCTCCACCACAAACATTTAAGGCTTGACCAGTTATTGCACTTGCCGCATGCGAGCAAAGATACAGGACGACACCGGCAACTTCATCGGCTTCCGCCATCCTTTTGATGGGAATCGTACTAATCGCGATTTCACGAAATTCATCCGGTGAAACCCCAAGGCTGGCGGCAGTTTCTTCAATCCCCTGCCTTGCCATGGCGGTATCCACCCACGTTGGGCAAATGGCGTTCACCGTTATGCCCTGGGAGGCAACTTCCAGCGCCAGAGCTTTGGTGAACCCTAAAATGCCATGTTTGGCTGTACAATACGCCAAATACCCTCCCACGCCAAACCGTCCCAAGACGGAGGAAATATTGACGATACGTCCATAGTGGTGGGTGAGCATATGAGGAACAGCGAGCTTCGAAACCAAGTAGCTGCCTGTTAAATTCACCTGAAGAATATTCTGCCATTTTGAATCATCCGGATCGTGAATCGGCGTTCGACCTGAGGCTCCGGCGTTATTAATAAGAATGTCCAGCCTGCCAAATTTCTGGATCACCCTTTTAATGGTATCCTCAACGTCGACCCGTTGGGTCACATCGCATTGTACCGAAAGCACTTCTCCGCCAGCCTGAGTGAGGTCCCCTGCTGTGCGCTCCAATTCTTCCACACGTCTCCCACAAATAGCGACTCCTGCCTGTTGACCCACTAACGCCTGGGCAATGGCACGTCCAATGCCCACTCCACCTCCCGTAACGAGAGCCACCTGACCTTGCAAACTATGGACGTCACCCATGGTTCATATCCTTACCATATGAAAACTGAGAGACGAGGCAGATACAACTGGATCTTCCTGGACAATAGCAGACTCACGCAGTACCATCTCCAACCTTGCCTTACATCATTTTCCCTCAATAGACCATGACCGGAACGCTCTATATTGTCAGCACCCCTATCGGAAATCTGGAAGATATGACCTTCCGGGCTATCCGCATTTTACAAGAGGTGGCCATTATTGCGGCCGAGGACACACGGCGCACACAAAAACTCTGCACCTATTATCACATTGGCACACCACTCACCAGTTATCACGATTTCAACAAGGAGGAGAAAACCGACATTCTCCTCCATCGCCTCCAGGAAGGAAGTTCCGTTGCCTTGGTTTGCGATGCGGGGACCCCTCTTATTTCTGATCCGGGGTTTTATCTGGTTCGCCAGGCAATCAAGTCACATATTCCACTTATCCCTATTCCAGGCCCATCCTCCGTTCTTACGGCATTATGCGTGTCAGGCTTGCCAACAGATCGGTTTATCTTTGAGGGATTTGTGCCAAGAAAACCAGGGGCCAGGGAAAAATTTTTCCAAAATCTTAAAGAAGAGAAGGGTACTATTATTGTCTTTGAAACCCAGCATCGGATTCTCAAAACATTACAAGTCATTACTACCGTCATGGGAAACAGACACATCGTACTGACACGGGAATTGACAAAACTCAACGAAGAAATTCTACGGGGAGAAATTGAAGAAGTGGTTCAACAGTTAAAAGGCAAATCGATTAAAGGAGAAATAACGCTTTTAATTCAAGGTTTACCTCAAAGGAGCAAAAGGCAATTGGAACCATTACCCGAATATTCCAGCTCGACCCCCATCACACACTTACCTTCTGAATAACCACACGGTAATAATGGTCGACTTTTTCCTGTTTAAGGATCTGGTGACCCTCATTGGTAATGCTTTGCGGGACATTTCGAATTGGTTCGCCTTCATCCAACAAAACCCTCAACTGATCCCCGCTTTCTAAAGATTCCAGCTTTAGCTTCGTCTTCACAAAGTTATAGGGACAAATTACATCTCGAAGATCCAATTCCTCCATGGTCTCTCAATCTTCTCCCGCCGACGGCTTATTAACAGAGAAATTTACTTTCTTCAATCCTGATTAATTTTATAGGCCAAATAACAAAAGAGCGTGCCGGTCAATAATCCGGCACGCTCTTTTAAACGACAAAACTCGCTTGTAATCAGGAACCTATTGAACGGTACCCTTGTTAAAGTTCTTGCGATCATCCCCGTAGTCAGTGGCAATGTTCTTATCTGTCCGTTCATTCACCGTGGTCGGTTGAGGCGCACATTGCCAGCAAGGCGCAGCACCAGTCATCATACCCACTTCGCTGGTGATTCCTGTCTTGACTTCCCCTGGCTGTACTGAACCCTCTGGCATTCCAGTATAAGAACCACTCTTTACGGTGAGACCCCTTGAGGCGTAAGGATCTGGTTTTTGACCAAAACCGCCACCAAAGCCTGGATTATCGGCTCCACCTAACAATTGACTTCCCTTTAACACATACACATCACGAACCAACTTCCGCCCGGTTCCAAACTTTTGGTCCTCAGAAGTTTCATTCGCCGCTTGGATTGTAACGTAATCACCCTTGCCAATAGCTTTAAGATTCGCCATGTTGGTCTTGCCGTCAAAATACAGCTCTTTTAAGTTCAAGGCACCACGAAGGGTTTGCCGTTCATCGTGGGAACTTCCTCCCATATCGAGCCACAGCCTTCCCCCTGCGTAATCAATGCCGACTACTTCACCCTGAATCGTTTCATCTGCTGAGAGGTACCGCAACATATCGTCTTGGTCCATCACCCGTGATCTGTCGCCTACACCTTGAGAGTCTCCGACGCCAGTCCCATACCCTACATGCTGAGGTGGACGCTCTTGCGCCACCGCTACGCTCACCGAGCCTGCAAAAATCATTGCTAATCCAAAATACCCTACCTTCCGCATGTGGCTCCTCCTTGGAAGTGTGAGTGAATAATCAAAAAAACGAACGAATTCAAATATACGATTTTATTTCATGATCAAGGGCACCAACTATAGTCAAGGCGGTAGCCCCTGTCAAGTCAATTTTTGGCTTTAAATCATCGATCCACATACCCGAAATTTCACCTAAAGGCTTACCCTGTTTTTCCTATTTTTTCCCAAATTTAATTGAACGCTTAAAGACAGAAATGGTGCCCGGAGGGAGGGTCGAACTCCCACTCTCGTGAAAGAACCGGATTTTGAGTCCGGCGCGTCTGCCAGTTCCGCCATCCGGGCAAGGCCATTTTGACCTGCGATATCTACCATGAACCTCTAAGCAGGTCAAACAGGAAATGCTGACCCGCTTCTTCTTTATAAACCACAACTAATAATAAGCAAACCATATCGGGGCATTCTCATTTCCTTCCTCATTATTGATACCTGTCCCTGATTTTATCCGATGGAACCCAGCGCGAACTTTTCACCCCATTTTCGAAACAATGTTTCCTTGAGGATGCGATGGTCGGGCAGGATCAACCTTGGATCACTTTCCAATATTTCTACTGCCATTTGTTTAGCTTTTATTAACAACACGGTATCTCGAGCCAGATCCGCCACACGAAAATCCATTTCGCCCCATTGCTTGACCCCTAGAACATGCCCAGGCCCACGAATTTTCAAGTCTTCTTCTGCCAGTGCAAAGCCGTCTTCACATTGCGCAAACACCCCAAGGCGTCGCCTGGCCGTGGAAGGGGAAAACGCTTCCCCCTGGGAACTCCTCCCGATCTCATCGAGAGACCTTCGACTGGACTCAAGCTTCAAGGGTATTAGTTGGGAATAGGGAGAAATCTTTCCCAGGCCATGAATCAGCACACAATAGCCTTGATAAAGACCTCGCCCGACTCGGCCACGTAATTGATGCAATTGCGCCAACCCAAACCGTTCCGCATGTTCAATGAGCATGACCGTGGCATTGTGGACATCCAAACCGACCTCGACCACAGTGGTGGCCACCAACACATCAATCTCTTTCTTTTTAAATTGGGCCATGACCATCTGCTTTTCGCGGGATGGCAATCGGCCGTGCAGCAACCCGATACGAAATGGAGCACATTCTTCTCGTAATTGCTCGGCAGCCTCAATGGCGGCTTGCAAATCAATTTTTTCTGATGGTTCAACGAGCGGATACACGACATAGGCCTGCCGCCCCGCTTCCAATTCTTTTCGCATCAAACGATGCGCTTCTTTCCGCTGACCGGTCGGGAACAACATCGTCTTTACGGGTTTTTTCCCTGGAGGAAACTGATCAATCACCGACACATCCAAATCCCCATAGAGCGTCATCGCTAAGGTCCTGGGGATAGGCGTGGCGGTCATCACCAACACATCGGGATGCCATGGCGCTTTCCCACGAAGCTGCGCACGCTGCAGCACCCCGAATTTGTGTTGCTCATCCACAATCACCAACCCAAGCTTCGCAAAATGCACATCCGGCTGT
The DNA here is from genome assembly GCA_041737015.1 of Nitrospirales bacterium. Taxonomy (GTDB): domain Bacteria; phylum Nitrospirota; class Nitrospiria; order Nitrospirales; family UBA8639; genus Nitrospira_E. The sequence goes on from JBGSSO010000195.1 coordinate 5,577, forward strand.
AACAACGCGTGGGTACCCACCACCACCTGCACCTGACCTGACTGGATTCCTGCAAGTATCTTCCCGCGCTCGCGTCCGGTTTGCCCGCCTTTTAACAAGAGGCACCGGACACCCAGGGCATCAAAAATGGGAAACAACGACAGATAGTGCTGCTCGCTCAACACTTCCGTGGGGGCCATCAGGGCGGCTTGATATCCGGACCCACAGGCCATCACGATGGCATGAAGAGCCACTACCGTCTTCCCACACCCGACATCTCCTTGCAGCAAACGGTTCATACTTATTGGCTGTCCCATATCATGGCTAATTTCCTTGATCACTCGGTCTTGCGCCGAAGTGAGCAAGAAGGGCAACACGGTTTTCAGCTGTTCAACCAACGGGTTGCGAACAGCAAATGCGATGCCTTCAATGTCCTGAGTCTGCTCTTGGCGCCGCATGGCGAGTGCCAATTGCAGGAGAAACAGTTCTTCAAACGCCAGACGTTGGTGCTCAGGCGTCGCATAGGCATTCAAGGCCTCCACCGAACGCTCCTGACTGGGAAAATGCAAGACGGGTAACGCCTCTGGAAGGGTTGTCACCCCCAATTGCATGCGCATCGCCGTCGGCAACATCTCCTGAAGATAGCCGGCATAATGGTCAAAAATCGATCGCATAATTCGTCGAATCTGCTTGGAACTCAGGCCATTCGTCTCATGATAGACGGGAACAATCCGGCCCCCACACATGTCCGGCAATTCGTCCTCATCCAACAATTCATACTCCGGCCCGCGCATCGTCATCGGTAGGCTTCCGGAAGAATCGGACAAGACTGAACCGGTCAATAATAAAGACACCCCAGGCGCAAAAGTCTTTTCCAGGTAGGGCTGATTAAAAAACACGCATTCGATAAGACCCGTCTCATCCCTCACCGTCACCGTGACCACAACCAGACCTCTTCGATAGGTGGTTTTCACCCATACCTTCTGCACTCTGCCTTTAATGGTGGCCTTCATGCCGGGGAGAAGATTTCCGATGGGCAACACTTCTAATCGGTTTTCGTATCGCCAGGGTAAAAACCAGAAAGCATCCTCTAATGTCTGCACTCCCAATTTTTCCAGCAAGCGAGCCCTCCGGGGCCCCACCCCTTTGGCAAATTGAATGGGAATCTCAGAGAGAGAGGATTGAGTCGGCATAAGGTTTAAATGAAAAGACCTACTAAACCATGATTGGAAGACTTATCCATCAATAGGAGGAGGAGATAGGCAAAGAACCGTTGTCGAACGTGCCGCAACTGCATCATGGTGTGCTCCATGAACGAGGCTGGCATTTATTGTACAAAAAATATTCTTGGAAGTGTGAAGATGATGAGAAAATAAAATGATTTTTGATCCTAGTAGGTTCTAAGTCCGACCTCCTTCAGCAAAGTCCGCTCCGAGTCCAAGCAACAAGCTGTGAAAATACCGACCCGGCTATTGCAAGAGGGAACGAACGAGGGAGAGGCGGTGTCAAACACCATTTTTTCTCTATGAATATCGACAACTATGCTTCTTTGCTGAGAGCCAACCGGATGAACAATCCGGTCAGATACATGAAGCCTTCGACTTCTCTCCGCACTGGAAGAGGCTTCTGTTTGCCAGCAGGGCCAGCATGTCTAGCAAAGTCGTTTGCGTATGCAATGTATTCTTTCAACATTCGTTTGTATGAGTCCGCGAGTTTCAAACCCGAGATAAAATTCTCACGATTGGCCGAGAGATCGCGGTCATTATTGCAGATGATTTTAGCGAGGGCCTCCAGAGCATCATACATGTCCCTCAAGACATCGGCGAAAAGTTCAAGCTTCTGGATGGAATTGAGGAAGTGGCCAAGTCATTTCATGAATGCATCAGAGACACCCTTGCGTTGTGAAGACGAGAGGATCCCGAGGACATCGTCGACAGGCTTCTGGTCTAGCACAGGAGCACCAGACGGCAAGAATCGTCCATTCTCCCAACGAATACCAATATCAATTTCAGTATCTTGAAGTATCGACGTTATGCCATCGTTCGCAAGATCGACAAAGTTAGGATGGGCATATAGAGCTTCAAGGGCTTGGAGGCTTTTCTCAAAATCATTGTTAACAACTGATGACAAACAACGCGGGCTTCTCCATTGTTCGCCCAGCTTGCTGCAAATATGGCGTTCAAGAGATATCCATACATCAATGCCGTACCTTTGACATGCAACAATGTGAATTTCGTGAATGAGAAAATCCAGAACTCGGTTCACAAAGCGGCGCTTGGCTTCATTTACACCAAGGTCAAGTCCAAAACGTTCATGGATTTTTTTCGTCATATAAAACCTTAACACCGGGAGGAGTGAATGTAATCTACGATCTCTTCATAGACTTGGCAAGAAGAGTGGCAGCCTGCCCTTGTCCTCGCAGGCTGCTCAAAAAGGTGGATGACAAGGTCTCAATCACAAGGGTGGCTGGGATAATTCCAACTGCTCGCGCCCACCGATCACTTTCTGAAGTGAGGGGTGCAGGAGCAAGGGAGCCTCCCAGATACCACCATCTTTTTTCAGCAGCCGATTAGACGTTGAAGGGAAAATAGACAATATCCGCTTCCGTAGATAACGTAGTCTTTACCTTTCGGAGCCGAAATAGCCCATTCTACCTCTCCCTTCTCCTCCGATCCGCCAGGCATCAAATCATCGTAGTGATAGACTCAACGCGGATAAAGCCATTCTCCCTATAGGAATTAATCTTGCTCGAGGCCTGCGTGGCCTTCAGGCCACAAAAGAAGAGAAAAATTTCCTTAAAACAGCCCCGACTATGGGTAAGAGGCTCCATGATAATTTCTCGTGTAGATTGGCATTTTTTTAGAGTAAATATCTTTATCTATTAGGCATCAATAGGAAATTTTTGATTTTCAGGGGCTTGTGTGTACAATGTCACCTGTGGTAACAAACAGACTCTAATCTCTAATCGACAATTCGGTCATTTTAAATATTCAGGAGAAGACTAATGGCTTTTTCATGTGACGTGTGCGGAAAAAACCGCTTAGTGGGAAACAATGTCAGTCACGCGAATAATCGCACAAAACGCGTGTTTCGGCCCAATCTCCGCACGGTTCGCGCTCTGGTGAAGGGTGCCGCCCAACGGATTAAAGTGTGCACCCGTTGCCTGCGGTCCGGATTGGTCCAAAAAGCCGTCTAGCCAATCCTCAGGCCGTTCATGCGAGGTGAACGGTATTTCCCATTTGGTTTTCTTGTAGCCCTGAATCGTATTCACCAATTCGACTGTCATCATTCCTTCTTCCCTTTCCAGCCGAAATATCTGCTGATTCCTGGGTATCATTCAGGAGTGACCATACGCCCACACTCGATAAAACGGCAGGGCACATCCCTGGGAACAGCCGTGGGTCCCGATTAACGTGGGGCAGACCATTCCATCTTCATCCTTTCCATCTCGCAGGGCAGCGGCCCATTTTTTCGCTTTCGCCTTAATCGGTATCCTTCATCCCCTGAGTTTCCCCCCATTTGATCTCGGATGGCTGGCCTGGTTGGTGTTGGTTCCCCTCCACATGATCATTCATGACCTTCCACCAAGACGGGCCTTGTATTTCGGGTGGCTGGCGGGAACCATCGCCTTTGCGGGAACCGTGACATGGGTCATCACGGCCATGCATCAATTTGGTCAAGTGCCATTCATCGTGAGTGCCTTGTTGATGCTCCTTTTGGCTGCTTACCTTGGCTTATACATGGGCATCTATGGCTGGGGATATGCCAAGTTCCAACGCACATGTCCCAACCTCTTGTGGCTGGCAGCTCCCGCATTGTGGGTCGCCCTGGAATTTGTGCGAACCTATGCATTGAGCGGGTTTCCCTGGGCGCTCTTGGGCTATTCCCAATACCAATGGCTTTCGGTTATTCAAATTGCCGACGTCACGGGAGTCTACGGGGTGTCATTTTTAATCGTTATGGGGAATGTTGCGCTGACCTCTCTCCTCTTGTGGATCTACGGCAAAACACGGGGCTTGGCCCTTCCAGGACCATGGGTGTCCGTGGCAGGCTTTGGCTGCGCTCTGAGTCTCGTCCTGGCCTATGGGACCTGGCGGGTGCAGGAACAAGCCAACCTTGACGCCTCGGCACGCACTCTGTCGATTGGGTTGGTCCAAGCCAATATTGATCAAGCTGTCAAATGGAACGAAGCCTATCGGGATGAAACGCTTCAACGGTACACCAGCCTCAGCCAAGAAGCCGGGAAGAATACGGACCTGCTCATTTGGCCGGAGGCGGCCACACCGTTTCTCTTCGAGAAGGAACCCGCCTACCAGAAACAGGTCCTTGATATTGCGAAAGACACGCATAACTCGTTGCTATTTGGCAGCCCCACACTTCGATTTCAACAAGACGGCCGGCCGTATTTGTATAACAGTGCCTTTCTGGTGACGGCTGAGGGACGGGTCTCGGACCGGTATGACAAGCGGCATCTGGTGCCCTTTGGGGAATACATTCCCTTGCGATCTATTCTCTTTTTTCTGGATAAGCTCGTGGTGGGGATCGGCGACTTCAAAACCGGCCAGGGAGTCATGACCATGCAAGTCCCGACGGTTCCCCCCGACAGTGGTCCGAAATTCGGGGTGGCCATATGTTTCGAAGTGATTTTTCCTGATCTGGTTCGCCGGATGGCCCAGGAGGGTGCTAATTTCCTCGTCACGATTACCAATGATGCCTGGTTCGGGGATTCTGCTGCGCCGTATCAACATTTCGGCATGGTCGTTTTTCGTGCCGTGGAAAATCATCTGGGCTTTGCCCGAGCTGCCAACACCGGCATTTCCGGCTTCATTGCCCCGGACGGACACATTCTTTCCCAGACATCAATTTTTTCAGAACAGGCGGTGACGGGATTATTGCCACTCCGCTCCTCATCACCCACCTTTTACACGCAATTTGGGGATGTCTTTAGTTGGGGTTGTGTTATAATGGCTGGTATTTTGTTCACTTGGTGTCGGTTTACCACACCGCTTTCCACGCGCAAACCACGGTCTTCACCGATATAGCCACGAGAGGAGTGCTGCCCATGCTCGAAGATATTCGCATTCGAATGGAAAAAATCAACGACTACATTCTGGAATTCCGGAGGTATCTTTGACGTTCCTCGGCTAACAACTGAACTGGAAGAACTTGAGCGGGAGACCTCCCAACCGGATTTTTGGAACAACCCCCGTCAGGCCGCCAAAGCCGGACGACGTCAATCCGAGATCGAACGCCAACTCGCACGCCTTCACCAACTCGACCAGCAACGGGATGACCTTCTCGCCATTCTTGATCTGATTGGCCAACAGGGCGATCCGGAATTAGAAGCCGAGTGGAGCAAGGGCATCAAAGACATTGAGGCCACGCTGGAAGCTTGGCGGTTGGAACAATTGTTATCGGACGAACATGACCAGAATAATGCCATTCTCAGCATTAATCCCGGAGCCGGGGGAACCGAATCCCAGGACTGGGCACAGATGCTTATGCGCATGTATGTTCGATGGGCACAGGAACGCGGATACAAAGTGGAAACCATCGATCTCCAACCCGGCGATGAAGCCGGGATCAAGAGCGTGACCTTGGCGATTGCCGGTCCATTAGCCTATGGATACCTGCATTCAGAGGCTGGCGTGCACCGGCTGGTTCGGATCTCCCCCTTTGACGCCAACAAACGTCGACATACCTCGTTCGCCGCAGTGGGGGTCTATCCGGAATTGGACGACGATATTGAAATTGTGATTGACGATAAGGATCTGAAAATCGATACCTTTCGCGCGGGTGGCGCGGGCGGGCAAAATGTGAACAAGGTGGAAACCGCTATTCGCATGACCCATCTTCCCACGGGAACGGTGGTGCAATGCCAAAATGAACGGTCGCAATTGCAAAACCGGATCGGCGCCATGCGGGTATTAAAAGCGAAGCTGTATGAGCTGGAACAGCAAAAGAAGGACGCTGAATTTCAAAATATTGTTGGGGAAAAGAAAGATATCGCCTGGGGTAGCCAGATTCGTTCGTATGTATTCCAACCGTATCAAATGGTCAAGGACCACCGGACTAACCATGAGTCAGGCAATGTCGCCGCGGTCATGGATGGAGCGTTGGACCCCTTCATTGAAGCGTATTTAACCATGAAGGCCTCGAAAGCTTCACACATGCCAGCCAATTGACACGCATCCACATTCGATTTTCGGCCTTCATGATTTATCACCGACATAATAGTGTTCGACATGTTGACCAGACGACCATCGAGATATTCACCTCTATGAATCAGTAAAGCCATGTCAGTTATGGAAGAATTAAACGAACAACAACAACAACGGCTGGAAAAACTGCACGCGCTTCAGGATGGAGGCCTCCGTCCCTTTGGGACACGTTTTCCCACCACCCATACGCTTGAAACCATTCTTCATTCGTATACGGACTCGACCAAAGAAGAGCTTGAAGGCACCCCGGTTTCGTGCACGGTGGCCGGACGCATTGTGGCCATGCGCCGTTTTGGCAAAGCCGCCTTCGCGGCCCTACAGGAGGAAGGCCATCGCCTCCAGGTCTATCTCAAAAAAGATCTGCTTGGGGATCAGTCCTACGAACTTTCGCAGTCCTTTGATTTAGGGGATTGGATTGGAGTCGAAGGCAAGTTATTTCGCACCAAAACCGACGAACTTACAGTAGAAGTCCATCGCCTCACCTTTCTCACGAAAGGGTTACGGCCTCTTCCGGAAAAATGGCACGGACTCACCGACATCGAAACCCGGTATCGGCAACGCTATGTGGATTTGATTGCCAATCCATCGGTGCACCAGGTATTCCGCACGCGCAGTCGAATCATCAATATCATTCGTTCGTTTCTCACGGAACGAGAATACCTCGAAGTGGAAACGCCGATGATGCATTCCATTCCTGGAGGAGCCACCGCTCGCCCGTTTGTGACCCATCACAACACCCTCGACGTGGACTTATATTTGCGTGTGGCACCTGAGTTATACCTCAAGCGCCTCATTGTCGGGGGATTCCGGCGGGTCTTTGAGATTAACCGCAATTTCCGCAATGAAGGCATTTCCACCATTCACAATCCTGAATTTACCATGTTGGAATTTTATCAAGCCTATGCGGATTTCAATGATCTGATGGACTTGACCGAACAGTTGTTTCACACCTTGAGTCTGGAAATATGCGGAGGCCCAACGGTGGATTACCAGGGACAAAGCATTTCCCTGGTACCCCCCTGGCGCCGGGTGCCCTATTTGAACTCGATCGTCGAGGTCAACCAGTTGGATCCTGAGGTCCTGTCGGATCATAAGAAAGCCGTGGACGCGGCAAAACGGTTAGGGGTTGATTGTGCTCCGCAAGCCAGCCATGTCGACATCCTCGTCAACCTCTTTGAGGCCACGGTCGAACCGACCTTGATTCAACCAACATTCATTACCGATTTCCCCATCGAAATTTCCCCGTTGGCCAGGAAAAAAGAAGCCAACCCGGCTCTGACAGACCGCTTTGAACTCTTTATCGGTGGACGGGAATTAGCGAATGGATTTTCGGAGTTAAACGATCCATTGGACCAGCGACAACGCTTTGAAGCCCAGGTGGCCTTGCGGGATGCGGGAGACGACGAAGCCCATTATCTTGATGAGGATTTTATTCGGGCCCTCGAATATGGCATGCCTCCTACGGCAGGAGAAGGCATTGGGATTGATCGACTCGTCATGCTTCTCACCAATCAGGCCTCGATTCGCGATGTCATTCTCTTTCCCCAACTTCGACCGGATCGGCCTTTGTGACTCTCCCTTATGAGATATTAGTCGGGCTGCGGTATCTTCGGGCCAAGCGTCGGCAACGAACGATTTCGCTGAACACGTTTATCTCCATCACCGGGATCACCCTTGGTGTCGCAGCACTCATTGGCACACTTGGCATCATGACCGGGTTCAAGGAGGATCTCCAGTCGAAAATCCTTGGCACGACCGCGCATGTGATCGTCCAGGAACGTGGGAGCAACGACATGAAAGGCTATGCGGACCTGGTTGATCAGATTGAAGCTGTCCCCGATGTCATAGCGGCTGCTCCGTTCATTTTCAAACAAGTACTCGTCACCTCCAAAACAGCCGTGCAAGGGATCATCCTCCGAGGCATTCAGCCCTCGCAGGAAACACGCGTGACCGATTTACAAACCAACATGAAATTCGGGGATTTGGCTGACCTGACTCGCCCTTTTACTTCACCCACATCGGCATCTCCCAATTCCGGGCCGGACAACCCCACTCCTGCGCCCTCCAATCCGCCCGGAATAATTTTGGGGAAGGAACTGGCCTTTCGGCTTGGCGTGTTTATCGGTGATACCATCAACGTCGTGTCACCTGTCGGCCCAATGACCTCCTTGACCATGACACCGAAAATTCGACCTTATACCGTTGTCGGCGTGTTCGAATCCGGCATGTTCGAATATGATTCTTCGTTGTCGTATATCAGTCTGGAAGAAGCCCAGAAATTTTTCAATCTCGGTGAAACGGTCACTGGGATTCAAGTCAAAGTCAACGACGTATTTTTGGCGCAGCAGATTGCACAAAGATTGGAAGCCACACTCGGCCCCACATTTATCGCCCGCGATTGGATGCAGTTAAATCGAAATTTGTTTTCAGCGTTGAAACTCGAAAAGACCATGATGTTTCTTCTGCTGGTCTTGATCACCCTGGTCGCGTCATTCAATATCGTGGGGACCTTGACGATGATCGTCAACGAGAAACAACGTGAAATTGCCATTCTCAAAGCCATGGGCGCCACGCCAGGAGCCATCATGCGGATTTTCATGTTAAACGGGTTGGTGATCGGCATCGTGGGAACGGGCATTGGGGTCCCTCTCGGCTATACCTTTTTGTGGCTCATTCAGAACTATTGGACCTTCGACGCCTCCGTCTATTACATATCCCGCATTCCCGTGCATATCTTGCCCTTGGATGTGCTGTTGGTAGCCACTTCGGCCATCCTTATCAGTTTCGCCGCCACGTTCTACCCCTCATGGCAAGCGGCGAAGTTAGACCCAGTCAGCGCCCTTCGTTATGAATAACCCAATCGACTCAGAAGTCACTCCCCAAGTGCCATTGGTCTCTATCGACAATCTTTGCCGCTCATTTCAGATGGGCAAGCAAACGGTGCATGTCCTCAACGGCATTACCATGAGCTTAGCGCGAAAGGAAATGGTGTCGATTGTCGGAGCATCAGGGGCAGGAAAGAGTACGTTGCTCCACATCATGGGAACCTTGGATCGCCCGACCAGCGGAGAGGTGCTATTTGAGGGAAAGAATATGTTCCGGGTAAGCGAAACAGCCTTAGCGGGGTTCCGGAATCGATCCATCGGATTTGTCTTTCAATTTCATCACCTCTTGCCTGAATTCACCGCGTTGGAAAACACCTACCTTCCAGCGCTCATTCAAAAAATCCCCAAGCAGCAGGCCATGGACGCAGCCCAATCACTTCTCTCTGAAGTGGGGCTCTCCCACCGCCTGCACCATAAACCAGGAGAATTATCAGGAGGAGAGCAGCAGCGTGTCGCGGTGGCCAGAGCCTTAATCCGGCACCCTGACCTGGTGTTGGCGGATGAACCGACAGGCAATCTCGACACGCATACCGGTGATGAATTATTTGCACTCTTACGAAAACTCAATCGCACGCATGGGACAGCCTTCGTGATTGTGACCCACAACGAAAAACTCTCCCTCCAGACTGACCGGCTGATTCAACTGCAGGATGGACAAATCATCGAGGATCGCTGTCTGACGGATGGCTCCAGCACTGCAAAAATGTCATAAGCCCACACACAAAAATGGGGAACTCCATCTCTGTTGATGAAGTTCCCCTTATTGAAGAATATTTTACTCTCTAGTCGATATCCTACTTTTCCTAGGTTCCCCTCCTGCTTCAGCCTGAACCCAATCCGGTTGGATCTATGGCCTTACCAATTGCCCTATTACGGAGAAGCCGTGATACGGTCCTTGATCTCGTCAAATGTGGCCTTGGGAATAATGTTTTTCGCCACAAGTTCGCCACGGAGCCGATAAGGCCGGTTGGAAACCACTTCCTCGGCGACCTCCCGAGTTAAACCCAGAGTCAAAACCAGGTCACTCACTGGCGCCTTATTAATGTTGACTAAATCCCCTCCGATTTTGGGCAGGGTTGGGGGAGTCACAATTTTCGGCACCGGTGGTTTGGACGAAACGATCGGGCTGGAAGTCATTGGCGGAGCGATTTCGCTCTTGGACATATCAGGTTTCTCCGAGGGCTTCATCACTCCCGCAGTACTCCCTACGGAAGATTCACGGGTATCTTTTAATTCCTTCTGATAGCGCAACACCGTTTCTTTGAGGGCTTTGTTTTGCGCTTTCACTTTTTGATATTGGTCCACGACTACCCGCAATTTGGACGTGAGCTGCTCTTTCTCCTGATCTAATTCCCGCTCACGTGTTTCCAATAAGGTGTGCTCATTTTTTCGCCCTTCTTTAATCCGTTGGACCTCGGTGGTCATCGTCTCTAAATCCGTAGAAACTTTTTCGTTCAACCCTTTTAAATTGCGTATTTGTTCTTCAAGAGCTTCCTGATGCATTCGGCTTTTTTCCAACTCGGCCTTGGCCGTCTCCATATCCGCCACCGATGCCTCATATTTCGATTTCGACACCATACACCCTGACAATCCCAACAGAAGCACGACTGACATGACCACCCACCTGTTCATAATATCCTCCTCGTCCCTGCCAATAGAAAGTTTCATCCTTGAAAAAAACTCTTCCTGACCATATCTGGTTTTTGGGTTTACACCCCTATTTCAGGATTTATGGCATCCTCGCGGTTATGTCAAGCCTAGCCCCGGCCCTGGCTGTGGATTCCAACTACTTACCGCTTACAAAACATACAATTGAGGACGTCGGTCTTTAAGCAAATCGTTATAGGGATTGATGCGTTTGTCGCGGGCTTCCGCCATATCCATCTCGTACAGACCCACCTCTTCGTCTTTTTGGGAAGACCGATACAAAATCCGTCCATTGGGGGCCACAATCTCACTCATGCCAATAAATGGCAATGCGGGTTTTCCCCCACGCTGTTCGCAACCGACTCGATTGGCTGTTATTGCAAACACCCCGTTTTCCAAGCATCTCGTCACCATGGCATCAGGACAATAGGGCAACACTAAATTGCTGGGGTGGCATAAAATATCGGCGCCCTTAATGGCCAGACTTCTTGCGGCTTCAGGAAAAAACCAATCAAAACAGACGAGGAGACCAACCTTAGCCTTTCCAATATCCCAGACAAGAAATCCCGTATCTCCAGGAGCAAACCAGAGGGTTTCCTCAAAAAATAAATGGGTTTTCCGATAACTCCCGATATACCCTTTGGGGCCGATCAGCACTGCCGAATTAAATAACCGCTCATGATCTCGTTCAGCCAACCCGACCACTATGTGCAGGTCACGGCCCCGAACGGCCTCTTCCAAGGCTTTGATGGTGGGGCCAGAAGGAATGTCTTCTGCCAACTCCCGGACTTCGTCCTTCGAAAGGAATTGATAGCCCGAAAGGGCGAGTTCTGGAAAAACAAGGAGATGCCCTTCAAAGTTATGGATGGCGCGCAGAATGGTCTCTAGATTGCGTCGAACTTCTCCAAACACCGGAGAAAATTGGAAAAATCCTCCATTGATCTTGGACATCACCACCCCACAAAAAA
>JBGSSO010000296.1:0-5090 GCA_041737015.1 Nitrospirales bacterium
GTTCCCTGGTTGCAGGCAATCTCCTCACCTCAAACGGTGGTTCTCGTCTGCAATCTGGCCCAAACCCCGGAAGGGGAGGTGCACGGTGAACTATTTCATAGACTTCAAACATCTATTGAGTCCTGTAACGGACAACATCACTTACTCCTGATTCTGGACCAGGAACCTTATCGGCACTTGGCTGATCAGGCACAAATGAGAGGACGCCAACAAACCTGGCAACGACTCGCCAACGACTACCATCTGCAAATCGTGGCTTTCGATGCCAAAGACACATCCCGCGACCAGCTTCTTGAGAAGGCACAAGCTGCTCTGTGGCCCCCAAAAAGTGAGATGACATGACTGCCCTTTCTTCTATCACGCTTTCACTCATTTCCCATACGAACATCGGGAAGACCACCTTGGCCCGCACTCTGTTGCGTCGCGACGTCGGACAGGTGCTCGATCAGGCCCATGTCACGCTTCAAAATGAACACTTTGTATTGCTGGAGACTTCTGATGGCTCCCGACTCAACTTGTGGGATACCCCAGGCTTTGGAAATAGCCACAAGCTCTTGGGTCGTCTTCAAGGACTCACCAACCCGATTGGGTGGATGGTATCTCAAGTCTGGGACCGTATAGCAGACAAACCGTTTTGGTGTAGTCAGCAAGCGATCCGAAACGTCAGGGATGAAGCTGACGTGGTGTTATACCTCGTCAATGCTACAGAAGATCCGTCCATGGCGGGCTATCTTCAGCCTGAACTCGATCTCCTCACATGGCTCGATAAACCCGTCATTGTCTTAGTGAATCAAACCGGTCTGATCGACCCACAACAACAGCGACAATTGGAATCCCTTTGGAGGCAACATTGGGTCATTCAACGCGTCATTAAAGACGTGATGAGCTTGGACGCCTTTACGCGTTGCTGGGTTCAGGAAGGCGTTTTATGGAATCACGTCACTCAGGCCCTGCCACCCGAAAAACGCCACACGATGGAAAAATTAGGAAAGGCCTGGTATGCCACCCATCGGCAGATTTTTGATACATCCATGACCCATCTCGCTCAACTCTTGATCGAGACCGCCTTGGATGGAGAACGCCTGCCCCAAGAGCCGACGGGGCTCTCAAAAAAGCCGCAAATTAAAAATGCGATTCAGGCCTTGGACCAACGCTTAGCCCAACGTATCTCAGTCGTCACCGCAGACCTTATCGAGTTACATGGGTTAACCGGCGATGTCGCGCACACACTCAAATCCAGGATTGAAGATGTGACCGTGCCAGGTGAAAGAAAGCCGTGGGAAGAAGAAACTTTCTGGGGAGCCCTGGCTAGTGGAGCGGCAGCTGGATTGGCTTCGGACTTAGCCACCGGAGGTCTCTCTCATGGCGCCTTTACCATTGGTGGAGCCATCCTTGGAGCATTCGCCGAACGGACCTATGCCAAAAGTCAGGAAACAGGAGATTCCAATCGGATTTCCTGGGTTCCTGCGTTTCTCGACCGGCAAACGCGGGATGCATTGTTACGCTATTTAGCGGTGACCCATTGCGGGAGGGGACGGGGGGATTACACGGACCCAAGAGAGTTTCCCATTTTTTGGCAACGCGCAGCCGAAAAAATTCTTGAACAACGAAAAGACGACCTACACCAAGTGTGGAAACTGACCCGATCTCCACAACCCACAACAGGAATGACGGATCACATCCAGGCCAATCTCGTTCCTCTACTCTCAAGGATGAGCCAGGAAATTTTAGGCCAATTTTACCCCGAAGCCAAAGGTTGGTTAGAAAAATCTCCTCACTAAACTCCTCCGCTTTCACAAGAATCGTGGAGAAGACAAAGGAAATACTCCTGTTCTTCTACTAAAAGGGGACACCCCATGCCCACATGCAATCAAGTTTGCCCTGAGGGTGGCTTCCGACGACCTTGATTTTTTACCAATGTGCAACTCGGCCTCCGCCAGCAAATCGAACGCCTGTTGAAGGAAAAATCTTTTCAGTAAGAACTGCGCGCAGAGAGGTGAACTGTATTCGGGAGCTAATGCTTGATTGGATGGGTCGTCAGATGGAGGATGAGGGATTGATGTTCATCCGCTGAAATTCCAAGGCCGCGCGCAAGGCCACGAATTCTAAAATGCCTCCCCAAAAGGGATCTTGCTCCATAGGCCGCACGTCCATCACGGCCACGTGGCCAATGACTTGCCTCTCCAATCCCCGAATGGGGTATGCCAAATAGGACTCAATACCTCCGTCAGCCAACCTTTGATCATCAGGGAAGTGTTGCCGAACATGATCCCACCAAAAACACCGATTGCCTTTCCACGCCTCTTCGCAAGGAGTCCCCGAGAGCGAATATTCCATGGGATCGGCAAACGACCCACCCGCCCAGGAGGCGTGCGTTCGAGCCCGTTTGTGGTCTATGTATTCAGCAATAAAGGCAAATTTCACATTTAGGATAGCGGCCATTTCCCACACCAATATCTCAAAGAGGGTGGGACCGGTTAATTCCCAGGAAGCTTCCGCCAGAGCTTGCAGACTATGTTGAACCTGTTTTCGCTCGGTAATATCCTCCGCCACTCCGACAATCCGTTGGACTTTGCCCGCCTGATCTTTCACCGGAAAGGCTCGATCACGAATCCATCGTATGCTTCCGTCCGCTTTGATAATTCGGTACTCCTCTTCATAAATTCCAAGGGATTGTTTAGTTAGCGCTCGGGCTCGTATGCGTTCCCGGTCATCAGGATGAATGGCGTCCATCCAGGATTGCGGAGAGGCATACAGACCAGAACAGGACCGCCCCCAGATACTTTCGTACCCAGGGCTGATATATAGAATCTCAGTTTTTTCAGGATTACTCACCCAAAACACTTCCCGAATGGCTTCCACCACCTCCCGAAAACGGGATTCACTCTCCCGCAATTGGAGATCTTGTTGCTTTCGGCTCGTGATATCTTGAATTGTGCCAAGCATTCGTTGGGGCCGCCCCTGTGAATCGCGCTTAACCTGCCCCTTACAACTCAGCCAGCGAACCTCTCCAGATGGCCACACGATTCGATGGTCAAGGTAGTATGAAGCATTCTCTTCCAAGGTGGCTCGGACGGCCTCGGCAGTCATGGCCCGGTCGTGGGGATGAACATAAGGAAGAAATGTCTCCAACGTTCTAGGCATTTGATCTTTACCCAAGCCGAAGATGTCTGAAACCTCCTCAGACCACATGACCTGATTTGCGACAATGTCCCAATCCCAAATCCCCATGTTGCCGGCCCTCAAAGCCAGATGGAGACGTTGTTCACCTTCGGAAAGCAGCCTGTGCGTGTGTTGTTGTTCAAGCTGACGTTGCGTTTCACTCGAAGTGAGCGCCTCTTCCGCCTGCGCGGCCTTCCAGGTCAGATTTTTGACCGCGACCGCGCGTTGCACCATCTCGATCACCTCTTGCCGGTCATACGGTTTAATCAAGTGGGCAAAGGCGTGATGTTGCAAGGTGGCAATTTTTTCCTTTTGATCGCCATGCGCGGTGAGAATGATCACGGGAAGGGTTGCATCCTGTCCATGCAGCCGTTGCAGGACGATCAGGCCATCAAGGTCCGGCAGACCTAAATCCAGAATGACGGCACTGTAGGGGTGAGGGAGAGACACCCGACGTAACGCTTCGTTTCCGGTTTCCACCGATTCCACCTGGTAGCCTTCGTTGCCCAGTAAATCGCTGAGAGCCAGACAAATGTCCGTCTCGTCATCCACAACAAGAATAGTCGGTGGACTCATCCGAGTGGCCTCCTTAAAAAAAGGACATCCCTAGACAGAGGACCTTGGCCGGAATGAGGATGCATTGTACTCCTTTTCAATAACGGTTCAAACCAGGGAACCCCATTCCGGTTCGTCGTGGGAGTTTTTCGGTCTTTCCCGTTTCGATCGACCAACGATAGATGAATCCACTTAGACTTCAGGAGAACCGAAAGTGGGCCCAAGATTATAAGTGACTGGATGTTAATGCAGGAGAGAAGACTTGAGGGATTGGCGACGGCGACTATTACGAGCCATAGTCGTGGGTTCGGTCGCATGCACAAACATGGCCATTCGACGGGGGCTCAGGTACGCGAGGGCATGCAGGGGTATATCCTTTACATGAAGGGCTTGCTTGATTTCCAACTCAGGCTCTTGTGCCAAATTGACCAACATCCCATCGTTTCGGCAGATCCAAGGCGCATACAACAACACCGTCGGTCTGGTCGGGTGATGAATATTGATTAGTGACACAACCCCGAGAAATCCATCAGTTAATTTCACCAGGCTCTCTGGCGGATAGACCCCAATGGCCTGCACCAGGGCTTGCACCACCTCCGGACAGAATCTGGACGATTCTCCCTTCATGACCACGTGGCGAAAGAGTCGGGATAACGCCGCATGGGGGGTGAGACTCGTTTGTGGATCAGGAGCATTGCAGAGTTCATCATAATAATCCGCGACCATGACGATTTTTGTCGACAATGAGAGGCCGTCCGCTCCCATGCCAATCAGAAACCCCGAACCATCCAGTCGTTCATGATGCCGTCCAATCATTTCCAACACTGCTGGACTCGTATCCGGGAAGGACGGCATAAGCTGTCGCCCTACCTCCGGATGTCGTTGCCCCATCTCCGGATCCGATTCGATTTTCATTCCAACCGCACTAAATCGTACATTCATGGGTCACGCGCGATAACCCACATCGTGGAACAGGGCTCCACGGCCAAGCTCAAGTAATCCCTCGACTTCCAAACCCAACTGACGGCCGATGAGGAGGGACAAGGTGCAGACGTTGAGGGCATGTTCCGAAAGGCTCCAAGCGACCCCGTTACTGCCGACAACATCGATCAACGACATCGCCGTCTTGGGATTGTTCAGGGCCATGACCATACTCGTGATCATCGCATCTGCGGTTTTACGTCCAGACAATCGGCGATCACTCAGTTGCCGGAACCATTCATTTCCCTGTCCCAGAGTTTTTTGATACGCCCCTTCGATCTTACGCAGATGATTCTGAAATTCATGGTAATCCTGTCGCCGGTCCAGGATGGTGGATAGGGAAAATGCTTTAATAAGTGGTTGGTCGTCTTCCGGATAATCCAACTCTGATT
>JBGSSO010000304.1:0-4024 GCA_041737015.1 Nitrospirales bacterium
ATAAATTTATGGCTTGTGCTCTGGCAGGCCGGTCAAAATTTATTTGCAGTGGTGATAAAGCCCTCCTGAAGATATCGGGATACAAGGGGATTTCGGTCGTTACACCAAGAGTATTCGTGGATCGATACCTGCCACACAAGAAATAACCGTCTATTGGGTTGTTGACTTCCTTTACCACCCAAATCTCTTGTCAGGGCCTGTCCTGTTGAGGCGATTGAAAATTTGACATATTTAATGAATTGAGCAAGGATTCGTTTGGGCAATATCCGCGTTTCCAATATGGTTCTGGCCCTATAGCTTTACGATGTGTGACGGGAATCCATTTTCGGATGTATAAGTGAAAACGTTGGCAGGTGAACCCATGGCATCTGTGCCCCTACCTTTCGTGTCAATGCGTTTTTCTGTATTGCCGGGTTTCGCCCCGGCAGGCGAGGACCTTTTGTTTCGGCAAAAGGCCCCAAAACCATTTCCACCCAGCTCGGCCAGATTTAATCGTGCTGACGCAGGCAACGGAAAGGGCGGCCCAACTCGCCAGGCTCAGACAAGGTCCGCCCCTTGATTTGAGCGTCAGCTCGGTTGGCCGATCTGCAGGTGGATGGGTAATACCATAGGTCTGCGGACAGGTGTAGCAAGAAGACGGTCGTGGAGGCTAAGCCTTTTGGAGTCCGGCGGTTGTGTTTAACATCTTGCCGAATGCGGAAAGCAGGATAGACTGACCCGGCTTGCAGCCTTTGTCTGTGACAATGGCGTGTGGGATGGTTCTAAGCCATGAGAAACATGAAGGAATTGCAGTCAAACGGATTTTGGCTTAGCCGGATAGACTGCATCAGCCGCCGAGCTATACAGACCAATATACTCACTAGTTGGGCTGCGCGAGGGAGGTACAGTGGCAACCGAGTCGGACACTGAACTGCGGCTTGCGATCGGGAGACATGATGATCTTCTTGAACGTGTCGCGAAGATGCTGTCCTACGCAAAGCAGAGCGGTGCCATCCCACGGCACCTTCTGCTGGCAGAGGAGGAACTGAAAGCGCTTGACGAGTTCCTCTTATCCGTCGCGGCTGGCTTAACCAAGATGCCCAACGTCCCGGAAAGCACTTGGATGCCCCCAGTCCGTTTCGCCTATCGCACAGGATACTGTCGAGAAGGTCAATGGACCTGGCTTGAAGCTCTCCATCGCGGCTTGACCCAGTCCCGTGCTTTCTTTGCCTCACTGGAGCCTCGCCGGCAGCCCGATGGGTCGGTGACTTACAACGTGGGAACGGCTGGGGTCTTCGTAGCTGGAGCAGGAGCCCACGTCCACAACGTCGAAGTCACCCAGGACTTCAGTAGCCATGTGACTCAGATCAACCTGCCTCTCCTTGCTGATGAGCTTGCCCGCCTGCGGGCTGCAATGCGCGCGGAGGCGAAGACGTTGGAGCAGGACGCTGCCGTCGGAGCTGTGGCCGATGCAGAGATAGCTGCTCGGGCAGGCGACCGGCCGCGCGCCTTGGAGAGGCTAAAGGCTGCAGGAAAATGGGCGCTCGACGTTGCTACGAAGATTGGCGTTGAGATCGCCACCTCGGCGCTGAAGGTGCAACTTGGGCTACCGAATTAGGCGGGCGCAGCCCAACAACCGGTTGCAGCGGACGGTCCGCTGCGCGGCCCGCCGCTGAACCGGAGCGTTAGACCAATTTAGTTTGTCAAATTTATGTTCACACTCGGGGAATTGTCTTTGGCTAGTTTCGTGTCCTTACTGTTAGGGACTTTTATTGGTCACCGTCTTGCTTTGGGGAGAGACAAGCGGAAGGAGCTTTATGATGCCGGAAAACAATTTCGGGATGCTTTCGTAGAAATTCAAAGGTTGCTCGAAATCAACCCTCCTATTAACCCAGCCGTTGGAAACGAGTGGCAGAAAACGATAAGGTTGGTCCGGAAGTTTTACAACGACCATCATTCGGCTGTTGTGAAATTTGAGCATCACCTCTCGCCTCGCAAAAGAACATCCTTCAGAAACTGCTGGTATGAGTATTGTTGCTACGACAAGCAGAACAATTGCGAGACATTTTCTGATTACGAAAGTGAACAGATGAATGAAGAGCTGGAGAGACGGCAGCTGGCAATCTCTAGAATTAAGAGGCTATTAGATTTTGCTTGGGTCTAACCACAGGCTTGAGGCAGACCGTCGTCCCGCCGCTTCTTGGACGGGACTCGGCTGCTCAGCCTGAACGTCCAGCCGACCGCAGGCGGCGGACGGGGTGCTGACAGGATTGAAGGGGGCCGTGGCTGCTCGCCGAGGGATGAAGGGAACTTGATGAGCGGTCGGATGAACAGAGTCCGCGTCTGGCCGCGCTTCCCAGCCGCCTGCGGCAGTCAAATGAGCAGCTCGAATCGACGGGCTTCCGGTCTGCCACTCACACCGGGACACTGTTGGGCTATCGCCGGATTTGGTACCGCTAATGAAAATCGTCGAATTTGCTTTTATTTTATATCCAGCCACGGATCTGGCGCGGTCCCGTGCCTTTTATGAGGGTGTTCTCGGGCTCACCAGCGCGACTTCTATGGATCTGGTCGACGGATTCTGGGTCGAGTATGAAATCGGTCCTCATACGCTCGCCATCGGAAAAGAACCATTCCTGAAGCCATCGGGCGACGGTCCTCAGCTTGTGTTGGAAGTGGACGACTTCGATAAGACGATAGAACATCTCAGGCAGCACAACGTGCAGTTTGCCCTTGAGCCTTTCGACCTTCCTCACTGCCGGGCAGCGATTGTCCTGGACCCCGACGGTAACAAACTCGGTATCCATAAACGAAAGGCCTAACAGGTGATAGGCCCATGTTTTTAGGAGTCTTCTGGAATTTGGTTGATGGAAAATAGAAATTCAATTTTCGGATGTGACGGCTATCTTGCGGGCTTCTTGGAGCGAGAGCAGCGGTGTTTCGAGAGCCTGTTTGGCTCGAGAAGAGGCCATGGTGAGATCCTTGGGGCGGACCAGTCCAGATTCCTCGATGGTTCCCTTTTGGATATTCGATGTCTGTGTGAGCCCAAAGTGCTGGAGCAATCCCATTCCCAAGTCCCACCGGTTCAGGCTTTCAGAGCCTCCGAGATGTACGATTCCTGGCACATCTTTGGTGGCGACTTCCAGTAACACTTCGGCAAGGTTTTCCACCCAGATGGGGCACCGAATTTCATCAATGAATAAGCGATACAGGTCGCCCGTTTTTGTGGACTCGATTAAGCGTGTTGTCTGGCGGTCCGGGGTTCGAAGATCATAGAGCAACGAGGTGCGGACGATGGTGGCCTGTGGGTTCAGGGAGCGGATGAGTTCTTCCGCCTGGGCTTTGGCATGGCCATAGGGGTTGATGGGGTTCGTGGGGCTTTCTTCGGTATAGGGCGCCGAAGTCCCATCAAAGACTTGATCCGTCGAGAGGTGAATGAAGCGAATGTCTCGTTCTGCAGTTTGCATGGCAAGGAGTCCCGCTGCAGGGAGGATCGCGTCAATTCCTTTTCCCTGTTCCGAGCAGGCGGTGTGAATAATGACGTCTGGTTGCACCCGATCCATGAGGATTCGAACTTCCTCAGGGTTTTGGAGATCACACACATGAAACGTCACGCCGGGAAGGGATGTGGAAGGCGTGGCGTGTAGCGTTCCGGCTGATACAAATTGGTTGGCGTGCCGTAGGAGATGATTGCCTAGAAAACCTGCCCCGCCGGTGACGAGAAGACGTTTTTTCATCGCGGCTATTGTAGATTAATGGACAAAGGAAATCTTGTGTGATGGAGGACGGTTGCTTAGAATATGAACAGAATACATCATTTTTGAAGGAATTGATTTATGCAAAAAGTTGATTTGCGCAGTGATACTGTGACGAAACCGACACCCGCCATGCGGGAGGCGATGGCTCAGGCCGAGGTGGGCGATGATGTGTATGGAGAAGATCCGACCGTGAATCGATTGGAGGCCATGGCCGCGGAAATGTTAGGTAAGGAGGCCGCGGTGTTTGTTCCCTCGGGGGTAATGGGCAATCAATTGGCTCTCCGGTT
>JBGSSO010000340.1:0-5709 GCA_041737015.1 Nitrospirales bacterium
AAGTGGAAGTGGATGGAAGTAAGGGTTTAAAGAACGCGGTGGTGGCGGTTACTGATATTGAAGACAAGGCCTTTTTAGATAAAGCCGGCAAAGATGCCCCGCAAGTGGTGGAGGCCGAATTGTGCGAGTTTAGGCCGTATACCGGAATTGCCGTGAGTAAGGGCCAATTTAAGGTCGTCAATAACGATGCTGATCCAAGCGATCCTAAATCAGCGGAAGGTGTGTTGCACAACCCGCATAGCTTCGATCAGTTGGGTGCCAAGTCCAGCACGGAGTTCAATATCGGATTGGCCAAGAAAGGCGACTCGTTGGATAAAAGTGTCAAGCTGAAAATGGCGAAAAAGGGTTCTGTGTTGCGTTTGCAATGTGACCAGCATGAATTTATGCAAGGCTGGTATTCGCCGGTGACCAATGCCCATTATGGTGTGGCCGGTGCCGATGGAACCTTTGAAATCAAGGACGTGCCTGCTGGCAAGCATAAAGTAATGGCCTGGCATCCTATTGCCGGCCAAGTGGAAGCCGATGTGGATGTGAAGGACGGGGGAACCGTCGAAGCCAATTTCGAGATTAAATAAGTCTCTTTCGATCGAGGCATCGCACTTCTGTCAAGGGCAACTAGCTACGAGCTAGTTGCCCTTGTTTTTTGTGGAAAAGCTTAGACAATTTTTCTGATCCTTTAGCATTTGACCTCGCAAAATGACCCCGTTAAGATCGACATCGAAAATGATTTTTCATATTGTAAGTTGAGTTTGAGGCCCCGTGTGACTCGTGAATCATCTCTCGCAGATATTTTCCAGATAGGATACTACTGGGAAACCAAGATCCTCCTCACTGCTGTTAAGCTTGATCTCTTTACCGCACTCAAGGGACATTCACTCACGGTCAATGAGGTCGCGGATGCCTTGAAGCTCAACACACGGGCTTTGGAGTTGGTCATGAACGCCTTAGTTGCGATGCGTGTGTTAACGAAGGAAGAGAAGCTGTATACCAATACTCCTGTGGCTGAACGACATTTGGTGCAATCAAGCACCGAGTATGTGGGCCATTTATTACTGTTGCATGACGCTGAGTGGAGTCATTGGGGGCAGTTGGAACAAACCGTAAAAACCGGACGGTCACCTGTGACGCAACATGTTTTTGAAACGAATCCAGAACTGGGAGCTCATGTGCTTACCGTTTTGGATCGAATCGGGCAGGGAAGTGGACAGGGGTTGGCGAAACGTGTCCCCATTCAGGGAACGGTACGGATGCTAGATGTTGGGGGTGGGGCTGGAACCAATGCCATTGCCTTTTGCCTGGAGCATCCCGGATTGTCCGCCACGGTTTTTGATCTCCCGCAAACCCTGAAGATGACCAAGCAACATGTAGATCGTGCGGGATTAGAGAATCGCATTCACTTGCAAGGCGGCAACTTTCATGTCGATGCATTTCAGGGGCCGTATGACCTTGCCCTCATGTCGGATATTCTGCATTATCAGGATGGCAGAACCAATGCGGCACTGGTGAAGAAAGTCTATGACTGTTTGAATGAGGGCGGACGACTGATCATTAAAGACCGGTTTTTGGATCCGGCTAAAACGAGCCCTGCTTGGACGACAGCCTTTGCTGTTCATATCCTGGTGAACACGGAATGTGGCGAGTGCTTTACGATTCAAGAAAGTCGCCAATGGATGGATCAAGCCGGCTTTCGAATTGTGGAAGAATTAGAACCGCGTGCCATGATTCAAGGCACGAAATAACAGAAAGGCATGGCACGGACTTATGGGTGAAATGGCGGACTGGCTGAAAGAGCCAGGATTTTTCGGGACCCATGCTACGGTTGGAGCGGATGTGAGCCAACTGATGGCCACATTCTTTACGACATTGTTTATTGTCGGATGGATTCAGGCGAGACAGCACAAAACCGATCGGCACCATTGGCTGATGTTCGGTGGGATGGTTGCCATGCTTGCCTTCTTTATCAGTTATTATTTGTTTCGTAGTCTTGGGGTCTTGGCTTTTGAAGGCAAGGAGGGCTTTGGCGGACCTCAATGGTTATACGATCAAGTGTTTGTGCCTGTCTTGACGCTTCATATTCTCCTGGTCGTGATCGGCCTCGTGATGGCCATTTATATGATGGTATTGGGATTCCGGTCGCAGACCTTCGTGGAAGGCAAAAGGGTCTTGAAGGATGCCATTTTAAAGACTTCTGGAAGACGCATTGCGATGATCCTTGGAGGGGTTACCACCATTGTCCTCTTGTTTTTTTTATCACGGGTGATGACGTCTGGATTTTCCATGGGAAAATTCAGTGTGTATCTCGGTCTTATTCTTCTCATCGCGTTGGTGTTTGGCATTGAAATATCCATTCAGCGGATTTGGCCCAATGGGGCCAGACGCCATCGAGTGCTCGGAAAATTCACCATGGTGATCTATTGTGTGCTGTTTGTGACCGGAACGTTTACCTATACGATGCTTTACATTCTCTATCCGGGAAAAATTGGGTAGGCTGTTCATGCAATGTGGTTGTGACTATTCTTTACGAATTGTGGATGTTGAAGAGTTACCGTCCGATTCTGTGTTTGCGAAATTTCATTGCGATCGGTGTGGATTTTCCCTTGGAGCAGAAGGGAATGCTAAAGAATTGGATCCGGTGGTTTCCCACGCCGTATGGACGGACGAGGCCTTGTATCAAATGAGCCGACTTCCTCCCTATTTAGTTCCTCTCGTATGTGAGGAGGTGGAGGAGTTTATCTCTACCCGGGAACAAAGGGTAGTGACCGTTGGGTGTGTTGGGTCGGCGCGGAATAAGGGGATGGTGGAGTGGACTCCGGACGCGGAGCGTCGTATCGACAATGTCCCGTCAGGAATCCGGGCGATGGCTAGGGTTGAGTTGGAGCGAACGGCTCTGGATCGCGGGATGCCTGCGGTAACGGTTGCCCTGATGGAAGAGGTGAAAGCCCGCTATTTTGGTATGGCGACTGGGCGCACATGAAACTTTTTGTGAGCGAATTTGGGCGCATAATAAATAACTGGAAATTTCTTTGAAGCGAGTCACGATATGTTGCACCGACTTTCCCTACGTGTTCTTCCACAGTTGAATGCCTTGGTGACGGATCCACCAGTTCGTAAGCGAAAACGTTTAGTGATGCTGGCTCCCGGTCTGGTGGCTTTTGGGGTTTACCATCTTCTTAAGCCGGTCCTGCCGCTTTCAGAGCCATTTATGCTTTTGGGATTAAGTGGGTGTATCTGTATGCTTGCCGCTGTTTGGTCGTATCGACAGGGACGTGGGGCCACTCTCATGGAATCCTGGCGCCAGGATGGAGTTCAGCGGTGGATGTGGTTGGTGGGATGGATTGGCCTGGTCTATGGGATCCAATTATCTCTCTTGGTTTTGGCGATTCTTCAAGTATTTGTGGCGTACGATTTTTTGCTCCACCCTGAAGGTCCAGCCATGATGGCGATCATTATTTCCTGCACGTCCGTGACACGAGATGCCTTTGAAATCGGTCATGTCCAACGTTTGACCCATCAAGGGGTTGTGGTGCCAACTTTTCCTGACGGAGATGCGTTACGAAAATGGATTCCCCAAGAAATCGCGGTCATTGTGAAATGGGGTGCATTGGCTTCCATGCTGGGAGCAGCCGCTTCATGGCTTCTATTCCGTGTGGGGCCGATTGAACTGCAACCCATCATTCAATCATTACTCGTTCCCGTTATTATTGCGTCCATCGGGATGAAGTCATTTTTCAGAGGGGAAGCCTTATATGCTCAAAAGAAAGATGGAGGCAGGTCGCGATCCTGGCTCTCATCGCTTTGGTTTTGGGTGTGGCCCAATTTGACATTTGCCGCTACTTATTTTCTTGTCCTCATGGGAATAACAGCTTTTTTGTTTCGTGTCGAGCAGATCCCTCAGTCAGGATTTATGGCGATGGGGGCATGTACTGCGATGTTGATGACGGTGTATACCCTCTTTCTGGGCTGGCGCAAATCCTATGAAGAACAGCTCGTAGGCATTCCTGAATCCATACAGCGTTGTCCATTCGTGATGGGTATGCTCCAAAGTTCTAAAGACCCGGCAACTCTTACTTCCCTCGCTGATGTCAAAGTGGGGCATGGCAATCTGGTGAATTAAATTGATAACAATTGTCAAAACATTGGTGGGTGTGCTGTTTTTCTTTCTGCTTCAGGCCGGGATGGCATTGGGCGTGGATGATCAGGCCTTGCCCTCAATTGAAGGGCAGGCAAGCCAGGATATTTTCTACCAAACTCCAGGGTCTATTTCCAGTCCGTCTGTCGCGGAAAGTCCTCAAGGTTATTCCACCTATCCTCTGGTGGATAACCGGTTGGTCGTGTGGTTTGTAACTCAGCAACACACCTATTTCGGTGGCTTTGTCTTATCTATTCCTTTATTTAGCCTGTTATTAGAATTTTTAGGATTCACACGAAAACAACAGGCATCCCAACAGAAATTGGATGGATTGGCCCATGATATTTTGCGTGTGGCACTCTTGTCGCTTTCTATTACTGCCTTGTTAGGCTCTCTCATGCTGGTAACCTTTGTGACTCTTTACCCGGGGTTTATGAGTTACATGGGGGGGACGTTTAAGCCGGTCATGCCGGTATATGCCATGGTGTTTGTGAGTGAAGCCTTCCTCTTGGCACTCTATTATTACACCTGGGACTTCCTCAAAACCCCGGCGCTGAAGTGGGTGCATATGACTCTTGGTGTACTATCAAATGCAACCGGAGTAGTTTTGTTGTTGTTAGCGAATGCATGGGCTTCGTTTATGATGGCCCCAGCCGGGGTTGATGCCCAAGGTCATTTTTTAGGGAATGTGTGGCATCTCTTGCACTCTCCACTATGGAATCCACTGAATGCGCACCGTTTTTTAGCGGATATCATGTCAGGTGGCGCAGTGGTTGTCGCCTATGCGACCTATCGGTTTTTCATGTCAAAAACCGCTGAGGACCGGGCGTATTACGATTGGGTTGGACATGTCTTTATTGTGGTCGTGGTGTGTGCGCTTCTGCCCATGCCACTTGCTGGCTACTGGTTGATGCGGGCCGTGTTTGAGTTCAGGCAAACGATGGGCATGGCGATGATGGGAGGCATGTTGTCGTGGCTGTTTGTCCTCCAAGCTATAATGGTTGGGGTCTTGTTTTTAGGAATTAACTATTACATCTGGCAATCGTTGGCGCGCCTTCAAGGTGGTGAGCGCTTTCATTCTCATTTTAAGGCGATCCTCTTTGCGTTGATGGTTTGTTTTCTCGTGTGGTTTACGCCGCACACCATTGCGATGAGTGGCAGTGAGATGAAAGCGATGGGCGCGGCACAGCATCCGGTCATTGGTCAATTCGGGGTGATGTCTGCGAAGAATGGTGCGGTTAACGTCATGATCTGTTTGACCGCACTGAGTTACATCCTGTATCGGCGAGCTAATTGTGTGATGACAGTCAAGTGGGCGTCAAAGGGCAATGTCTTCTTGCTGGTGTTATTTTTGATGGGGATTGCCAATATCGTGTGGTTGGCAATTTACGGATTCTATATTCCGGCGAATGTTCGGGTGGGTCTCTCTTCGCCTCAAGGGATGACGACCGCGACGGTGGTTGTTGGAGGGATATTGTTGAATCGGTTGTTGTTGCGGGGTGCCCATATTAATGGGCCTGTGCATTGGGGACGAATTACCCCGCGTGGGATCGTGGCATTGTTTATCGTTGCTGCCGCGT
>JBGSSO010000345.1:0-13386 GCA_041737015.1 Nitrospirales bacterium
AAGTGGAAGAGCCGATTTACATCCGCCCGGCGGAGCGGGTGAACTGGCTGTAAGCGGGTAACCCACAGGGGAAACCGAAGAGCAGGGGGCAACGAATGTCGCCCCCTGCTCTTTTTTTTGTGTGTTTGCCTTGTTGACCCGCTTTGTGGGAGACAGGAAGGTTACATTTGATGATCATCCGGATGGCTTTCATTGAACTTTTCTAGCGGGAGGCGAGTTCGGTATAGTTGGTCCGGTGAGTCGAAAAATCTTGTGAAAGTAGTGTGCTCTGAAATCATTAGCTGAACAATGGCTGAGGAGAGGCAAGATGTCGCAATTGCCCAAATTACAGAAAGAATTGGAGGCGGCCAGGTTACGCACAGATAGGCTTTTTTCTCTTATAAATGCCGAGGGGATGTATGAGCGTCCGATTCCTGAACGGAACCGCTTAATTTTTTACTTGGGCCATCTTGAGGCATTTGACTGGAATCAAATGGGTCGGTGGACATTGGGCATGCCGTCCTTTCATGAATCATTTGATCAATTATTTGAAGCCGGCATTGATCCTTCCCTTGGAAATCTTCCCGCTGACCAACCGTCCGATTGGCCAACGGTCAATGAGGTGTACCGGTACAATGCGCAAGCCCGTGAAGAAGTGGATCGCCTGTTGCCATCTGTTCCAGAATGGATCGTTCATATGGCGGTTGAACATCGTCTGATGCATGCTGAGACCAACGCCTATTTGCTCAACCATTTGGATTCGAAGTACAAGAAACCCCCATCCGATTTTTCTCACGTCTTATCTTTTTTGGATTCAGATGAAATGGCGAAGGATGAGATGATAGAAGTCCCTGAAGGCCTGGCGACCTTGGGGATGAAGCCGGGCGAGGGGTTTGGCTGGGACAATGAATTTGTGCAACATGAAGTGGCTGTCCCTGCGTTTTTGATCAGCCGGTATAAAGTGACGAACCAACAATATTTGCGATTTGTTCAGGATGGTGGGGAGCCCTCGGCGTTTTGGGTCAAACGAGGGGATGCCTGGTATGTGCGCACAATGTTCCAAGAGGTCCCATTACCGAAATCTTGGCCGGTGTACGTGACGCATCGACAGGCACAAGCTTATGCTAATTGGGTCGGGATGACCCTGCCGACCGAAGCGCAATTTCATCGCGCCGCCTTTGGCACTCCGGCCGGTATTGAACGATCGTTTCCCTGGGGTAATGAGGCGCCAATGTTTCAACACGGGAATGTTGATTCTCAAGCTTGGGATCCCGTTCCTGTCACTGCCCATTCTAATGGGACCAGTGGGTTTTGTTTGGCTCAGATGGTGGGAAATGGCTGGGAATGGACATCGACACTTTTTCATCCTTTTCACGGTTTTTCGCCCCTTCCCACGTATCCTGGCTATTCCGCCAGATTTTTTGACCAGGATCATTATGTGGTGAAAGGTGGTGGCCCTCATACCGCCAGCCGGCTTTTGCGCCGGTCATTTCGAAATTGGTTTCGACAAAGTTACCCCTATGCGCATATCGGTTTTCGTTGCGTTCAATCCTAATGCGTGACGCTGGTTCCCCATCGTGTTGCGTTTCGAATTGATCCGTTCTATGCGACAGATCCTGCAAAGAGGAAGGTATTGCGGGCATTTCTTCCTTGTCTTGATTCTCTGGGGGAGTCCAGCCCACGCTGCCGACAGATTGGTGATTTTGCATTCGAGTGAACATCACGGGGTTGCGCTTCCGCTTGATCAAGCCGGGGAGACTAGAATTGGGGGGTTGGCCAGGCGGGCCACAATTGTGGAAGAGGTTCGGCAAGAAGGCGTGCCGGTTTTGTTGGTGGATTCCGGGGATATCCTTATCGGAACGGCTTTGTCTTCCTGGTTTCGCGGTGAACCGGATATTCGGGCCATGAATCTGATCCGCTACGATGCAATGGTAGCTGGAAATCATGATTTTGATTATGGAATGGACCATCTTCGCACATTGGTTGAGTTGGCCGATTTCCCACTTTTATGTACCAATCTTCAGTCTGAGCGATCCGTCCTGCCTTGCCGGCGCTCGTTTGTCACGCGTCTGGGGAATGTGATCGTCGGGGTTTTAGGCATTGTCGGGAACAGTAATTTTCCTGGCACCTTCAACCGGGATGTGGCAAAGGAATTATCCTTGGTGGATCCGATTGATTCTCTTCAAACGGAAGTCCTGCGGTTACGAACAGAAGACCGTGTTGATCTGGTCATTGCACTCACGCATCAAGATAGTGATGAAGATTTAAAAATTTTGGAGACCGTTGAGGGGGTGGATGTGCTTATCGGTGGACATACCGAAGGGTTTGACGGATTATATGCTCCTGGGTTGATGGAGCCGGTTGAAACCGTGACTCATCCCCGATCGGTGTATGTGAAGACGCATCGTCAAGGACGAACAATCGGGCGATTAGATCTGATGATCTCAGACGGGTCGGTGGTCCAGGCGCATTCCCATAATATTCCAGTGACGGTGGGGGTTCCAGTAGAGCCGAAGGTCCAACAACTTCTGAATGAATATCGACAGCGGTTTGCCCGGCATGCCACTCAGGTATTGGGGGAGGCGTCGGTGCGGCTCCAAGGCGATCGACCGGTTATCAGGACCCAAGAAACCAATTTAGGCAATTTGTTGGCCGATCGTATGCGAAGCACGTTGGGCACGGATATCGCCTTGATTAATGCCGGACAGATTCGCCGAAGTCTGGAACCCGGTCCAGTAACACTTGGTGACGTGCTTTCGGTACTGCCCTTTGATTCCGCTCTTGTGACCTTGCAGGTGACGGGAGCGATGCTTCGTCAGGTGTTAGAGCATAGTGTGAGCCAATGGCCGAATCATTCTGGCCGGTTTTTCCAGATATCCGGTCTCCAGGTCACGTATCAAGGAAAGGCCCCGGTCGGATCTCGTGTGAGGAGCATCATGGTTGGAGGTGCGCCGTTAGATATTTCCAAAACCTATACCGTGGCGACGGACGCATTTGTGGCTGACGGCGGGGATGGCTATGACATGTTGACTCACGCCACATATCGAACGGACCATCAAATCCCCTTGAGGGATCTGTTGCTGAATGCCTTAGCCGAAGGTCCGCTGTATGCGGAGGCTGATCACCGTATGGTGTTCGTGATTGGGAAGGATGAAGATTGACGTTAATGGCGTTCCCTGCCTTCGCTGAGCGGCTTCATGTGCAAGCGCGCAGGAAGGTCGCTCAATGGCAGGTCTCACGTACCGCGTTTTACCCTCCTTCTGTCCACCTGATTTGGGTGCTTCCTTATTCTTTTTAAATGGCTCTTCGGGAGCCACATTCGGATCGACAGTCAAAATATTCATTATTCATCAGTCATCTGCATACCTCCCATCTGAGGGACTTTTCATATATTCATGTCTCTTCCTCAAGACGCTCGTGATTCACGACGATGGTGGGCTGACCTGATGACTGTCTGGCGGGATACCAGGCAGATTGTTCTGACGGCTCAGATTGCCGCAATTTATGCGGCGATTCTTATTCCCTTTAAAGCCGGCATTCCGATTGTTCCTGGTTTTGTGGAATTACGTCCGGCTAATGCCATTCCCATTGTCGCATCGCTGTTGTTCGGTCCTGCTGCAGCCTGGGGCGCAGGTATTGGCAATGTCATCGGAGATTGTTTCGGCACGTTGGGGCCGGCAAGTTTCTTTGGATTATTAGGCAATTGTATGTTTGGGTATCTTCCGTATGTATTGTGGGGGCATTTGGGGTGGTTCTCATCCGGTCAGCCGCCTTTGGGAAAATCTTGGCGTCAGATAATGGAATATGGCGTGATATGTGTGATCGCTTCAGCTGCCTGTGCCGGAATAATAGCGTGGGGAGTGGAGTGGTTGGGGTTGTTACCCTTTGTTATTCTCGCTCCAGCGATCTTTTTTAATAATGTGGTGATGGGCCTTTTTCTCGGTCCTCCATTATTGGGTTTTCTCTATCCGAGAGTGCAACGGTGGCGATTACGGTATGAAGATATTCGAGAATCAGGTTCTTCCCCGATTCACCCTTCCAAAACTCTGCGGTCACATGACTCGATGGGGAGCGAGGAAACGAATGACCATCCCAACGACGCTATTGTGGACTGTCGTGGGCTTTCCTTCCAATATGCGTCCGGTTCAGCGCCGGTTTTCCGGAATGTTTCATTTTCTCTGGATTCCGGGGAACTCGTTGTCCTGTTAGGCAGGAGTGGAAGTGGGAAATCCACGATCTGCTATGCCTGTAATGGTCTCATTCCTCACATGATCGCTGGAACTTTCTCCGGAATGTTGCGGGTGAAGGGACGCGGCACCGTGGGTGATCCCGTGTGGAAGCAGGCTGAGCGGGTCGGCCTTGTGTTTCAAGATTTTGATACGCAACTTGTGGCGACGACTGTTGAGGGGGAATTGCTCCACCCATTGGAATATCGTGAGTCTCTGCTTTCTTCGGACGAGGTGCGACGGCGGGTTGTTCATGCCCTCAGGCAAGTCGGGTTGGCCGATTGTGCACACCGTGATCCCATGACGATGTCCGGTGGCCAGAGACAACGTCTGGTGATGGCTTCTGTGCTCGTGCAGGAACCGGCACTGTTGGTCTTAGATGAACCCGGTTCGGATTTTGATCCGGCAGGGCGAGCACAATTGCGGGAGGTGCTACGGAATCTTCAACAAGACGGGATTACGGTGCTCATGACGGAGCATGATGATGACTATCTTTCGCAAGCGGATCGGGTTCTGGTTTTAGATCAGGAGCAAATCGTCTGGGAGGGGAAGCCTGAAGCCTTGTTGCGACAGCCTCGGTTGATGCGGAAATATGGCCTTCGACCCTTCGCCCTGACAGAATGTTTTGAAGAATGGGGCGTCGAACACTTGCCTATTTCCGTCGAAGAAGCCTGGACTCAGGCTGAGGTCTTGAATCTTCGTTTGTCTCCTCCGGCGGCGGTCCTGGATGACACGCTTCGGTTGGGTCACCTGCCGAAGAGCGAATCAACCATGGCTTTGCCCATAATTCAGGTTGACCATGTTTCTTTCCGGTATGAAGAGCAGATGGTTTTGGATGACGTGTCATTTACCATCCAGCCAGGAGATTTTCTGGCTTTACTGGGTCAGAATGGATCAGGGAAAAGTACGCTAGCACGATTGCTCAATGGCCTCTTGGTGCCGACACACGGCACCATTGTTGTGGACGGCATGGATACCCGCACCACATCGATGAATGAATTGGCCAGACGCGTCGGATTAGTCTTTCAGAATCCTGATCATCAGATTTTTGCGGATACCGTCTGGGAGGAAGTGGCCTTCAGCGCGAAGAATATGGGTTGCTCTAAAGATGAGATTGTCGATCGGGTGCAAGAATCGCTGGCTGCTGTGGGATTGTCCTTTGAGGGAAGTCGAGACTTAGATCCGTTTTCCCTTAGAAAAGGAGAGCGACAGCGGATTGCGGTCGCGTCCGTGTTGGCTACTAGACCGGCTGTGTTGATTGTTGATGAGCCGACGACAGGGCTTGATCCCGATGAAACTGACCGGATGATGGCAATGATTCGGCGACTGAACCAACAGGGACATACGATTGTGATGATCACCCATTCGATGGGGCTTGTAGCCGCCTATGCCCGGCGCTGTTTGTTAATCCACAGCGGGAGGATTCTTGCTGATGGGACCCCGCGAGAAATTTTTGCTGATCCAGGGTTGATCCAATCAGCATCATTAAAGATCCCAGTCATTTCCCGCTTTAGCCAACGATGGGGACAGACCTTGCTCACAGTGGAAGAAGTGAAGGCCTCCTGCAGGCCAGATTTTCCATGAAATTTGTTGCCGATACTTGCCCGATAATGGAGAGCGTGTTTGGCCTGTGTGAGATTCGTAGGGTCTGGTAAATACCGATGATTGTTTCCTTGTATCTTTCCAGGAAGTCGTGGATGCACCGGTTAGATGGACGCACCAAAGTTCTGACGGTGCTTGGGGTGTTTGGGGTAGCCCTCTGTTTTTCGGATCCGATCTACTTGCTGGTAGTATTTGGATTCGTAATGGGTGGGTTAGCCTTCTCTGGCGCGTGGGCCAATGTGAGGAAAATGTGGATACTGACGGTTCTTCTGTTTGGCTATAGCGTGGCTCTCTGGCCTTTCTTTGTCGAAGGTGTGACACCTGTTCCCCTCCTGCATGGGCTTGGAGTGACCTGGGAAGGCGTCAGGGTTGGCTTAGGCATGGGCCTGCGTCTGTTGATTATGCTCTGGGGTGGAATTTGGCTACTCTCGACGATATCGGTTGAAGAACTTGCGCAGGCCTCTCAGCAATTAGGACTTCCTTCGCGGGCAGGGTTTGTTTTCTCACTCGCGTTCCGGTGGGTGGGAATGTTATTGGGAGCAGGGGCGGGCGTGGTTCAAGCGCAGCGCTCACGCGGATTAGATGTGTCGACGGGCGGAGTTCTGCAACGCATTCGTAAATATGTGCCTCTGGTGATCCCCTTAATTGGGCATACTCTTCGTCAAACAAATCTTCTGGCGATGTCTCTAGAGTCTAAAGGGTTCCATCCCTTAGCCACACGACATTTTTACTCTACCGGGAAATTGGGTACCAAAGATTACGCGGTCATGAGTGTGATGCTAATTTTGGTCGGGGTAAGCGTTTGGTTGCGATGGCAGGGCGTCGGAACGCTCGATATACGATTTTGAGCATTGGAGGTCTGCATGATTTTGCCGGGTGAACCCACTTTCTCTTCCCATATCTAAAGACAAAAAAAACGAGTCCTCTCATCTATTGTGGGATGCGGCAAACGTTGGCTGCATAAGTTTGACCATGGAAAGATTGGTTCCCCCAGAAGTTTTAGGAGAAATGCTTTATGGTGGAGAGGTCAGGTGAAAGACCTGAGAAGGAATTGCGGTGAATCGGCTGCGAGGTGGGAAGAACGGAAACCCCTAACTTACCATGGGGGTGTGTCGGCAAGATGTTTCTTCTTTAGCGAGTGCGACAAATTTTGAAATCTTTTTGATGCAACGGCCACAGCACTGCCGTTTGTCATTAAGTTCGAGGGCGTCCGCGAGCTTTATGGGACAAGTGACACCGGCTTGTCCAAGTTCACGGACATCGGATTCTTTGATACCTTTGCAGATGCAGATGAACATAAAAAATCCGTTACTGAATGAGTTTCCTTTCGAAAATGATAACCGTTATCAATCTAAAAATATTTTACTCACCATCTGGGTTCATGTCAAGATCTGGGTGTATGGCATAAGGCATTGAAAATTAACATGTTATTGTTAATTGTGTGAAATTGTTTTTCGTTTTTCTCTATCGTTTCCGTGCTTTTCTCTGACAAGAAATGGTGAATGTTTTGTATCGGCGTTAGGGAATTTTATATGGAATTGGCCAGGTGTGTGATAGAACGATCAGAAGGTATAGAAATGCGGATTTATGTTCAGCCACGAGCGTCAAAAACGGAGATTGTTGGGCTTCATGGGGAAGCCTTGAAGATTCGTGTAGCGTCTCCTCCTGTGGATGGTCAGGCCAATGCAGAATTATGTCGATTTTTGGCACGACATGTTGGTGTTCCCCACCAATATGTGCAGCTGAAATCGGGAGTTAGTTCAAGACAGAAGCGTGTCTTTATTGAAGGTAAAACCCTAGCCGATGTCGCAGCAGCCCTGGCGGAAAGCCTTTCCTCGAAAAATCCTGAACATCCATGAGGTAAGGGACAACTCTCAATGCAGGTAGATAGAAGCGGGTGTTGGGAGTATAAAGAGAAGAATCTGCTCGATAGTTGGGTGAGTTTACAACCATTGAAGCCACTTTTATAATGCCGAGCCGTACCTGTGGTTACAAAACTGTATGGGATTGTACTGGGTAAGAATCCTTCTTGTAGCCATTTAACTCCCTCGGTTATCAATCAATTACATGTCTTCCTTTACCCCAAAAGATGAACTTCTTGAGCTATTAGTCGACCGACTTGATGCGACCACGGCTCATGGTCTCGATGAACAACTCGGAGACCCTCGTCTCCGGGTGCCTGTTCTAGATTTACTCATTGAATTAAAAGAGATTTCGTCAAAAATACAGGGTGAAGCCGTTTGGGCCCTGGGTGAGGTGAATCGAAAAGGATGCTTGGGCAGTGCCATCCCGTGGCTGGATTTAGGAATAACATTCGCCCAGGCCTCGGGCGCTCTTGGCCTGCGATATTTCAAAGAAAGCCCCATGATTCTTGGATTTCTTGAAAAGGAGTCGAATCGGGACGAATTGTTGGCCCATGTATTGGAGGTGGCCGATGGGTCAAATGAGGCTGCCCCACAATGTGCGTATGAATGGTTCAAGGTACTTCCCCAATTATGCGGGGAGATAGACCTTCCCGAGATTCGGGAATGGGCTCGACTAGGGATGGAGCTGGCCGAATGGAATTATGTGTTAGGAAATGAATTTTTCCGGGAGTGTCCCTCCATTGCTAAAGCCGTTCCCTTGGGATCGGCAAAGTCCTGGATTGGGTTTGGCATGAAGCTCATGGTTCAAAACAGTCTTGGGAAACCAGATTTCATTGGAACCTTGGAGTTTTTTCGAACCAGTCCAAGGTTGTTTCTTGAGATCAAGGATGAGAATGTCAAGCAAGGGGTCATTGATCTAGGTACGAGCCTCGCGGATCATTCTCCCGAACAGGCCATAGTTTTTTTGGCCAAGGCTCCAGAAGTTTTGGCTAGGGTCTCGACGATCGAGTGGAAAATTCGAATCTTGAAATTCGGTCTTCTTGTGGCGGATCGGGATCCTGAGGCTACTCTCGCGTATTTTGCTCATGTTTCCGAGGTGGTCGTCTTGTCTGGCAAAGAAGACGATTCCGGTGTGTTTGACGCGTGGTTTGGCCAGGGGATGGAGGCCCTGGAGTATAGCGTCGAGGCTGGACGAGCCTTTTTTGGTCTGGAAACGCGACAGGCCTGTTCAGCCGTAGAGCAGGCCATGAGTGGAGTGTCGCTTCGTCAAGTCGCCAGATCGTTGAAAATGTTTGCAAGGGCGTTGTGTGGAGAGGATGTGGCCATAGAGGGGCTTCCCGAGGGAGGCGGTTCGGTCGGCGCCAGTCACCTGTCAGCGAGTCCTGTCTCCGGGAAAGCGCAGGTGAGCGCGGATGGAAAAACGGTATATCTTCCCCTGGTCATGAGGCGATCGGAGACTCGGGAAGGAAACCGACGATGGTATACGGTCATGGTCGCTCATGAAGTTGGGCATGTGGAATTTGGAACGTATGCGCTCTCGACCGAAGTGTTGCAACATGTGGCTACCCGGGTGCAGGCCCGGTACGACAAAGAAATTATCATCCCAAATAAAGCCGTTCATACATTGGGACACCTCTTTCAACACTACCCGCAACCCGAGATTATCCGGGATTTGTGGGAAATTGTGGAGGATGCTCGAATTGACTTTTTGCTCCGTCATGAATACCCAGGATTACAAGAGGATTTGACGTCTTTGACAAAGGAGGCCATGGAGCTTCGCACGCTTTCCCATGGGATGACGGCTCGTGAGATTGTGCTGGACGCATTGTTGTTGCTGTTTGCAGGATTCACCAAGGAGGATTTCACTCGTCCTGGCCTCCAAGAGGTGATTGATGAAATCTGGCAGGTTGCCCGAACGATTTTACATCCCACCGCATCCGTCGATGAATCCGTTGAACTTGCCGACCGGCTCTACCAGGAATTGGAACGCCGGATTGGAACCCTGGGGAAGCATAATCAACAATTTGAACCGTTTTCCAATACTTCCGGGGATTCTGATTCAGGCGGCCAACCTGAAGCGGCTGAACACTTAGAAGAGGCGTATCAGCCTTTGAGTAATTGGGGCTATCGTGGCATTCTCAATCCAGACCACGTCAAAGGAGGGGAAGAAGGGGAACAGGTGTCGAAAGGGCAGACAGGAGGGCATCTGGATCAAGTTGCCCCGATGGGGGGAAATGCTGGGGGAGATTCACCCACCCAATTTGAGCGTCGACCGCCTCACCAACCCGATCCTTCGCAAGATCCTAAGAAACCAACCTTTGGTGAATCGCCTATGCAGCAGTGGTTTCAACCTACGCTTCGTCCGAGCGATGGACAGCAGGGGCCTCGTCTCCGTGAGGGAGAGTATCTCTATGAAGAGTGGGATGGAGCCGTACGTGACTATCGACCCCAATGGTGCCGTGTGATCGAACAGTCAGGCCGTGAAGGGTCACCCGACTTTGTGGATGAAACATTTCAAACGTATGGCCCGATTGTGCGACTCATTCGCCGTTACTTTGAAGCGATTCGTCCAGAAGCCTTTCGTCGAATGGGACGCCAATCACATGGGGAGGATATTGATTTGGATGCCTTGGTGAATTGGATGGTTGATCGACGGCAAGGAAACGATTCCTCCGATCAGGTGTATGCCACCAGACAAAAACGTGATCGACAGGTTGCGGTGGCATTTCTGGTGGATATGAGTGGGTCGACCGGAAGGCAGATCGGAGCTCGAGCGCGTCCCGTCATCGACATTGAAAAAGAAGGCTTGCTTCTGCTCTCAGAAGCGTTGTCCGCGATTGGCGACCAATACGCGATGTACGGCTTTTCCGGGCAAAGCCGGCAATCGGTGGACATTCACATCTTGAAAGATTTTGACCAACGACCTGGGGGGCGTGTCGGTTTG
Organism: Nitrospirales bacterium; assembly: GCA_041737015.1. Lineage (GTDB taxonomy): Bacteria > Nitrospirota > Nitrospiria > Nitrospirales > UBA8639 > Nitrospira_E. Next base: position 10,617 of record JBGSSO010000345.1, read on the forward strand.
AAAATCAGCGGAGTGACTTCCAAACAGCAGAACCGTGATGGTGCGGCGATACGACATGCGACGCAGCGATTGAAACAGCAAGCGGCCAAAGTCCGGCTTCTCATCCTGATCAGTGATGGGAAACCATTAGATGATGACTATGCGGATGAATATTCCTTGGAAGACACCAAAATGGCTCTTCGTGAAGCCCGTCTTCAGGGCGTCCATCCGTTCTGCATTACTATTGATCAAGCTCCAACCGATTATGTGAAACGGATGTATGGGGAGATTGGGTATGTGGTCGTGGATGAAGTCGAATCACTTCCGATGAAGTTGCCGAAAATTTATCAACGGCTTACGGCCAGATGAGCTGATATGGGAGATGTATGACCAGTTTACCTTCACGCCCTGATGTGCCACCGTGGCTGTATAAGTTGTTTACCGGCCATCAATATCCTTATGTTCGACGGCAGGCGAAGTTTGACCGGAAAGATCGGCAGGAGGACGGAGAACGGTTCGAGCCAACTCAAGATGATATCCGTGAAAAGTTTTGGGAAATCTTTCCTCGCTGTACGACAAAAATGCTTCAAGAGGTTAAGGTCGGCATGATTGTCGCGTTCAAGGAATTAGGAGGGTATGAGGCCGGAACCTATCAGGAATTTATTGACCATCCGGATGAGTTCTTGAGTCGGGCATACGGAAAGAAAAAAATCAAGGTAAATTTTTATGATGGGGATAATTTTGTGTGTACGATCAACTTTAAAGTCGCAGGATGGACGAGCCATGACGATGATTAAACCCGCATGGCTAGAAACCTTTTCAAAGGGATGGGTGGTTTCATGAGCCGTATCAAAGTGACTGTGGTGGGGGCTGGAAATGTTGGAGGGTCCATCGCGCAACGGTTGGCAGAAAAAAATTGGTACGACGTTGTGCTGGTCGATATCGTAGAGGGTCTGCCGCAGGGCAAAGCCTTGGACTTGGTCGAAGCCGGCCCAATATGTGCCTACGATTCCGCCGTCACGGGAACGAATCATTATGAGGCGACCAAAGATTCTGATGTTGTGGTAATCACGTCAGGCGTGCCTCGCCGGCCGGGGATGAGCCGGGATGAATTATTGGAAACCAATACCAAAATTGTGTCAGCCGTAGTTCGTGAAACGGCCAAACGTTCCCCCGATGCCATTCTTATTATTGTCTCCAACCCTCTTGATGTGATGACCCACGTCGCGCATCGGGTGAGTGGATTTCCCAGGAACCGGGTCATTGGTATGGCGGGGGTGTTGGATTCGGCACGATTCCGGTCCTTTATTGCGGAAGCCTTGCAGGTCTCGGTCGAAAATATTCATGCGATGGTCCTGGGGGGACATGGCGATTCGATGGTGCCTTTGAACCGATATACCACGGTGGCAGGGAGGCCAGTGACCGAATGGTTGTCGGCAGAAGCATTAGAGGCCCTAATTAAGCGGACTCGCGAGGGAGGAATCGAAATCGTCAATCTGCTCAAGACAGGGAGTGCCTATTATGCCCCGGCTGCCTCGGTCGTAGAAATGGTTGAGGCTATCTCTAAAGATCAAAAGAAAATCCTTCCCTGTGCGGCTTTATGCGCCGGGGAATATGGTTTTAACAACCTCTTTCTGGGTGTGCCGGTGAAATTAGGGGCAGGCGGTGCGGAAGAGATTATTGAATATGCGCTCACTCCCCAGGAACAGACGGCTCTGGAGGCCTCAGCCAAGGCCGTTCGGGAATTGTGTGGACAGGTCGATCAAATGATGAAAAAGACTCCCTAACGTGATGGATGGCATGACGAACTGACCCATCTTTTTTCTTCACTAAATAGGCGTGCTTTCTGGTCCTCTTGTTACCTTGACGACTTTAGCGACCCGTTCGTATAGTGAGTGGTGCTCGTGCTCTGTACCCGCCTTGACGCCTGATTTCCCTTGGGAACATGAAAGGAAATTTGGTTTTTCGAGGAAGGGATTTGTAAAAAATACCATCGTCCAAATATTGAAAATAATGGATAAACGCATGTGGGTCCAACCCATTGATCAAGGGGGCTTCGGTGGATAATGCATTTGCACCTCGGGTGTTGCGGGAGATAAAGGGTGAACCAGGGGACATAGAGGCGTACCGCCGGCAAGGGGGGTATGAAGCCTGGGTTCAGTGTGTCACCAAGAATGATCCGCATGCCATAATCGCACAATTGAAAGAGGCCCATCTGCGAGGACGGGGGGGCGCTGGATTTCCTACCGGACTGAAATGGGACAAGGTGGTCAATCATCGTGTCAAAGAGCGCTACTTTGTCTGTAATGCCGGGGAGCATGAACCTGGCACGTTCAAAGATCGGTATTTGCTTCGACATCATCCTCACCAACTCCTCGAAGGGTGCCTGATTGCGGCGTATACCATCGGGGCGAAGGCGGCTTATATCTATTTAAATCATGAATTCTCCGAAGAGCGAGCCATATTTGAGCGAGCTAAGGAGCAGGCCGCAGTTCAGGGCTTATTGGGAAAGAATTTTCTTGGCACAGGTCTCACCCTGGATATTGAAATTTTTGATGGATATGGCAGTTACGTGGCGGGTGAAGAAACCGCGATGTTGGAATCGATGCAGGGTCGTCCAGCCCAGCCCAAGCAAAAGCCACCCTTTTATCCCACGGAGTTTGGACTGCATGGCAAGCCGACCTTAGTCAACAATGTTGAAACGCTATCGAATATTCCCCAACTCATACGGAACGGACCAGAATGGTTTCGTCAGGTAGGCACCAGTACTACTCCAGGGACGATGTTGTTT
>JBGSSO010000201.1:0-8052 GCA_041737015.1 Nitrospirales bacterium
CCTGCGCAGGTCCTGATTGCTCCTGTTTCTGTGCAAGGGGATGAAGCTGCCGGACAAATCGCTAAGGCTATTGAGATGCTCAACCAATTGGGCGAATTGGATGTGTTAATTGTCGGGCGTGGTGGAGGATCGTTAGAGGACCTCTGGGCATTTAACGAAGAAATTGTGGTGAGAGCTATCGCCTCTTCTAGGATTCCGGTGGTGTCCGCTGTTGGCCATGAAACCGATCTGACGCTCGCGGATTTAGCCGCTGATTATCGGGCTCCCACTCCCTCTGCTGCGGCAGAGTTGGTGGTTCCGGATTGCTCAACGGTGAGACAGCATCTGGATCTTCATCGGATACGATTGGACCGGTCTATGAGGAGCTTATGTGTAGCGTGGAGAGGGCAAGTTCAGGAATTGACCGGACGATTGCCTGAGCCTAGACTCGTACTTGGACAATTCGTGCAACAAGTGGATGAGTTAGAGCGGCAACTCTATGTGAAAATGAAGCACTGGTGCCGGAATCTCCAGGTGCAGTTGCTGAATCATCAGTCCACGATTTGGGAGAGGAATCCCCTGCTTGACATTCATCGGCAGCAACTGGCTTTGGTTGAGCGGGGTTTTCGGCTTGTTCGAGGTATGTCGGGCTGCATTCTTCATAAACGCCATCAAACAGAATTGTGGATGTCTCAGCTGAACCAATTAAGTCCTCTTGCGGTCTTAGCACGGGGATATAGCATTGTTCACAATCTGCAAAGTGGAAAAGTCGTGAAACAAGCAACAGAAGTTTCTGTGGGAGAGTCTGTACGCGCCAGACTTCATGAAGGCGAATTGATTTGTCTGGTACAGCGTACCCATCCTTCAACGTAAGAAATTCCCTTTTGCTTCATGTTCCAGCATGGCTATAATACATGTCAGATGAATAGGTCATGAACCCATGATACGAGAGAACTGAGTCACCGATTCTCTTCGGACAATATTTATGGCTGTACTAAAATTTGAAAAAGCACTGTCCCGCTTGGAAACTATTGTGGCCGAGTTGGAGCGCGGGGAGCTTTCCTTGGATGAATCCTTGAGGATTTTTGAGGAAGGAGTCAAGCTCTCAAAAACCTGCCTGAAAATGCTGGATGATGCAGAACGCAAAGTGGAGATCCTTGTGCAAGACAAGGATGGAAGAAAGCGTATACAGGCTTTTTCGGTTGAGGACTCCAATTTACCAGAATCCTAAATTTCCCCCACTACTATCTCTCTCATTCGGTAGGCTTCGCATTGCCTGTTTCGTGGGCATGAACATATGAAGGCTGCTCAGCCATCAGCTCCATCCCGGAGACCCTCCAAAGAACGACTGGATTCCCTTGTCCTAACTCAGGAGTTGGTGGCAAGCAGGGAACAGGCCTGCCGCCTTATTCTTGCCGGTCGAGTGAAAGTCGATGGGATCCTTATTGATAAGCCAGGAAAGCTGGTTGCGACAACTGTTTCGCTGGAAGTGACGAAGCCGGAATGCGCCTATGCCAGCCGAGCCGGTGAAAAGCTGGCACCTGCCTTGGATGCATTTTTTATTTCCTGTTCAGGTTGTGTGGTGATGGATGTGGGTGCCTCCACCGGGGGGTTCACTGATTGTGTGCTGCAACGAGGCGCCAATCGAGTCTATGCCATTGACGTGGGGTATGGGCAGTTAGATTGGAGGCTGAGAACGGATCCTCGTGTTGTGGTCATGGACCGTTGCAATGTCCGCCACCTGTGCCCCCAAGATATTCCTGAGCCGGTGGATCTGGCGGTCATTGATGTTTCGTTTATTTCCCTTCGCTTGGTATTGCCAGTGATTTTGCCTGTCCTGTGTGACCAGGCGTATCTTGTCGCATTGGTCAAGCCGCAGTTTGAAGTTGGGAAAGGGCAAGTCGGAAAAGGAGGCATTGTCCGTGATGAACGATTGCGTGAGCAGGTGAGGGACGGTTTTGTGGATTATGCTCGTAGCCTTTGTCTCGATGTCATTGGTGTCATGGATTCGACGCTGTTGGGAAAAAAAGGAAACAAAGAAATGCTGGTGGGAATGAAAAAAACGTGAAGATGAGTACTGAAGGAAGCAAGCCGATTACTCGCAGTATCCCCTTAATCTAATCATGTAAAAGGAGAGAGCCGGGCATGTCTACAAAAATTCTGGTGACCGGTGGAGCTGGATTCATTGGATCACATCTGGTTGACCGGTTGATTCAGGAAGGTAATGAGGTCATTGTTGTTGATAACCTTTCTACAGGGAAAAGAAAGAATGTCAATAAAAAAGCCCAATTTTACAAAATGGATATCCAGAGTAAACGAATTGAACGGGTATTCCGAAATGAGCGTCCCCTTATTGTGGTCCATCTGGCCGCGCAAATGAGTGTTCGCCATTCCACGGAGAATCCGGGGTTTGATGCGCAAGTTAATATTTTAGGGACCATCAATGTTTTAGAGCATGCCGTCAAGCAGGGTGTGCGAAAGGTGACATTTGCGTCCTCGGGTGGCGTGGTCTATGGGGAACAGGAAATATTCCCGGCCGCAGAGTCACATCGGACGGAACCTCTTTCTCCTTATGGAATTAGTAAACTGGCTGGGGAAAAATATCTAGCCTATTACACAAATGCTACCGGACTCCGGTATGTGGCGCTTCGTTTTGCGAATGTTTATGGGCCTAGGCAAGACTCTGAAGGGGAGGCAGGGGTCGTGGCTATTTTCTCAAAACAAATGCTGGATGGTGGTCAACCGATTGTCAATGGAACTGGGAAGCAGACAAGAGATTTCATCTATGTGGATGATGTGGTGGAAGCGATCTTGGTAACCTTGGGAGAAGATGTTCAGGGAATTTTTAATGTGGGAACTGGCCAGGAGACGACCATCAACGAATGTTATGGAATTATTAAAAATTTAACGAAGTGCCAATGCAAAGAACTATATGGAGCGGCAAAGAAAGGCGAGCAATTCCGGAGTGTGTTGGATGTGACAAAACTCAGAGAGGTATTTGGCTGGGATCCTCAGGTAACTTTGCAGGAAGGGCTTACCCGGACAGTCGATTTTTTCCGTGGAACCGGAAAATAACCTCTCCGGTGCGCGTAGTAGGGGAATAATTCCACCTGATAACTCATCTGTTAATACCTGGGAACGGATTGATCGATCTCAATGGACCAGGCTTCAATTCCTCCAATCAGGTTTTTTACATTAGAGAATCCCTGTTGCAAAAGAAACCCCACGGCATCGGCACTCCGCATTCCTTTATGGCAATAGGCGACAATCTCAGCGCTCGGGTCCAATTGTTTCAGGGAATGGGGAACCTGGCCAAGGGGAATCAGCACTGATCCGTCTATTTTTGCCAGGGAGTATTCGTGGGGTTCTCGGACATCCAACAAGAAAATTTTATCGCCTTTATCCATGCGAGATTTTAATTCGCTGACAGTAATGGTGTAACTCATATTTGAAAGTCTCCTTACGTTCCTTGGTTATCTCTTTATAGAAAAATTATCATAGCGGCTGAATTTTCAGGGTGTCAATTTTTTCTTTGTGAGATCGGGAGGGAGCAGCATCATGCCGGAACAGGCGGTCGTTTCGATTGAACAGATTTCACAGTTTGAAGGTCAGGACATTACCATCAAGGGATGGATCCGCAACCGACGCTCTAGCGGAAAATTAAGCTTTTTGACGGTGCGTGATGGCACCGGAGATCTCCAGGCTATTTTAAGCAAAGGGGAGGTTGGCGACGACCAATTTTCTTTGTGCAGTCAGTTAGCCCAGGAGTCTTCTGTGATTCTAACTGGAAAACCTCGAAAGGATGCTCGTGCACCAGGTGGATTTGAGCTGGATGTGTCGAAAATTCAGGTTATTCAAATTGCCGAACCCTTTCCAATCCAACCGAAGGAACATGGGACCGGATTTCTAATGGAGTATCGGCATTTGTGGCTGCGTTCACGACGTCAACATGCCATTTTACGAGTTCGCCATGAAATTATTCGAACCTGTCGGAATTTTTTTGATGATCGAGGTTTTACCTTAATTGATACGCCGATTTTCACCCCAAACGCCTGTGAGGGCACCACGACCTTATTCCAAACTCAATATTTTGACCAGGTAGCCTATTTGGCACAAAGCGGTCAATTATACGGAGAAGCAGCTGCTGCGGCTTTTGGGAAAATATACTGTTTTGGTCCAACCTTTCGAGCTGAAAAATCAAAAACCCGACGGCATCTGATGGAGTTTTGGATGGTTGAGCCGGAAATGGCCTTTGCCGACCTACCGGATGCAATGCAATTGGCAGAGGAATTGGTCTCAACGGTTATTCAGCGAGTCGTAGAAACTCGTCGACCTGAACTGGAAATCTTAGAGCGGGATATTCCTAAATTAGAAGCCATGACCAAACCCTTTCCGCGAATAACCTATGAAGAGGCCCTAGCGCGTCTTCAAAAAAAGGGGGTCGCTATTCAATTCGGTGACGATTTCGGCGCCGATGACGAAACCTCTTTGGCGCAAGAATTTGATCGTCCGGTGATCGTTCATCGGTATCCGGCTGCGGCTAAGGCATTTTATATGGCTAAAGATCCAGAGAGGCCAGACTTGGCGTTATGTATGGATATGCTCGCGCCGGAGGGTTATGGAGAAATTATTGGAGGGGGGCAACGAATCCATGATTTAGATGAATTGCTGACGCAAATTCAAGCTCATGACCTTCCTGAAGAGGCCTTTAAGTGGTATGTGGATTTGCGACGATACGGGACGGTCCCTCATGCTGGTTTTGGTATGGGAATTGAACGGGTCGTCGCCTGGATTTGTGGATTGGACCATGTTCGAGAAACGATTCCCTTCCCTAGGATGCTCTATACGTTGTATCCTTAAATGTCTATTGGGAATGACCTTGGAGTTCCCAAGTATTTTGGCCATGGCTCCTAAATTTCTTATCCCCTAGCTCCTGCCTTTTCACAACATTTTTTTGAGTGCTTGACATCATAGACGAGGGTTGTATACTTCCAGAAGTGGGAGAAAGTGGGATGATTTCCACATGTATTGTAAAAATGAAACAAATTGTGAATGAATGATGTTCATATACCGGTACTCGTCGAGGAAATCTGTTTTTGGCTTAATCCGCTGCCTAGTGGGATCTATGTTGATTGTACCGTGGGAATTGGTGGAACGTCGCTAAAAATACTGGAAAAATCTGGCAAAAATGCTCATATTATTGGTTTGGACCGTGATTATCAGGCCGTTGCTATTGCGAAAAAGACATTAAGTGAATATGAAACGTCGGTAAATATTTTACATGGGAATTTCTCCCACATTCGAGATTTTGTTCAGAATTCCGGTTATGAGAAGGTTGACGGGGTGGTGTTTGATTTAGGGGTGTCCTCGTTGCAGTTGGACCAATCAGAGCGGGGATTTAGTTTTTCCCTGAGTGGGCCCTTGGATATGCGAATGGATCAAACCCAGAAAGTAACAGCAGCTGATCTGGTGAATCATCTTCCGGAAAAAGAGTTAGCGGATGTCATTTTTGCGTATGGTGAAGAACGGTATTCCCGTCGAATCGCCCGTGCAATCGTGCAGGCCAGAACTGCCGGTCTTATTCAAACCACCCAAGCCTTGGTGTCCATCCTGGAGGGTGCGCTTCCTTATGCCTACAAAAAAGGGCGTTTGCATTTTGCGACCAGAACCTTTCAGGCGCTTCGGATACGCGTGAATCGTGAACTGGACTTGCTCGAGCCGGCTCTACGGGATGCCATCGACCTGTTGAAGGATGGCGGAAGGGTGTGTGTCGTGGCATTTCACTCGTTAGAAGATCGTATTGTGAAGCACACGTTTCGTTCTATGGCACAGAGAGAGCATCCAAAAGTTGCATTGCTGGTCAAGAAGCCTGTGATTCCGAGTGTGTTGGAAATACAACAAAATCCTCGTGCCAGAAGCGCTAAGTTACGTGTGGCCGAGCGCCTTCCGGAAGGAGAAACCCTATGAGGAAAACCGTGTTCCTTGGCGTCATGATTTTATTGGGGGTGTGGTGTCTGCTGTATGTTGGGGTCAAGATAGACATGTGGCGTCTGGGGTACGCCATTGAAGAGTTAGAGACTCAGCGTGCGGCATTCAAAAAACAGCAAGAAGGCTTGCAGGTTCGGTTGTCACAGTTAACGGATCCGCAACGAGTCGCTCAGCGGGCGCAAAGTCAATTGGGACTCACCGTGGCCCAGGAAGGGCAGATCGTTATGGTCTCCCTGGATACGTTACCCCAGTCTGAATCGGATGGAAATTTTCCTGTTCGTTTGGTCCGTGAATTTTCCGATACCATCGTGAGCCTTCCGTGAAAACGCCATCTCAGGACATTCATCCCGTCTGTCGAATCCGAAGTGGCATTGTCTGCTTGGGGCTCCTCTGCGGGTTTGTGCTTATTGGTTGTCGGCTTTTCTATCTACAGGTCCTTCAGGCAGACGTTGGGGCTCATCAGGCACAACAACAACACGAAAAGACCGTGATCGTTCAGCCAGATCGAGGGGTGATTGTTGATCGACAAGGTCATCCATTGGCTCTCAATGTGGAAGTAGCCTCATTGTATGTGAGGCCACCGTCCTTGAATGATCCACAGCGGGTTGCCAGATCCTTAGCGCCGATCTTACAAATGCCGGTCAAGGAATTACGTGACCTGTTCACACGAAATCAACCATACGTTTGGGTTAAACGCAATATTCCGGAACCCGTCGTCAAGGAATTAGAGGCGTTGAATATATCCGGATTGGGATTGACCAAAGAACCGCATCGTTTTTATCCAAAGGGAGAATTGGTCTCTCATCTCGTGGGATTTGCCGGAATTGATAGTCAGGGATTAGAAGGGGTGGAACTTCAATATGAATCCTATCTACGGGGTGAAAAAAACCTGGTGAAATACCAAAGGGACGCTTTGGGCAGAAAGCTTGCTTCACCCCCAAGTCCTAATTCCCTACCTTTGTCGACTGGGTACCATCTCACTTTGACCATTGATGAGGTTGTCCAATTCATAGCGGAGGCGGAGTTGGCGCAAGCCTTACAGCAAAGCGGCGCGAAATCTGGAAGCATTGTGATCATGGATCCCTTAACCGGAGCGATTCTGGCGTGGGCACTTCATCCAACCTTTGACCCCAACCACTTAGGGCAGTTTTCCACTCAGGATTGGCGAAATCGAGTGGTGACGGATCCTTATGAGCCGGGGTCAACATTGAAAATTGTGGTGGCAGCGGCGGCGCTTGAAGAGCGAGTGATGTCTCCGGACACGTTAATCTATGGTGGTGACGGAAAGATGTCGGTCGCGGGGACCATTGTGCATGATCCGGCAAAAACCAGTTGGATGACGTTTTCCGAAGCGGTGGCGCAATCCAGTAATGTGGGTGCGATCAAAGTCGCAATGGAATTAGGGCAAGACCGGGTTTTTCGGTATTTGAAAGCGTTTGGATTTGGAGAAAAAACCGAAATCGATCTTCCGGGAGAGTCCTCAGGGATCCTCCGAGAACCCAACAAATGGAGTGGTCGAAGTCTTTCTTCAATTGCCATGGGTCAGGAAATCGCCGTCACGCCGATTCAAATGGTCACGGCCATGTCAGTGGTAGCCAATGGTGGTTGGCTGATGACGCCGTACGTCGTCTCTTCGATTTTGGACTCCCACGGACAGGCCGTCCTGACCAAAGATCCGCAACCCAAACGGCGACCCATCTCGCTTGAAACTACCGGTACGTTAACTCGGATTCTCGAAATGGCCGTAGAGGTAGGAACAGGCAAGCGTGCCAGGCTTGCCGGATATCGAGCTGCGGGAAAGACGGGGACCGCTCAAAAAATTGACCCGAAAACCGGTGCCTACTCTTCTTCGCAAGTGATTGCCTCGTTTGTCGGATTTGCACCAGTCGAGCGCCCACGTCTTGCCATGTTAGTCGTCATTGATGAGCCGACGATTGGCAACTGGGGTGGGGAACTTGCAGCTCCGGTTTTTCGAAAGGTCGCTGAGCGAGTCTTGCCGCATTTAGGAGTGTTGCCTGGTGGATCAGCAGTTATTCGGACGGCTGCGGCAAATTCGCCTATTTCTTCACCGCAGCCCATTGTGCA
>JBGSSO010000375.1:0-32252 GCA_041737015.1 Nitrospirales bacterium
ATTATGCGGGAAATTTCCTATGAAGCGTATCAAGGGATCCGCTTTAATCCTGACCACAGTCTGTGGAAAGAGAGTCAATCGAATTTTCAAGTCATGTTCCTTACTCCGGGGTTGCATTACACCCACCCGGTGATACTCAACGTCATCGATGCCGAAGGTCCACGGCCGCTGGTATTTAAAAAAGCCGACTTTGTCTTTGCCGACCCCGAAATAGAAAAACGGGTGCCGGCCGATGTAGGGTTTGCCGGGTTCAAGTTGACCTTTCCCTTGAAAAACAAAAATGAGCAAAATCAGTTTGTGGTCTTCGCGGGGGCGAGTTATTTTCGGGGCGTCGGAAAGGAAAACGTGTTTGGGTTATCAGGACGAGGCCTAGCCATTGATACGGGAATCCCCAGCGGGGAGATATTCCCTTCATTCACGGAATTCTGGCTGATACGCCCGTCTCCAGATGCGAAAGAGATGGTGGTCTATGGATTACTCGACAGCATCAGTCTTACGGGAGCGTATCAATTTACCATTTCTCCCGGCAGCCAGACGAAGATCAAGGTGCGCACCAAACTCTTCCCCAGAAAGCCTATTCAGTTATTGGGCATTGCCCCACTGACCAGCATGTTCTTTTATGGAGAGAATACACCCCGACCCATTGGAGAATGGCGACGGGAAGTCCATGATTCGGACGGATTGCAGATTCATGATGGCCTCACCCGTGAGTGGTTGTGGCGCCCCTTGATGAATCCTGCCAACCTGGAAATGGATTTTTTTAGCACGGACAATGTACAAGGATTCGGTTTAATGCAACGTGGGGAAATTTTTTCTGGCTACGAAGATCTGGGCGCGCATTATGAACAACGTCCAAGCGCCTGGGTCGAACCACAAGGTGACTGGGGGCAAGGAAAGGTGGTGCTCGTCCAACTTCCCACCCCCAATGAAACACATGACAACATCGTCGCGTTTTGGACCCCTGTAGCGCCCGTGACCCGCGAGACCCCTTTAGAGATGGCCTATGATGTGAGTTTTGGAAAGGCCAATCTCTCACAAAATCCGTTGGGAACCGTGGTCAACACCTTTATCGGGGACGGGAATCGTATCGGTGGGGGAAATGTTCCGCAGGCATATCGTATCATTATCGATTTTGCCGGGGGCCCACTGAGTAAAATGCCGGCCGATGCTCCCATCAGCGGCCAGGTCACGGTGTTGGACAATAGCGACATTCTTGAGCATTTTGTGGAATATCATCCGCAGATACAAGGATGGCGTTTGTCTATCCTTGCCAAACCTCAAGACAAAAAGCCGCTTCATTTGCGGGCATTTCTCAAAACAGATTCGACAGCCTTAACCGAAACCTGGACTTACCGCCTACCCACGAATAACCACATTCTGGCTCAAGAAAAAGAATAATGGCCCGATCCCTTGCCGAACATACTCTCTCACGAGCCTGCGATTACCTGTCGGCTATGGGAGTAGAATTAACCCGCGAAGTCACGCTGCGGGCTCTCACCTTGGTTGAGGCCGGACTGGCTTCAGAGCAGGAAGATCCACTGCAATTTGTGATGACAAGAATCCATGACCACTTTGCTCTTCAGAATCCTTCTCTTCCAACCACCGCTCCACCGATCACACGCGGGAGCATGAGTTTTAAATCATGAAAATTCGTGAAGCCACAATCGCCGAGGCTCAGCATTCGCTCGCCACCACCAGACGAGCAAGCTGGAGAATTGCCGCAGGACTCCGGCGTGCCCTGTTGACCGTTTTAGTCCTCATTCAAGCATTGGTGGCCTCTTCGTATATGACGGCCATCCTACCCTACCATGGGGGAAATTTGCTGGAGATGGCGATAATTGCCCTGTTTTTTGTGCTATTTGTCTGGATTTCCGTGGGATTTTGGATTGGCATGTTCGGATTCGTCCTCCGGTGTTTCGGCGGTGATCGATTTTCCCCACTGGGACGCCATACCGCTGCAGAGCTAAGTACTCAACCCCTAGCACGGACAGCGGTGGTCATGCCGATCTACCACGAACCCATTCAACGGACATTTGGCGGGATTCGCGCGATGTATCGCTCATTAGAACAGACCGGGCAGATTGACCATTTTGATTTTTTCATTCTTTCCGACAGTCGCAATCCGGATGTGTGGTTGGCCGAACAAGCCGCCTGGCATCGATTATGTAAAGAATTGGGAGCAGGCGAACATCTGTTTTATCGGCGCCGGTCTCTGAACCAACATTATAAAAGTGGCAATATTGCCGACTTTCTTCGCCGCTGGGGTTCCGGCTATGAGTATATGATCGTCCTCGATGCAGATAGTCTCATGGGTGGATCCACCCTGGTCACGATGGTGCAACTCATGCAGGCCGAACCTCAAACAGGCATCCTGCAAACCAGCCCCACCTTGATCAATGCTCGTTCAATGTTTGCACGGGTCCAGCAATTCGCCAATCATGTATACGGCCCACTGTTTACGACAGGCCTTGCCTCACTGCAACTTGGGGAAGCGGTTTACTGGGGCCATAACGCCATTCTTCGCACACAAGCGTTTATGAAACATGCCGGTCTGAAGCGGCTTCCCGGACCAGGACTTTTTCATGGCCCTATTCTCAGTCACGATTTTGTGGAAGCGTCATTTATGGGACGTGGCGGGTATGAAGTCTGGCTGGAACCGGAACTCTCTCACAGCTATGAAGAATCCCCTCCCACCCTTGTGGACGACTTGCAACGCGATAAACGCTGGGCCAAGGGAAATTTACAGCACATCTGGCTCATGCTGTTTGAACCCGGCTTGCGGCCTGCTCATCGCATGGCATTTTTGAATGGGATTATGTCCTACCTGGCCTCCCCGTTGTGGTTAATCTTTTTGGTGTTAACAACGATCGAAGCCGCACGTCTGGTCCTGTATCCCATCAATTATTTTCCGGAACCTCATAGCCTGTTCCCCCATTGGCCTGAATGGAATCCGGAATGGGCCATCATTCTGGCCAGCAGCACCCTATTTCTGCTGTTTCTTCCAAAATTTCTGGCGGTGTTTGATGTCATACGATGTCGACGGAGCAAACAACACGGTGGCATCATTCGACTCCTGATCAGTGTCTTGTTGGAAATAGTGGTGTCCACTCTTCTCGCCCCCATCCGCATGTTGGCCCATAGCCGTTTTGTGGTGGAAGCACTGTTAAATACAACGTTACGTTGGGCTGGCCAGAATCGGACAGATGAAACCGGTTGGTCAGCCGCCATTTTAAATCAGGCACCGGGGACACTGATTGCCGGAGCTTGGGCCTCATTCGCTTTCTGGCTTGATCAGATGTTTTTTTTCTGGTCTCTCCCGGTCGCAGGGCCACTGGTGTTTGCCGCGCCCACCTCCGTCTTTCTCAGTCGGGTGGGTCCAGGTGATCGACTGAAGCGCTGGGGATTTTTGCAAGTTCCTGAGGAACGTCATGGCTCACCATTGCTGGATGATGTCTATGCCAGGACTTATCCTCAATTGGAGACCTACACTGAACGGTCTTCTCCCGCCATACAGGCTATCCTGGATCCGGTGTTGAACCAGGTACATCAAGCCATGGCTCATGCGCATCGAGGTGGCAAAAAACAGGAAATGATCCTCGCGCTCCGCAAACGATGCTTTCAACATGGCCCGCACGCCCTCAACCAAAAAGAACTCTGTCACCTGGTACGCGACCGCGCCAGCTTGCAATGGCTGCATGAGCAGGCTTGGCAGGCTCCACCTGATTCCTATTGGGGCAAAGCCCTTCAGCATCATTTTCAACACTGAACGGATTTGACTGATACCTAACCATCCCCGGACGATCCACCAGCATGACATCTGCCTACCTCAGCTTTGCGCTTATCCGCTACTAACCGTTTCCGGCTATTCTCCATTTCTTTTTCGTTTCCACTTTCCATCGCCCAGATTCTCCCTCCGCGCACCAAACTGGATTACCCTACCCATATCCGATAAGATCCCCCATTCCCTTACAACCGGGCGCAAGGAATGGTCACTCGGATGAGCTTTCATCAGAGATGAACCATTATCTTGTTTCTTTCGACAAACAGAGAAAAGCACACTGATGTTTACCCATTCATGTCACGGAAGGAGCCATCATGCGATTCACTCGAATGCGACGACCTACAGTCCTGATGATAGGCCTCGCCGCAACGATTATCTGCTACACCAGTGCTCAGGCCAGTGATTCTCTGAACAACCAAACCATCCGATTAGAAAAGCCCGCCTACTTTACGACGGTCATTGGAGACGTGGCCCTCCTCCAGCCCGGAAGTTATGAGATAGTTCCCTTAGCTGACAGCCTGCAAGTGAGTCCCCAAGATGCAAAATCACCCATCCAATTGGCCATCACCTTGGACACACATGATCAGGACTTGCTTGAACCCGTGGCTGTCTCAGTTCCGGGCATACCGGGGGGAGACTCCTCAGACCGCCATATGCTGGCACTGTTCCTACCAGGCGGGCTTGCCTATGAAGCTGAAGGCACGTATAGCGGCATCCGCTCCCGCGCAATTGACCCACAATCCCTGATTACTGATCCGATGAAAATCTATCTGGAGAAACCGGTGCATTTTGTTAGTCCTGATGGGAACGGTCTTGAGGTGCCGACTGGAACCTACACCGTGGAGAATGCGGGAGAAGGGATTCGGTTAATGACTCCTGAAAACGAAGAAGGCCTCCTTTTGGAAGCCCAACAAGACAAAAATGATGGGGCTCTGGATACCTCGGTAGCTCTGTCATTACCAGGTGATGCCGAAAAAGAAGCCGATCTGCATTATATCGTCCTGATGGCGCCTACCGGAGAAAGCTTGCAGGCTTTAGGAACTTATAGCGGAATTCAACCACGGGGACTCTTTCAAAATATTGCCAAGGGGGCGAAGGGAACCGTGAATCGCGCGAAAAGCACCGTGAATCGGGTTGGACAGGGAGCGAAGCGCGCAACCCAGCAAATCGGGAAAGGCATCCAACAAACCGGACAGAGCGCAGGACAGTTCGCTCAAAAAACGGCATTGGAAGCCAAGAAAAAAGCCGAATGGCTGGCTAGACAAGCCGCGCAAGGTGCCCTGATCGCGGCCAAAGCCGTCTGCAAGGCCGGACTCACAGCTACGCGCATGGCGGCAGAAGTTCAAGCCAGAATTTTAGGGCCCCTAATGGGAGAATTGGCCAAAGCCCTGCAGATGGATAAAGCGCAAGCAGCTCTTCGCCAAGCCATTAACACCATCAAACAACAACAGGGACCGGCCATTCAACAAGCGATTAACGCAGGCTTAACCTTGGCCGACCCCAAAAATGCCAAAGCGGTCAACCAAATGATGGATCCAAACCAGATGTGCGAAAGACCTGCGGCCACAGTCCAAAACACATTTCAAAAGATGGTCGGCACTCCGTTACGAGCAGCATTAAACGAATCACAAAACGCGAATAGTTCCGGTGTCCGTTCTCGAGGTTCCGTGGCCTCAGCAAACATCGGCATCGGAGGGAATTTGGCGAAAATCGGAGGAGGTGAATTGGGCGCGAGCTATGCGTTCGATTTCATAAACCAACCTCACTGGTACCTGGATCTGGCCGCAATGGTGAAAACAAATGTGGGCGGTGGTGGTGGCGTCTCAGTTGGCATCTTTCCACGAGTCAATCCGGTTGACGTCGGCGGATGGTTCCTGGGGGCCGGGGTCGGGTTTCCCTTCCCTCACCCCAAGCTCGCCAAAGTCATGGATGCCGGCTTGGACGTCTTCTTCGACTTTCCTTTACGGATTGAACCCCCGTTCAAGCCCAAATGGGATCTGACTTCTCCAAAATTTTTTCTGGATCATTTTCAAGGATTTGCCGTCGGTGTGGGGGCGGGCAAAAGCGTATCACCTGTCGACATTGCGTTGAAAGGAGGCGTGGGCATACGCCTATCCAAACAGCAGTAAGGCCACGGCTCCAAGAAGCCCCCTTTGAAATACCGTCAAATCCTCTGCCCAAGCAGAGGTGCAGATATTGCGGTTAATCGTGATTCGGAGTACCGTTCTCCAGCAATTGACTATGAAGGGGTTAACTTCCAATGGGACACAGCCGGTTTCAAGCGAAGATCCTCAACCTCTTTTCCCGTCCCTTCGGGTGTTACCGACACGTATGTGATCCCTCTGAATTGCCGCACGTGTTTCTTCTTTTCCTCCCCTTCGATGACCTTCAATTTTCTCCCGCTTGCCCTTCCAACATTGTAACGATTGTCTCACCCTCACAGGGTTTAGCGGCCTCGAACTTTTTGGACAGTCCTTCCGACATACCACCAGAGCATCAACAATCCTTAAACCCCCAATCATGAAGTTGGGAATAGAAGAAAAAAATGAATCCCCCTGACTATTGGTTATCCATAGTATCCAACACGGGAAATCCAAATTTGAGTACCCCGTGGGGACGATACCGTCACGGGTGTGATCCGCCGGAGAGCCACTCCCAATTGAAAACTTGTTTTGCTCCCCGCACCCATGACTCACCAGCTTTTCGTATACCCACACACCTTCGGTTTCCTCTCGCTTCTCTCGCTCTCTTACAGAATATCCACTTGAGTCCTAGCCAATTTTGTGACGGAACGAATCACCGCCAGGCTGCTCGCACTGGAAATGGAAAAACAGGAAATCACCCATTACATCCAAGGAGGCCATCCATGAGAGGCACAGAGACCGAGCAAGACCCATACAACAAACGCGACCTCCGGACGATCATCCGATGGAAGATCCTTCTCATGGGGTTCCTGCTGCTACTGTTAGTCCCTACGGCGCCTACCATTGTGAAAGCCAAAGCATTCACAAGTAGCAATCCGTATGATCCGACTGTTCCTATAAACTGCTCGAAAGCGGTGATGACCACCGCACCGAAATTTTTATCCAGAGGATCAGCCCAGTATCCATTTTTGATGAAATGCACCAGTGGAGAGAGAGCCGGCCTCATGCTATTCACTTGGGAAGGGCGCTGGAACCCGTCAGAAACCAGGCAGGACCGCCCCAATGCAGTGGAAACTCTCAATATCGAGGGATGGGAGCCGTTCATCCCGGGCCGGACAGGAGGAAAGCTTTTTATGTATTGGACGGCCCGCTGCACGGAAGACCCGTGGCTTCAGGGCGGCACATGCCACCGCTATGGCGGGTACGTGCCGGACGATTTGCGGGCCGCCTTCCCCAATATCGACGGTCGAACCTTTCCCTTGACAGAGAATTCGATCTCACCTTCCCTAAAGCAGCAACTGGTCAAGCAGTATCAAGCAGCGAATCAGCCGGTTTCGACACAGTCACGCATTCAAAACATGACGTCCCAACAGAAAATGGCGATCCAACCGCAACAATCACCGATGATCACTCCATCCCAGCATGCTCAGGCCATGACCGTACAGCCTCAGTCGACACTTCCGAGGCCCGATCTCGTCGAGAAGCCAAGTGCACGGTTAAAACTGTTCTCGCGCGGGATTGATGCACCTGAACAGGCACAGCAAGAAAGCCAAGACCAACAAGATTTATCAGCGGAGAGTACCTCTTTGTCGGTCGCGGCAGGGGGCGAAGCCATAGATGATGAGCCGGTGTTTTCTCAGGTCACCATCACCTTCGATAAGCCGCTGCACTTCATGGCTGCCAACGGGGAAGACACCCAGATCGCGGCAGGCGTCTATGAAATTGAGCCGGTGCTAGATCTCCAACTCAGTCTGGCACGAAAAGGACAATCAGCCATGTTGGTATACACGCTAAAAGGAACGCACAGCGAAGCGATTCAACAGTCGATGGCACTGATGATACCGGGTCAGTCGGAAGACGAACAGCACCTCGTGCTCTTGATGCCGGACGGAAAACGCTTCGATTCCGTTGGTTCCATTTCTGGTGTGAAATCCCGCAGTACCCGCATGGTAGCGACTCTCCCCGACAAGTTACTAAAAGACGCCATCATTCAGGCCTCGGCACAATCAGCGTCAGAACCGCCTCCGCCATGCCAACAGAATCCCGAACCAAGCGGTCCTCGCTGGCTCCCTGTGCCTTGCACAATATCATCGATACCGGAACCACCCACGATTCCAATGCCCTAGGGAAAGGGAAACAACATGCTGTATGTCTGATTAATTAACAATACCGGAATGTTTCCATTGTACCTCTATGAGAGGTTTGCGTGTTACCAACGGGAGCATCCAGAAACTAATGGTAAAGACCGTCATGAATAGGTATTCGCTCCTCACACAAACGCGAGAACAAACGACCAAGCCTCTGGGAAGTACCCGCCCTCGGCTTTGGAAGTCCCCTCTTGTGAGAGTCCTACTCTCCTTACTGTCTGCCGCCTTATTGATTGCCTCACTCCCTGATCCCGATATCGGATGGCTTGGCTGGGTGGCACTGGTTCCACTCATGGTTGCCTGCCAGGGATTGAGTCCACTCAGCGCTACCGGTCTCGGGCTGATGTTCGGGATTGCCGCCAGCTTCGGCATCTACGGATGGCTGTTTGAAGTTCCAAGTTTCGACATGCGCCATGCCATCGTGCTGGAGCTCTATGTCGGCGCTTATCCGGCTGTATGGTGTGCGGCCACGGCATGGGTAATCCGCCGCCATGCCTCTTTCATCTTCGCCGCGCCGGCCCTATGGGTAGTCATCGATTATCTGCGGGCTCACGCCGGGTTCCTGGCGCTCCCGTGGGGCACGCTTGCCCAAACGCAACATCAGAACCTCGCCATCTTGCAAATCGCCAGCCTCGCTGGTGAACAAGCTGTGACGTTCCTGGTCGTGCTCGGGAATGCTGCCCTCGTCAGCCTCATGCTTCAACATACGGGACGGGGTGCCGTGATCGCCGGACTCATACTTGTCATCGCGCATGTGTGGGGCGCATCGGTTCTCTCTTTGGAACAACCGGGCCCAATGATCCAGGTTGCCGCCATCCAACCGAATATTCTGATCGAGGAGCGAAGAACAGAGGAGGGCCGCAGGGAATTGATTGAACGCATGGAACAGCTCACACGCGCAGCTGCCACCGATGCTCCCACACTGATTGTCTGGCCGGAAAGCGCCATTCCGGAAAACCTACAATCCGACGCGCTACTCATCTCGAGGTTGCAGCGTCTGAGCGACACACTGGAGATACCCCTCATCCTCGGCGCGGCCGAAGTGGAAAAGTTCGCGACGGGAAACACAGAAGTGACCATAGGCCGCCGCGCCTTCAATACTGCCCATCTGCTGCAACCCGGGAAGCCGCTAGGCCAACCCTACCGCAAGCGCGTGCTCGTACCCTTCGCTGAGTATCTGCCTCACCCGGAGATCATCCCTTGGCCCGAATGGCTCGCCCCGCGTGTCTCGGATATGACTCCGGGCAAGAATACGCAACTCTTCAGCGTGACAGATGGTCTGACCGTCGGGACGCTGATCTGTTGGGAAAATGTTTTCGCTCAGCTTGCCCGAGAGTCGGTCAAGAACGGGGCCAATTTGGTGGTGCAACTCACCAATGATGTCTGGTTCGGGCAGAGTGCCGCGCCGCGACAGCATAACCTCATGTCAGTTATGCGTGCCGTGGAGAATCGCGTGCCGATTGTCATCGCGTCCAATACCGGCCCGTCTCAGATAATAGACAGATACGGGAGGGTCATCGCGAGCGCGCCTGATATTTTCACCAAGGCGCGCACGATGGGGAGTATCCAAACGGGTAGCAGCGGCACGGTGTACACCGCTCTTGGCGACGTCTTTGTGTTCGGCGTGTTTGCATGGTTGGGAATGTTCTTGTTGTGCCAAAGTTCTATCTTACTGTGGATCAGGGAAAAACGACCGCTCGCTTGGCTGCCGAGCGTCCCGGGGGAACACCGGGACGTTGAAAAACTAAGTGAATCCGGCAAGGGTTCAACTTAAACACGATGGAGGTGCCCGATGAGATGGTTTCAGCATGCTGCCCTCGCACTGGGAGTGTTGTGCATCAGTCCAGGGATGGTTCACGCCGCAGGAGTACCGACCGCCAACTGTGCACTACAGAATATCCGTTTCCAGGCCAGCGCCTCTAGCTTGAAAGGTATTCAGTACGTTGGCACGAGCGAGTGCACCATCGTTCAAGTCGGATATCCCAACGCCCGTCGCCGGGCAGTTCAATTTACCGGTGCCCTAGGCCTGAAACTACATTCAAATGGAACCATTGATGAAACCTACCAGGGACTTGAGGCCAGTGAAGTCATCTTCATGATTCTCGACCACCGAAGACGAGCTGATCGGCCGGACCCAATCCCCGTCAAGGTGCTGAGGAGAACGCTGCGCTGCATGGATGATCCCTGGACAATCGACGTAATGCCTGAGCTCTGCACTCGCGAAGAAACCCTTAAGGATTCTGACATTTCGAGAAAGAGGTCGGATGATGTTGAGTTATACGACTGGGTCGCGATCCAAAATTTCTACTCCCCGAATCGTCCTCTCGGGCGGCCCGTGACATCTCATCTCACACGCGAGCAGAGATCTCTTCTCAAACAACAACTCAATGAATGGCTTCGTAAGGAACTCGATAAGCTCAACAAGGAAGACGAATACCTGCAAGGGGTGCGGAATGCTCCTGGCACCGCATACAGCGCGAATCTCTTTCCGTCCGTCTTGGCCCCTCTCTATGGTCAGCGTTTCTTCGTCCAGACTGTCGTCCCGATCAAACTCGCCCCGCCGAAAGGTATGCCCGTCATTATCTATTTGGTTAAGTTGGAACGAAAGGACAGTACTGGAAACTGGGTATTTCATACTTCCCACTTCGTGTACCCCTTTGATGCCCACTCAGCTAATGGCTATACCGCCTTCGGCAATGGAGAGTCTCTCAGCTCCCTCACCAGTCCGGGAGAATGGCGGATCAGTGCCCAAGTGCTCACTCCACGACCATCCGGATGGAGCCAGCCGGTGGGTTTTGTGGTCATGACACCGCCAACCTCGAATAACAAGCTTTTGAAGCCACCAACACGATCGTTTGGGAAATGACTGGTTGGGGAAAAACAATGCCTAACTCCGCAATCAAACGCAGTTAACACCATGAAACCCTATAGATAAGGAGAACACGATGAGTAGGTATCGCTCCGCTATGTGTGCATTTGGCATCGGAATTTTCATTATTACCGCTTTACCGACACAAGCCTTGAGCATGGGATTCAGTGGAGTCGGGAGCGCCCCGTGCAATAGCGGAGGGCAAAATATTACCGGGACCTTTTCATCGAAAGGGGCCAACTACGTTACGTCAGGATCCTGCACCACGAATGGAAGCTTGGGAACTCAGATTACATTCCCCTTTAAAGGAGAGGGAAGATTCGCGGACAACATCGCAGTGGAAACGATCGAAGTGATGCCCGCTCCAATTGACCGGCCCAGCCATCCCTATGGCAAATGGACCACGACCTATTCCTGCCCGACCGATCCTTGGCTGACACCAGATCCTTTTCCGCGTACGGTTGAGGAACCCGTTGTGAAATGTCAGGTCATCTCGAAGAACGACTTTAGCCCGACATGGGGTCCGCGCAAGGATGGAAAACCAGATAAACCCCTGGACAATCTTTTTACCGCATGGAGAAAATGGAAACCCATTACCTCCTATTATCTTACGCCGCCTGAGCGCACCGCTTTGGTAGCCAAACGCGACGAGGATCTCAAGGCGGAGTCGGAAGCCCTTGCCCAGGCGAAAGCAGAAAAACGCCTCAAAAGCGGACTTCAACAACAATCGCCGTACCGTACTTCGCTGTCACCGATCATTCACGTACCGGCGGCCGGGCAACGATTCCTCAACCAGACCGCCGTTCCAATCAAGCTGGGACCGCCCCCCCAATGGGCCGATACTAATATCGACGTCACCACCGGCAAGCCTATCAAAACTGCCGAGAGTGTGACCGGCTACATGGTGCGGATCGAACGAAAAAATCCCACGGGAAACTGGGTGGCACAGACCACGCTTCCCGTCGGAGCCGCGCAAGCGGAGTCAGCAACAGGCTACACGGGGTTCGGGGCCGGAGATCCTCCCGTAGGCATCACCACACCGGGGGCCTGGCGAATCAGTGCCCAGGTCTCAAGTCCAAGACAATCCGGATGGAGCGAGTGGGTTGAATTTGTGGTGATGGCACCGGCAACCAACAAGGCACTTCAACCGCCGACAAAATCGTTCGGAAAGTGATCGACTGAGAGAAGATAGCTGTGAGCAAAAAATTCTGGAAAAGAGGAATAGATGAAGTCCCATCCTTTTGGACATGTGGGGGAATAAAACGGGATTGGGCTAAATCAACAGATATTGCGAAACCATGTTCCTGAAGAATTGCGTGACTTCCCACCATTGCCAATATTCGTCTCTCTGAGGAGGTGTCATCGTGCGATTCCATCCAGCTCTTATCATCACCATGCTTATGATGTTGAGTTCACCCGGGTGGGCACAGGAAAGTCCGTCTTCCACCACTGTGCATGTTGAAACATCTCCGGCTCAAACCGAGACCACGGCGCCTCAAGAGGGAGCAACAGGAGATGACCAAATACACACTCGAGGGCTGGAAGTCTTCGGCTGCCCGTTGTCGCTTGACGCCGGAGCCATGACGCGGTGTTTTCAGCGGGTCCTGGATCGGGAAGGCGACAGGATACGAGACCAAATGCAGCGGGAGTTTGACCACAACCCTTATCTGGCGAAATTGGACCACGAACGCAAAATCCTTCAGGCGGCCGCTCAACTTCCTCTCCAGCCCCTCATGAACTGTCTCAAGAATGTTCCCAACCAGCCGCAGGCTGATCTTGGGGCACAGGTACAGCGATGGCTGGCCAATCCCGGAACCTATTCCAAAGACGCCGTTGAACAAGTTCTCGCGCAGACCCGAAGTGACTTGTCGGCTATTTTTCGCGAGGAGGTCCAGGCCCGCCAAATATCCCGCGCCCCTCTCTCTCCTGCACAGTCCTGGGATCGGTCGGTCGAGATACTCGATCGGTTGAGCCAACGCAATCCTGCCGTTCGCTGTCTGATGCAGCCCCTGTTTCCCCATCTCTCTCAAATGAAACAGGTGATGGTGCAAAATCAGTCGGCATTGGCATCACAATTTCGTCAGATATTCGATCCCTCAACGGTGGGAGTGGCTCACCAGATGCAGGCCCAATCAGTCGGGCGAGTGCTTCTCACCGTCGCCGGAGGCCAGCCACGACCTCAGGCGGCAGCGGGATCCACCGGCACACCAGGCCCCTCCTTCCGCCCTACTGCGCCTTCGATCGCACAGGTACAGCCGGGCTTGATCACACCACGGGGCATCACGGAAAACGTGGAGGCAGATACACCGGCGGCAGACGAAGTCACCTCTCGCGGAACGATCCCCTTGATTGGAGGATACAAATTGGTCACTCCTAAACCGCCCCCGCCCCCGCCGCTTTCAGACATAGTCCCTGACAAGGGAACGCTGGCTAAAATGGTGAAGGGAATGGCTGCAGAGCGCCTGCTCGATGCCAGCTTCCTTCAAACTCTCTCGACCAAAGTGAATCAAGTCGTGCAAGTCAAAACCGATGCGCAAGCGTCCCAACAAGCCATAGAGGATTTGCGTCAATTTATCGCGCAAGCGCAGGTGCTTCCGCCCGATGTGCGATTTGATTTCGGGTGGGAAGTCCTTCGATACGCCGGGCACCGAAGTCTGGATCAAAGAAGTGACCCCGGCCTTCCAGGGATGACTCTACTGAAAGACTTTTTCGGAGTCGGGGTGATGGCACAATGCGGATTATTTCCATTTGTGGGAGGGATCACCTGCGCACCGACTGTCTTGTTTGCTGATTTGGTCGCAAACGGTATGATGCTGGACCTAGCAGCTTCCTGGGCGGCGGATGAGCACAAAGACCTCGACCGGGTCATGTCCGAGGCAAAAGATCCAATCCGATCAGGCAGAAAGCCCGAGGATCTTCAGATCGGCCCGGGCCCGATGATATACATGATGAGAGAGCTGCCGAACAAAGAAGAAGTCATCGCCTTTGCGGACGTCTTACTCCAAAATATGTACGGGCCGCTCTTCGCCTATCACCAACAAGTGCTCGTTCTGGCCGAGGCGGCGGTGCGCAGATAGCAGGGCTCTAAGAAGTTCTCGTGTGCGGCATTTCACCGCCCCCATTGCCTAGAGCCCAAGTGGTGAAAGGAGATGCCATGCTCGGTAAGGATTCACATTTTCCGGTCGTAGCCAACCTCACGAGTACCTGTTTAGAAGCGTTCTATGGGGGTAACCGGAAAACGAAATGCAATCCCGCGTGTTGAATCTCCCGCAGATCACCGCTCCACCCCCATCAACCTCGCAGTTCGCATGATCGGAGACGGAAGCGAAAAAGTAACACTCCCACCGACGAAGGCCTGTCCTCCCGATTGCTCAACGATAGAATTGCCTGGATAATTGGGTCATTGCGGTTATTATTGATTCAGAGTACCTTTCTCCAGCCAACCTTATGAAGGGATTTATGGTCCACGGGATTCTTTCGTATGCTAGTGGCATTCTCGATCCTTCCCTTCCGTCTCTTCGCTCCGTTCGGGCAATACCGCCACGGGTGTGATCCTCCTGCGCGAGTCACTCCATTGTTTTATCTCCCTTCCGCATTAGATGGCAATGAATCCTTTTTTGTCCGTCTTTCAGAATTTTTCATTTTTCCCTTGAATTCACCACCGCCTAGCGACATTGAACCTTTTTTTCAGTATTTCCGACATACCATCAGACAGTCAGGATCTCCTCATTCTGCAAGCCTGAGGTTCGGGTAAGAGTAAGAGAGGTAAAAAAATGAAGTCCCAATCGTGTTGTTCATTTCGGCTGCCCAAAATGGCAACCGAGAGTCTGAGCACTCCCTGGTGCCGATACCGTCACGGGTGTGATCCACCGGATGGCAATCGACAGTGGAAATCTAGTGGTTCTTCTTGCGCCTATACCCCAGAATCTTGCCGATCTCATCACCGAGTCCTCTTTTGGTTTCCTCTCTCATTGGTCTCCTGCTCAGAACATCCTTTAGATTTTTATAGATCAACAATTATTTCTAGGGACGGATTGTTGTCTTATCGATCCCGAGGGTGAGTGCATCTCATGAAGGCAGACACCACATCAACACCCCATAGATTAAACCGTCAGATTTTACCTGGAGGATTATGATGAAGGTCTCAACATTTCTGAGTTTCGTATACCACCTGACTCCAACGCCATTTCAGAGGGGATGGACTTCCATGCGGAAAAGAACGGGGTTCCGGTTTCCACTCATCGCATTGCTGGGCGTCATCTTCTTTGCCGCTCCCGCGGACATCGGCTGGCCTAGAGTGTTTGATAAATTTTCTCAACAATATGCCGAATGCACGACTCTGACTATTTCTGGAACCTTCCTCCCGGCCGAAGCCCGGTACAAGGCATCTGGATCCTGCACTGTTTTTGTTGAAAATGGCTCGGACAAGCATCCCTCTGAATTTAATAACGTAAGCCCAAAGTTCACCGTCGAGTTGACCGGTGAGGGCGGATACACCTATTCCACAAAAGCAAGCTGGGAAAAAATCTATGTAAAACCGCCAAACACTCCTAGCTTTGTCCTCGGCAGAGAGTCGACCATGGTCTGCGACCAGGATCCATGGCGGAAACCATCCGGGCATCCCTGCCAATTGGTCGTCCATCGCCTGGGACCAGGACTCCCACCAGTAGAGGGATCTCTTAATGACATGGAAACGATTACGTACTTTTTTGAAAAACATCGATCCAACATTCCTGCCACCTCTGCTCTCAACTCATCAGATCTCCGCATCACACTGAACAAGGAATACCAAGCCGCGCGCGCCACCCGTACACCCAGCGAACCAGAGTTCCCACGGTTCAAGAAGGAACATGCGATGACCGGTCCGCAGATGGGCGACATCTTACGGCAGCCGACAGTAGTCGCTCCAGGAGCAGGCAGCCGCGTGATCCAAGGACAGTTTTCTGTCCAGGCCAATCGGCCAAAGGTGGATGACGGGGTGTCCGCTGAAATCGAATTCGTCTGGCTGGATACACCCGCGACCAACAAACCCACCCCCTATGTCAATCGTTACCCTGTCGGGATGGATCAACTGGTAAAGGGCATGGCCGTCCCTGAGGGAATCACGCGAGGACAAACCGGACGCTGGCAGGTTCGAGTGCGTATCGCTCAACCAACTCAGGGACCATGGAGTGACCCTGTGGCGTTCCAACTTGCCCTGACGGCACCCCCAAAAATCCAGCAACAACCTGGAGCATTCCAACAACCATCGCAATCGCCTCCTTCACAGAAACCAACGGCGGGCGCACTCGGAGGATCAGGAGGATTCCGGCGATAGTCAAGAGGTCGCCCAAGTTGCGTAAAGAACGTTTTTCCCAAGGCTTAAAAATAGACATAGGAGGATTGGGGATGTTGATGAATCGTATAGTCAGAGGATGGATGCTCGTGCTGGCGCTTTGGTTCGTCTTCTGTTTTCCACATACCATCCTGGCAGCAGAAAACCCCAAGCGCCAGGCTACGGTCTACTGTGTGGTGTCGGAGGAGAAAGCCTTTCCCTTCCCTGCGGGAAAGGATCGCTGCTTCAAAGAGATCAACGGCCAACAATCTGCTTACAAAAGTTCGACGGTCTGCGCTGTGGACACCACGGATGGGCCGCGATTGCGCTTCATGTACTCAGTTGCCGACAAAGCAACCTGCATCGAAGGCAGTCCCGTCACCAAGAAGGATGACTATAGTTGGGGACTCGATATGCTGGGAAAGGAGGAAAGGGAATTTTTCTTAAAGCATGTCAACGCGAAGTAGCCAGGACTGACAGGGTGGTGAAATTATCATTCATAGAGGGGCACTGAGAATGGCGCAGTAGGTTCTAAGCCCTTTGTGTTGGAAATAGTTTGGATACCATAAAGAAAAGGAGTGACATGATGGCAACGTCTCAACTCGTAGTTCGTGGCCTTGGCATCGCGATATTGCTTTTGGCTGCAGTCCCGCAGATTGCCCTCAGTGGTGAATTTGGCCCTGAACCAACTCAATGCTACATGTATGCAAATGAGTTCATTAAAGGTGTGTTCACGAATACCACTGCCAAGTATTCTGCGCGTGGATATTGCATGAGCCAAGACACCAAAGATACGGTAATCAAATTTCCAACGATCACCCAAGGATCATTTTCGAATGGTTCTGCCAAGGAAGTCTTTGAGATTCCTCAGGGTGCGTTTAATCAGCCATCGCATTTCTACGGAAAGTGGGTGACCACATTTTCTTGCCCAAGCGATCCGTGGCTCACCGAAGTCGCGTGCACGGTCACGAATGTGAATGACTCCTTTTCAGAACACGATCCCGGATACATCCTTAAGAATATTGATCGCGGAAGACAAAGAGGTTTGCCTTTGTCGGTGCCTGTAATACCGGCAGAGCGCAACACCCTTGTGGCGCAGAAAAATTCCCAGTTGGCTGAACAAGCCAAGGCGGAGAAAAAATCAAATCGGCGATCCGCACAACGTCTTGAAGGAGCCACACAACCGTCGATGCCGTACCGTACTTCGCTGTCGCCGATCATTCACGCACCGGCTGCCGGGCAACGGGTCCTCAACCAGACGACCGTTCCGATCAAACTGGGACCGCCCCCCCAATGGGCCGATACTAATATCGGTATCGATGGGACTCCCATCAAGACGGCAGAAAGCGTGACCGGCTATATGGTGCGGATCGAACGAAAGGATCCCACGGGAAATTGGGTGGCACATACCACGCTTCCCCTCGGAGCCGCGCAAGCGGAGTCAGCAACAGGCTACACGGGGTTCGGGGCCGGAGTGCCTCCCGGAGGCATCACCACACCGGGGGCTTGGCGAATGAGTGCCCAGGTCTCAAGTCCAAGACAATCCGGGTGGAGCGAGTGGGTCGAATTTGTGGTGATGGCACCTGTGGCTGTACCGGGGACCTCAAATAATAGGCTTCTCCAACCGCCGACACGATCGTTTGGCAAGTGATCGACGGAAAAGAGACAGGCGTGAGGTGGAAGAGTACGAATCGGGATAGTCAAATAGCAGGAGACCATGCGGCGCTCATGGAAACGCCCGGCACCACTCTCATCCATCCCCTGGGATTTGAGTCTGTGGTGCCGGGTGGATAATGATGACAGGGGTTATTGCGGTTATTATTGATTCGGAGTACCTTTCTCCAGCCGACATTGTGAAGGGATTTATGGTCCAAGGAATTCATTCGTATGCTATTGGCATTATCGATACTTCCCTTCCAGCTCTTCGCTCCCTTCGGGCAGTATCGCCACGGGTGTGATCCTCCGGAATTACCAACTCTATTATTCCCCCACCCTTCCGCCTTTTTGGCGAGCTACCTTCTTTTGCCCGCTATTCAGAAAATTTCCAATTCCCCTTTCTTTCCGATCGGCTTACGGACTTTGAACCTTTTGGACATCCCTTCCGACACACCACGATACAGTGAGGCTCTCCTGAGCCTCCAGAAATAAGATTCAGGAAAGAAATGCAAAGATGAGCTCCCAATCGTCTCGTTCATTACATCCTCCCCAGAGAGAACAGCCGAATACATGCACCCCCTGGAACCCTTACCGCCACGGGTGTGATCCCCCGGTTTCCCAATTAAACCCTCCTCACCTTTTCCCCAACATCGCCACCACTATCATCATTTTCCTTCTCAATTTTTCGCTACTTTCCTTTTCAGCCTTTTCGGCCAGGGCTGCGGAAGAACCGGACACATCGCCGCTGGCAAACGGTAAGCTGACTCCTCTGTTGATTCACTTGGAGCAATCTCTACATTTTGATGCCCCTGATGAGCAAAGTGTTGACGTCTCCCCTGGCATTTATCTGGTCGAGCCCATCACTGAAGATAAGCCCCGCCTGGTCCTTTGGCACGAACACGGAGCGGTCACGCTTCAAGCCACGCGAACCACGCACGACCAACGTGTGAAGACTCCGGAAGCGTATCTAATCCAGGAGGATGATATCGAAGATCTTCATCATGTGGTGGTATTCATGCCTGATGGCACTGCTCTTGAAGCCACCGGCTCCCTCAGTGGCATCCAGACCAGGGGAGACTTCCGTGTCAGCAGACACTATCAACTCGACACAACCACGGGAGTCGTCCGGTTTGGCGACGGACAACAGGGCCAACGGCTTCCAACGGGTCAACCGAATATTTCCGCACAGTATCGGGACGGATTGGGTAGTCAGGGACAAGAGGAATCATTAAGGATGCAGATGTATATGGAAAGGAAAGCAAAGGCCCTGGAATCCCTCTCGAATGTCCTCAAGAGTCTACAGGGACAATTTCAACCGGAGAACGACATCGATCGACCCGGCAATGACTATGCCCGGCACATGGAAGATAGTCCAGAATCCTGCCGTACTCGCTGCGCGGGAGATGGAAATTGTCAGGCCTTCACCTTCGTGAAGCCCAATCTTGGTTCGGGTCAAGGACATTGTTTTTTGAAGCGCTCGGAACCGAAGCCGGTGACAAACCGTTGCTGCGTGTCTGGAACACGAAGTTCCAGGGAAGAAACGATCATTCGAAATATGAAGTAACTGAGCTTCCTAAAGGTTTCCGTTTGTTCGTAAGACCATGGCGGTAGAGAACAGGGTAAGAAAAACAGCATGAGACACAGTCGGGCCCTATCAGTCACTCTTACCCTTTGTCTTTTGCTCATGGCCTGTGCCGTTTCGGCATCTTCCCAATCGCCGGTTCAGACGAAACCTTCCGGGGAATTTCTCGTTCTCCTACTGGAGCAACCCATCCGGTTCCTCAACAGCGATGGTCTGCCTTCGAACATTCCATCCGGAACCTATCAGGTGACCGTTCCATCACCAGAGATGCTTCAACTAACTTCCACTTCGACAGGGAAAGCTCAGAATCTTCATGCCACGGCAATCACCCACACGGAATCTTTGACCGCCCCTGATCCGCCTCTCATTGAAGAAACCAAGAAGCAGGGGCACGTGCACATGATACTCCTCCTTCCCGATGGCCAGGGATTAAACGCGGAAGGCCGGCGGGAACAGATCCAAAGCCGAGGGATCGGGGACATGAAAGGATTTGCCTTCACTCCAACACGACGGGATAGCTGGGTGATCATGCAACAAGGTCGAGTGACCATGGATGCCGATTTGAATGAAGAGGAGGCCGTCTCCTCATCGGCTAGGACCGGACTTCTTTCGGAGGTGGCCCCTTCCTACGGGCAGGTGACGCTGGATCAGGGCCGCATCCAACTCGATGCGGGAGCTCGACAGTCGTTGCACCAGATATGCCGGTTCTGTGCAAAAAACAATAGAAGGAAATCCACCACATCTACATATGTTAGGAGATTCATATGTCATATCGTGCAATGAGCATTCGAATGAAATTTTTTAGCCTTATTCTTAGCGGGGTAATTGGACTTCTACCCATTTTGACCCATGCGGAATCTCCCACCGCACCGTCCGACCCGGCCTTTCAAAAGGCGGTCGAAAACCTGGTGGAACAGTATATTCGTGCTCATCCCGAGGTCATCGAGCAAACCCTGCAAACCTTGCAGGCCCAACGCGATGCCGAGGAACGGGAACGGGTCAGCAGTCTCATCGCGACCAAACAGGCAGAATTGCTGAACGATCCGAATTCACCTGTCAGTGGCAACCTCGAAGGAGATGTCACAGTCGTGGAGTTCTTCGACTACCGGTGCGGATACTGTAAACGCGTGGCTGGAACCGTGACCCAACTCCAACACGACGATCCCAACGTCCGCGTCGTATACAAAGACTACCCCATCCTTGGAGAAGCTTCAGTGGTCGCTGCCCGTGCGGCCTTAGCCTCAAATGTCCAGGGCAAACATTTAGCCTTTCATGAAGCCCTTTTGGCCTCAGAAGAAGAATTGACGCAAGAAAACCTCTTGGCGATGGCAACCGCAGTCGGATTGGATGCGGAAAAACTTCAAAGAGACATGGAGTCTCCATCGATTCACACCACCATCGAACGCAATCGAGCGCTCGCCAGAGAGTTGGGCATCAACGGCACACCAGGATTCATTATCGGCACCGAACTCGTCCCAGGTGCCCTGGACTTGAAGGATCTGAAAAACCTTATCAGGCAGGTCCGCCAGGAAAAGATGTGAGCCATCCACAGGGGCACGAAACGCGGAAATTGTCAGGTCGTCAGAAAAAGACGGGCGCATCATCGGTGGATAAGGTGATCAGATCCCTAACCAGTCTCTTTAGGAGGATAACGATGGGTCAGCTTATAGGCATTCAATCATGGAGCATGGTCGTGACGGTCGGAGTGTTCACTACACTCTTAACCAGTGGCGCGTCGTTTTCGGCTGCCGAACCGCCGGCTTCATCCCCGATTGTGCAAGAAGACAAAGAGCGACCGGCTGACGCCGGTGAGGTCCAGGAGCGGGGACTGACCAAAGGCACCATGCAGAAAATGCCGCGAGGAACGAAGGTCCAGCCCCCACCAAACCAGCCTGGCGGAAATCTTCCGGCTAATTTATGTCATCAGGAAACCCACATGATGACACAATGCCAATGCTCCAATAATGCCGACTGCCAGGTGCTGTCGAACCTCTGTCCCGGCTCGTGTCCGATCGGAAGCCAGACCTGTCAGTGCACTCCTTTGTTCCGGGGCACCCCTCCCCCACTGCCACAAAATCTTTGCGGATATCAGGTTCCCTTCACTATGACAAAATGTTCATGCAGCAACGACGCAGATTGTCAGGTGTTGTCATCCATTTGCCCGGGATCGTGCCCGGTCGGAAGTCAGAGCTGCCAATGTACCCCCTTACGGAGGCAATAGAGATTCCTTGCAAACAACCGGACAAAAGGACCCTGGCAAAGCCGAACAGCAAAAACAAAATAGGTTAAAAAGAGAACTAGCCATTTGAGCGATGGCAGAACGGATGAACCGCTCACGAATTTGGTTCGACTCACCATCATAGAACCAAATAAATTTCTTTCATAATAAATCCTTAAATCACGGAGGGACATCATGACCAATCTGACACAAAGAATTCAGAAAATGAGTATTGGAGGGGCGCTGTGTTTGGGAGTTCTCGTTTTCCACTGGGATCCCGCACAGGCAGTGCCCATAAAGAACGGCGATAAGTGCCAAGGGCCCGTAACCATTGGGGTCGCCACTTGTCCTGACAAACCCGGGCATTGGGTCGAATGTACTGGTAGTGGGGACTACATGTGTTGCGTAGAGCCGCCTAACGGGGGGAAGGACTGCGAACAAATCGAGGATACGGCATCTACTTCCACCGGCGGTGTAAAAAGGTTCCCTGGGGGTGTACTGAAAAATCCGACACTGAATCCTTCCCCGAATACCTCACGTTTTCCCAAAACGGGAGCCAAATCGCCAATCATGCGACGAGGCCTTGAAAGTGAACAACCCGGCGAGCCCGCACCAGAACGGCCTGAGGAGACCCATCAGTCGAGTGAAACAACAAAGTAATAATCGGCAAAGATGATGAAAAAATTTGAACCTGCTTCTTATCCCAATCCCTAAACGGTTTCATGAAAGAGGAATACAGACTATGAAGGTTGTCACGCCAATCAACGGACGGAATATCAGGAAATCATTCCCCGGCTGGATCCTGGGACTGGTGGTGGTTTTTGGAGTCGTAGGACTGGCCGCTCCACCAGCAAACGCCGCCCCCCCCAAGACCGGTCCAACCGGAAAAACCGAGAAGCAGTGTAACAACGACCACAAGGTGTGCCAAAAGAATTGCGAAAAAACGATCATAGATGTTGGCAATCAAGTGCAACAGTGCAAAGACCGTTGCACTGACAAAATGGTGATCTGCCAGCCAGCAGCGAGAATACCTCGGGGCGAAACAGGAGGATTCTCGGGTGGCAATCTTGAGGTTGCACCAACCAATCCTGCACCAAAAGCTTCACCAATTCAAAAGCCAAATGCGCCGATCAGGCGGAGAGGCCTTGAGAGTGAGCAAACCGGCGAGCCCGCACCGAAACAGCCTGAGGAGACCAATCAGTCCAGTGAAACCAAATAATATTCGGCCCAAGAGAGAGATAATGTATTTACCACATCGCAGGAGGACGTTATGAGCAGACAGGATACATACGTCGGCGTTATCCATTCCACGGTTCTGGCTTTTGCGATCGGACTTGGCGGAGTATCGTTTGCCGTAGGTGAGGAACCACCTAGCCCACCGCCTCCTTCCGAGGATTCCATCATTGAGCGCGGCGTGATCCGTGACCATCGGACAAAACCGGGAACCTTTACACCTGCACAAAAAGCACCTCTTCCGGTGGCGCCTTCGACCTCGAAAGGGACGATACTCATTCCGCAGGCCGCCCCTGCTACGGGAACCGGAGGACCATTGCCTGTCGTGGGCGGCACAAATGAGCCCAACTACAAATATCCCTGGGTCGTGCGGATGAATGGTTGCGGCGCTGTGCTGATCGATCCGCAATGGGCCCTGACCGCTGCCCATTGCGTGACGCCCAATATCGGGTTTGGCCAACTCACCTATACCCGGACCGACTCGAACGGCAACGTGCAAACAGAAACACGCTCACGCGACCAAAATGCCGGGCCTGCGAACAACCGCGGTGTGTTCATCCATCCGAACTATGCCCCCAGCCCGGATCAGGCCAACGACATAGCGTTGATCAAGTTGGCGCAGCCATTCTCTGTCAACTTCGTTCTCCAGACGGTCGGGTTGCCAAGATTTCCGCGTAATCCTGGCCTCGTGGGAACTGTGGCCTCGTATGTCAGGCATGACGGAACGCCGGTACCTCAAGGGCAGGTTGCCATCTTCCGTGGTCCTATTTCCGCAATCGATTCCCCCAGGAAGATCTTTGTGCCTGCCAATACAGCTGGCGCTTCCCTCTGTCCAGGCGACAGCGGGTCAGGATTCGTGACGGTCGAGAACGGCCGCGCCATTGTGCGCGGTGTCGCCTCGCAAGGCAGCGTCTCGGACTGCATGACACCGTCGGGTGAAGCCGTTTTCACGGATGTCTTTGTGGTTCGGGATTGGATTCTGCAAACGATGGGGAAGAATGATGCCTCCCTGTCAGGCAACACCCGCGTCCGCTGGAGCGGTACCCCCGCGCGCGGAAAGCTGGTCATGGGCTGCAGCCACCCGAACACGCCGTATTTTGGCCCACTCAACGTGGTGGGCATCGAGGAAGGTGCCATGTGCGACGGAGGTCAGGCGCAGGGAATCATATGCCAACTCGATCCCAATCAGGCCAGCACGCAATTCGGGCCGCCTCAGATCGTAGGATTCACCATGCGAACGACCATGGCAAACGGCTCCTCCCAGGTGACTCAGCTCCCGTTTGTGAGCAACCTCGCCCAGTTCGCTGGTCCATTCCCCTCAGGTGCATCGCGTGAGTTCACCTGCCAGCTCGGAACACCTGTTACGGCAACCACAGGAGCTCTGAGCAGTGCAAACATAGCCATCATGAGTCGCGGCCTCGAGAGCGATACTGAGAGAGAGCCGACTATAGTTCAACCGAGCCCCTTTGACCCGACAGTGGAGACTAAGCCGTAATCGATGGATCAAGGCAGAAGACGTTCGTATTGAGCAAGGAGGATTTATGAATATGATGCAGACAAATCTTATTCGATTGGTTGCCGTAATCGGCTTACTGACACTCTCAGCGCCGGCAGAGGCCCTGCCCATTATTAGAGATATGTGTAATCAGACTTCAGGAGATGGGCAGGGACATAGTTGTCCCGGAACCAACGACTTACTCATACGACCCAAGTACTCTGATGGTACCTGCGGCGACTGGATGTGCTGCCCCCCGAATGGCGACGGAACCTACGACTGCACGAAGGGGACGAACCCAACAAACAGCGGGGTCAGCGGCAAGCTCAAGAACCTGTTGGGTCCCCGCGCCGCTGTACTCGATCAAGGAACACCACCCAGCACAAAGAATCCGTCGATTTTTCAAAAGCAGAAAGCCCCGATCATGCGACGCGGGATCGAGGGCGACCTGCCTGCATCTTCGGAGAAGGAAGGAAAATGACGCTGGCCTTTGCACGAGATTCAGAATGCATCGTGTCAGCATTTCCGACAAACCTCGGGTCATCATCAGCACCGAAGCTTGTCCCGGAGTCGATAGATCTGAATGGGCTCAAGGAGCTGATCGCGAGGGCGGCCATTAAACCATGACCAGGCATGAAGCATTTCATCCTGAGTACAGAATCAGCAAGAGCACCACACAATTACTTCACACAGGAGGTTACTATGCGACACACACACACAATGGCGATTTTTACACTCGGTATCGTTCTCTGGGTATTCGGCCTGCCGCTCAACGCCCAGGCCAAACCCAAGGCCAAAGTCTTCGGGTGCACAACGGAGGATCTCAACACTAATTTCGGATCATCATGCGTGCGCCAAGC
Source organism: Nitrospirales bacterium (assembly GCA_041737015.1). Classification (GTDB taxonomy): domain Bacteria; phylum Nitrospirota; class Nitrospiria; order Nitrospirales; family UBA8639; genus Nitrospira_E. The sequence goes on from JBGSSO010000375.1 coordinate 25,300, forward strand.
GGAGCAGGATATTATCAAGGGCCATTCATATTTACACGTTTTGGTGTGCGACGGTGGCCAGATGAAGTGCTGCACGGTTAGCTCGACGAATCAAGTCCAAACTTGTCGAAGACCAGCCGGGTCTGCGGCGATATCAGGTGGGCTCAAAAGCTTGAACCAAGGAGCGGTGCTCAGCCGTGGAATTGAAGGCGAAGATGAAGGCGGCGAGGAGACGCCGATTCCAGCATGGCTGACGGAGTCCTGGCTGAAAGAGCATGAGGGAGAAAAGCAGTCGAGGTAAGCAGGCGGAGGGCTACCTCCTCACCTGTGTCAGCAGATTACCCACATGGTGACTCAATGTCGCTGCGCAACCAGAACCGACCGCCAGGTATTGACTGGCCTTTCCCCTGGCGGCTACCCGGCGGGAAGCCAGAACTGCCAACGCACACCACTATTTCGAAGCACGCCTCCCCCACTTGCCTTCCAGTTTGTGTGGGTTTCAAGTGCCCACTGTTGTAACGCAATGCACCTGCACCAACCAGACCGATTGTCAGGTGTTATCGCCAATTGGTCCGAGCACATGTTCGGCCAAGAGTCAGAGCGGCACATGCAGGCCGTTACGGAGAGGAAATTGAATCTGTGGAATTTCCTGAGGAGGCCCACCCACACGTTGCTCCAGGAGCGTCACGGAGTGAAAGACCATAGAAGAAATCGAAGTTCCCTCATCCATAAAAAATGGGTGGGGAGGAAAACACGTCAGTCTATCGACCATCGTGTGGAGAAAGGGGGACACCGCCAGCGGGTTTGATGTGACTAACAATCAACAAAACAAAGCGGGTTACGCTCAATCTTCAATGACCAGGAGGACAATTATGAAAAACATGAAGCAAAGAATTCGGCAAATGAGTGTTGGGGTGCTGCTGGTTTGGGGAGTGCTTGTCCTGTCCCCGGTTCAAGGGCAGGCGCTTCAAGCCATACAAAATTCCGAGAAGTGCAAAGGTGGTGTTCCTGATGGAGCCTTCCATTGCTTGAACAAACCCGGGCAGTGGGTCGAGTGTATCCCCAGTGGAGACTATATGTGCTGCACCAAAAACGACCAAGGAGGGAAGGACTGTGAACAAATCGAAGGAAAGACCACGAATCCCCTGGGGGGTGTGAAGGGGGTTCAGGGCAGTGTACTTCAAAGTGAACCAACCAAAACTCCACCGAAGACGTCTCGGTTCCCAAAGACTGGGGCAAAGGCGCCGATCATGCGGCGCGGCATCGAAGGCGACCAAACCAGTGAGCCTTCAACTGAGATTCCCACTGAATCCTCCCCTGTGCCGTCTGAAGGAGTTAAGTAATCGGGCAAAACGAAATCCCAGTAGGGTTGAGCGAAGCTAGAAGAACGAAACTGTCCCGAGACAATAGTGAGGATAGGTGCACAACGATTCATTCACCACATCACAGGAGGGAATTATGAAAAGACAGAATACATTCGTCGGATTGATTCATTCCACGATTCTTGCTTTTGCGATCGGGTTCGGATCGGCAGCTTTTGTTTTGGCCAACGAACCAGCGGCCTCATCGCCGACGGTGCAAGAAGAGAAAGGGCAGTCGGCCGACGCCGGAGAGGTGCAGGAACGGGGTATCAGCCGGATGCCCTTTGGCGGAGGAACTGTAGGAAAGACCGAAGGGGTGATGGAACCAGTTGGATTTTCGTGTGATGCAAAATCCAAAACCTGTAGTTGCCGCAAGTCTAAGACAGGAGACTGCAAGCTCATGAATTCCATAGTCTGTAGCGGGACCCTTAACTGCCCAGGGTCCTCACAAACCTGTACCTGCACAGCCATCAGATAACAATCCCATGATTTACCCATCACAAAACTCAAAAAGAAAGATCCTGCCATGAAAAACATGAGACAACGTATTCAACACCTGGTTCTGGTTTGTGCAACAATGGGTATTATTTTCGGAATCTCTCCGCTCGCGAATGCGGCGGATGCCCCATCCGCTCCTGACACGTCAAGTCAAGAGAATTTAACAACAGAATCTCCTTCTGATGGCGTCACCGATAGAGGAATTGGGGGGTTAATCCCACGCACCGGAAAGGGCGTCGCGGCTCCTCCAGGGACCATTGCTCCACCAACGGCGGAACCTACTGGATTTAAGTGCAGTCCCAACACCGGTCGGTGCAACTGCAGTGGGACTAACGATTGTAATTACATGAAAGATCTGATTAAGGCCAGTTGCGGAAAAATCACCTGCACGGGCAGCGGGAGTTCCCAAACCTGTAAATGTACATTAAACGGGGGGGGAGTCAATTAGAACAGGGCTGACAAGACTTTTGGCCTATATGACTTTCATGATCCATCTATGACAAGAATTGTCTTACGCCGGGGGAATAGGCTATCTCCCCCGGCCCAGCGTAAACCCGTTGAACAATTCCATGAGTCGAAACCTCAGAAAGGTTGAATAAAGACAAGAACCTGAATATGACAAGACAATGCTTGGAATTGTCGCAAGTCGCCCCACCTGCCCGGATCAGAAACTTTGTAGATTTTCTTGTGCGAAACCCAAATAAATGCAGCCATGAACAGACCTAGAACCCACTTCCCCAAACATTTGATATTGACGATATGCCTTTCACCTTGTGCTCGTTTGAGAGGCCCCGTCTTCACTCAGAAACCGGCGAGAGACACATCGGACTCTCCTCCAGCAAAACAGACAGCGATGGTCAAAGAGGGGTCGTTGAGCGAGGGATTCTCCGTCGGGATCACCGGGTACCGCCTAACGCCTTCCCTCCTACCAAACCTACACCCCCGGTTCAGAAAACATTTAGTCACCGTCACGTTTCATTACTTTGATCATTTACCTCCCATGGGATGAGCCCCATCACGATCAAATGACGCACTTCGTGGGTTGTCTCTTAAGTTCTCCCGCAATAAGAATGTGGCGACGCTCAAAAATTCTGACGCAGGCGGAATGTGTGGTTAACAAGAAAAGCAACCCGACGAGTTATGAGGTGTGGGAATATCGAAACAGAGTTTTGATGGACTGAATACCATCTCTCCAACCAATTTTTTTCCCCTCCGCTTTACTTCTCGGTAAATAAGAAATCGGCACCTCTGTCATGCGCCAATTCTTCTGAGCCACTTTCAGCGTGAGCTCCAGCTCCAATTCAAACCCTGATTCTTCGAGCGAGATATCGCTCAAGACTTCCTGTTTAAACACTTTGTAACCGGTCCATACATCCGTCAATGATAAACCCGTCGCAGCATTGGTTAACGCAGTGAAAATCTTGTTACCCAGATAGGAGACCGGTGGCCAATTCCCTTTCCATCCCCCCAAAAACCGGGACCCGTAGACGACATCGGCCCGACCTGTTATCACCGGCTCCAACAGCCGATGATAATCATCCGGACTATATTCCAAATCGGCGTCCTGCACGATGACAATGCTCCCTCTCGTATGCAGAAATCCCGTTTTCAGGGCTGCGCCCTTCCCTTGATTGTATTGGTGAGTCAACACCCGGACTTGAGAACAATCAGCACGTGATTCACAAATTACTTTCTGGCTTTCTTCGTCCTCTGTAGTCCCCTGACCGAACTGCTCGTAGAGCCATTCCCGAGTTCCATCTGTGGACCCATCATCCACAATGATCAATTCTTTTAGAATTTCCACCTTTTGCACACGGCATATAATCGTCTCAATCGTTTTCCGCTCGTTGTATACGGGAATAACAATACTCACCAATTGAATTTTTTGACTTATTGTATTTTGAAGTTTTTCCATATCTCTTTCGACAGTAGCGGGCATGGCCGCCTTTAACCAATTGCTGAAGAGATTTCAGGTAGCCTACCATGAACGTTCAGAAAACCCTCCTCAATTTTTAGTATTTTTTGGGAAATTCACTCCAATGAAAGTCTCTGATTTTTGACTAGGATATCTCCCGATCATATGCTGTAGTAATTCATCTGAACAGACGGATAGCACCCATTTGTGAACGAGTCTCTCCTCGCGGTCGCAATTTCTTTATTGTCTCAAACACATTTCCTGTCCCATCCGGTATGTCTCATGACACACCTCACGACACCCGATCCCATGAGACAGATTGGCTAAAAACACCTCTATTTCAATACGTTACCATGTCTAAGCAATATGGCATTCTCCTTGCGAAATACATGGGTAACACAAATGGATGAGGCAATACGACGAGGAATGGAGGGATGCATGATGAACATGATGTTATCTTCACCACAGACATTAGAAAAGATATCCGGTAACGATTCCGTTACCCTACTGCTCATTGATGATTCCCCGGATAATTTGATGATCCTCGGGGATATCTTAGAACGAGTTGGCTATCAGGTTGTCTGTGCAGAAGATGGCGAGAGGGGCCTTGAATACGCGAAACGCGTTCAACCCGACTTGATATTTATGGATGTGAAAATGCCTGGGCTTGATGGATTCCAAGTCTGTGAACGACTTCGAGCACAGGAGAATTTTCAGCTAACCCCGATTATTCTCATGAGTGTGCAATCCGATAGCACAACCCGCAAACTTGCCTTAGAAGCTGGTGCCTCTGAATTTTGGCCAAAACCCATTTCCCCAGGAAAGATTCTGAATGAACTTCCCAGTTTTTTTGCAAAGCTGTTCAAAGTAACGTGACTTCTTCACCAAAATCACCGGAACCAAATTTAACCATTACCCTTTCCCTACCCCTTCCTTCTGACTTTCCACCATGCCTATTCAGGTACCCTCATTAATCCAAGAAAAGAGGTTCCTTATCCAGCCTTTGCGTACTCCATTTCGAATCATCGCTATCTCCCATGCTTCTCACAATACTCAAATCCCTATTAGGTCTAATGATATATTGACGAAGACATGATCTGGCATCTAAATTGCTCGCTTATTTTAAAAAATGGGATTTTCTTTAAAATGGTCTGTTTATAGGCGCATTTTGAAGGGAAAATCCCACAGGAAGAGTCATTTAGCAGACGCCTATTTGGCCTATTCACCTTTTACAAGCTGGAGAAAGTACGCATGGTCACCGGTCTAAGAAAGAATTCCACTATCAACATGTCCACTTGGGGCCAACGCGGAACGGCAGGATTGGTCGAGGAATGGGAACCTCGAATACCCATTCCTGAAGAAAAGCAACAATCCCGTCGACGTTCATCCATCTCCGGTCCGGAATCAAACGAGCCGACCACGGAGAGGAAAAATCTCAAGAAATAGGGACTCTCCCCTATAACAAAACTCGCTCAATCTTCTTCGTAAGTGATGTATCCAGCCACCCCCCATGGACTGGTTTTCGGGTAACAAGTTTTGAGCCTTCAATCTGGGTGGCATTCTGCAAACACCCCCTCATCATAAAATCTACCACCCTCTCCGGAAAATCTTTCCTCGGAGTCTTGGAAAAATTTTCGTTTATCCTAAACGATGCGAAACATCCATTGACCACATTGCCCATCTAGTTTTGCTCTGTTCTGGAAGCAGCCCTACAGACCTGACGATTATCCATGATTGACTAAGGCCGACTCCCCAAAGAAGTATTTTTGGCGTAAACGATATAGTCCGAGGCAACCATGTCGCGGCCAATAGCCAAAAGTCTTGTTCAATTCATATAGGATTGCTAGCTTTCCGTTTTTTGCCGCTGATCTCAAGAATTCCACTGTCACATCCTCATTCCAAGTGAATTCCCGCATGTTTCGGATTGCACAACCTTTTTACGTTCCCGTAAGGTAGAGCCTTGAAAACCTACCTTTATCGCTTACAGGTCCGACCATGAAGAGATTCACTCTGGCCATGTATTGCTTGGTGTGGTGTCTTTTTGGGCTGTATCCCAATCACCTTTGGGCAGCGCCTCCCAATATTGTCTTGAGTCGCGCACTCCATTTTTCTGCCCCAGACGGCACATCCGTCAAATTAGGTCCAGGAAAATATTACATTGAACAATTCGGAACTTCGGAATTACGCCTCACTCCGGAAGAGGACACACCCACCGTCACCATTCGGGCAGAATCTCTCACGCACGAACAATACGAACTATTTTCGGCCATGGCCCTCACTCGTCCTCAAAAAAATGATGAATTCCTGATTGAACTTTTGCTCCCAGGAGGGATTCGCCTGGAAGCCAGAGGATCGACAAACGCTCCGCCTGATCCCCCAAAAATCGCCACAACTCCAACTCCTGCTGCTGCCCTCCCCCCCATGGTTCAGGAAGAGGAAGGTCCGATAACCGCCACAATACCTGCAGTAATCTCACCCCCAACTCACCTGGAAGACAGCGGGGCTTCTGCACCACTAGCCACGAAACCCCCAAGCATGGAGAACGCCCTGTCCTACCATGCTCCCAACTTGCCCTCTCCGGCCATTCGGGTCGTGGTGAATGAGTCCCAACCAGGACAAGAACCGTTTTACCTTTCCGTTCTATCTCCTGACCATATTGGATTGACCATGTTCGAACAACCTGCCCTCTTTTGGTTCATTGCCTACCCCACCTCCCAAGCCGTCGATGTCATGATTACGGATGAAAGCAATACCCAAAGCCTTCTGGACGTCCGCATGCTCCCTCCTATTCAACCTGGCATTCATAAAATAGACCTGAAGGATTATGGGATCAGGCTTCAACTCAATACGACCTATCAATGGAAAATTATTCTTCAGGGTCTGAATCCAGGAGAAAGCCATACAACCAGTGGATGGATCATGCGGGTCTCGCCTCCGGCCAATGTAGCAACCCTTGCCAATCTCCCATCCATTAATGCGATTCCTACTGAACCACTACTTGATGCTGGTCTCTGGTATGACGCCATATGGGCCTTATCGGAACGCCTTCACACCGATCCCACCGACACCCTAGCCCTTATCCAGCGAGCCAATCTTTTTGAACAAGTTGGTCTCCTCCCGCCGGCCAAACAAGATCGTGCCCACTTGCATCTGCCCTAGCAAAAAAATGGTCCACCAAAGCCCGTCTGGGGCATGCCCAT
>JBGSSO010000008.1:0-21003 GCA_041737015.1 Nitrospirales bacterium
TAGGTGATTTTTTTGTAAAAGAGTCAAAATCTCGTTCTATTTTTTAGTTACCTTAAGGTGGAAGAAACAGCCACGCTTATTGAGAACTAGCCCTCCAATTATGAATGACCTATTCAATATAAATACATAATTAATTCATGAACTTAGATCAATAAGCCATAAATGAACGACTGAACAATGACAGAGGGAAAAGTCACATCATGGAAGGGTCCAAGGCTAACCCAAGCATAGAAACTCTCTATAAAGAGAACGTTAAAAATGAAACCACGATATGAGGGAATAGGTATAAGAAATTTAAAGAAGGTAGGAACGTCTGATTGGTCTTTTCACTAATCTTTTTCGGGCTCGGCATTCCCATGTTTATGCGTGACTCGATCTTCGTCAAACATATCCGCCATTTCTTGAGCCATCACATCATTATCATGCGGGAGAGAGACAACAGACAATTCTTTTTTGATTTTTTTGGGAATGTCGGCCTTGGGATCTTTAGCCTCGGCTCCTTCAGAATCGTTGGGTTCTTCAGATGTATTTTTGTGATCCATGATGACAATCTCCTCTACGATGATTACTCAAACGATTCCAAATGTGACCGCTCAGGGAATTTGTGTTGACAACCGGGACAAGTCACAAAATAGACCGATTCACGAACCGAGAGCACCGCTCTCAAATCCAGGGACACCCCGCGATGCCGACAAGACGGACAGGGAATTTCTTTAAGATGATAGGGAATATCCGGCTGTGTTTGTACATAAAACTCCATATCGGTATGGACGGGAAACATATAATGACACCCGATACAAATCGCTTTCCATTCCCCGTCTTCCGTTGCCGTCCTGGAGTCGATTCCAAAACGGTTGGCCTTGCAAATAGGACACGTCACTTCCCCTAACCGTTTTTCAACCTGCTTGATGCTTAATTGTGTCATGCTTCTTCCTTATCCACGCTATTGAGCAAGTCTCGTTCAAAGTATAGGCTTCTTCCCAGAGATCCCGCAACCAAACACTTCAGATCCTCTTCACAGGCCAGGCTTCCCTTTCAGAGCTTGGCTTAATCCCATTTGATCACACTTGAGCCGGAATGTATTGGCTCGACCAAATAGATACCTCACCAAAAAATGAACATGACGATACCCAGTTCTACTTCTAATCTGATACAACCTTCCAAACCATAAGGAAGAACTGACCCACGCGCGCTCAACCCTTTCTATTTTCCCCGCGTCACCTTCTATGCCCGAACTCCCTGAAGTCGAAGTCATCCTCAACCATCTGAACCGGCATGTCCTGGGTGGGACCATTGAAACGCTCACCATTCACCGTTCGGATATTGTGCGCATAGGGCATGACCTCATCCCCTGGTTTCAGCGCTCCACGATCACCAATATTGCCCGGAAAGGCAAATGTATAATCTTTACCTGCCATCGAGCCAACGAAACCCGGTATCTGCTTTCAGAGCAGGGAATGACCGGACTTTGGTTTTTCCATCAAGCCTTGGCCTCAACCCCTCAACACATCCATTGCCGCATCGAGATTTCCGGAGTTCGGCCCACTGAGTTGCATTACTGGAATCCCCGACGATTTGGCCGGCTCTGGCTGTTCACCCCACCGGATTTGGAAGCCTTCATGCAACGCCGATTCGGCTCTGACGCCATGGATATAGGTGCACAACCCTTCATTAAACTCATTCAAAGCTGTCGAGGCCGCCTGAAACCCTTTCTTCTCGATCAACATCGGCTCGCGGGGATTGGAAACATTTACGCCAATGAAATCCTGTTTCGGGCCAGAGTGCACCCCCAGGCTCACGGCTATCGGCTGGGCGTCTCAACCTGTCAACGGCTCTATGACACCATGCACACCGTATTACAGGAGGCCATTCTTGCTGGAGGCTCTTCCATCAGAGACTTTCGTGCTCCCGATGGATCACGGGGACACTTTCAGGAAGTGCATCAGGTATACCAGAAGGCAGGATTGCCATGTTCGCACGGATGTCCAACCCTTATCACGCGCATGCAAAGTGAGCGCAGCTCATTTTATTGTTCGACCTGCCAAAAGAGACGGTAATCCCCCATTTCGTTCCTTGAGCCAACCTGAAACCTTTGCTAGAATCACTTATGAACCCGATTAGGACTAACAGGAGGTGAATCGAATCCTACGTGCGAAAATTTAAACTACGAGAAGGGGTCGATTTAGCCAATCTTTTCGGCCCGCACGATCTGCACCTCAAAATGATCGAAGGGGAACTCCAGGTCCGAATGGCGGCCCGTGGCGATGAGATCACCCTTCATGGTCAACCAGAGTCAGTTCTGCGGGCCGAACACATTTTACGGGAATTAGCCGATTGGACCCGAACCTATTACGAACTGAAACCTGACGATATTTCACGAGCTATTCTGGCGACAGAAGAAAAACGTGATACTCCACTCAAACCCTATACCGTTTCGGCAAGCGCGCTTCCGACAAAAAAAGGAACCGTCAATCCGAAAACTCCCAATCAGCAGGCCTATCTCGAAGCCATCAATCAGTCAGATCTCGTCATAGCCATTGGACCGGCCGGGACAGGGAAAACCTATTTGGCCATGGCCATGGCTTTGGCAGCGCTCACGCACAAACAGGTCAGTCGCATCATCCTCGCACGGCCAGCCGTGGAAGCAGGGGAACATCTCGGCTTTCTCCCTGGAGACCTCTTTGCCAAAGTGCACCCCTATTTACGTCCCCTGTACGATGCGTTGTACAACATGATGGACATTGATCGGGCCAATCGGCTCCTCGAACGTGGTGAAATTGAAATCGCTCCCCTGGCGTTCATGCGGGGACGAACGCTCGACGATGCCTTTGTCATCCTGGATGAAGCCCAAAACGCCACCACCGAACAAATGAAAATGTTTTTGACCAGGCTCGGACTTAATTCCAAGGCCATTGTGACCGGGGATATCACCCAAATCGATCTCCCCGATTCACAGAAATCCGGATTGGCCCAGATTGCCGACATTCTCGTCAATATCGAAGGAATACAATTTGTGTATTTTTCCGAACAAGATGTTGTCCGACATCGGTTGGTCAAAGAAATTATCAAAGCGTACGATCGGTTTGAACACCAACTGCCCAACAACAGCCCCCACAAAATATCTACCGGCCTTTCGACTGCATCTCAGAGAAATCGTTCCAAGTCGGATACCAACGGCCATGGGCCAACGCGGTAAAATCCGATGGCTGTGTGGCTTCGTTCTCACCTCCGGCGAGTATCCGTTCGCTCCAGAACTGTGTGCCGACTGACCCAAGCCGTGTTAGAACAGGCAGGGTTTCCTTCGGTCAATCTGAGCCTCACCTTCGTCGGCAAGACTCGCATGCAGACACTCAACGGGACGTACCGGCAGCGGGACTATGCGACCGATGTGCTGGCCTTCCCCATGCAGGATGCCTTACAGTCGTCACTGGCATTCGTGGGAGATGTCGTGATTTGTGTTCCCGTGGCCCTGGCTCAAGCTTCACGATTTGACAACACCGCCGATGAAGAAATCCTACGTTTACTCATCCATGGTACCCTTCACCTGCTGGGGTATGACCATGAAACAACTGAACGGGAAGCCAAACGGATGAGGCGAAAAGAGCACACAATTTTCCGTCGTCTTTCGCCTGTTCCCCGTCTTCTCGCCTAACGAAAGCCATAGATCAATTTTTTTTGCCCTGATATTCGGGAAAATCAACGATGAAATGGGTTGAACGTCTTCAGAGCGGATTAGCAAAAACACGCCAGACCGTGCAAAAGTCATTGCGTCGCCTGGGGCGGGGGCACCTGGATCCCGTCGCCCTGGAAGATGTCGAAATCAGTCTCCTGGAAGCCGATGTCGGCATACACACTGTCGAGCGATTTCTTGAGATGCTGAAAGATAAAACACGGGTCTTCAGTGGGACGGATCCGACAACAGTCCTCCAGACTCTCCTCATGGACATTCTTCGTAAGGGCGAGACCGAACCGCTGGAACAAATCATTCGACGCGGCCCTCGTCCATTTGTGGTCCTGATCATCGGCATCAACGGGGTCGGCAAAACCACGACCATTGCCAAACTCGGGCATCGGTTGAAGCAACAAGGGTTACACACACTCTTTGTCGCTGGCGATACCTTCCGGGCAGCGGCGATTGAACAATTGGATATTTGGGGAAAGCGCACAGGCATCGAGGTGATCAAGCAGAAGCAGGGCTCCGATCCTGCCGCCGTAGTATTTGATGGCATGGTCGCGGCGAAAGCTCGAAATGTGGACGTAGTCCTCATCGATACCGCCGGACGGCTGCACACCAAAATCAATTTAATGGATGAATTGAAAAAGATCAAACGAATCATTGCGCGGGAAATGCCCGACGCCCCACACGAAACCCTCCTCGTCCTGGATGGCACGCTGGGGCAGAATGCCATTGCACAAGCCCGACAATTTCATGAGTCACTCGGCGTCACCGGTTTAGCCTTGACCAAACTGGATGGAACCTCCAAAGGCGGAGTGGTTGTGGCGATCGTCGACGAACTCAATCTTCCCATTCGCCTGATAGGCGTGGGAGAAGGGGAAGCGGACCTCCAGAATTTTAACGCTTCAGCATTTGTCGAGGCCTTACTCCCAACGGAAACCCCACTTGCCTAAAACAGCACAGCCTTCTTCCTCCCCAATCATTCTGCCGGAGAAAGAAACTGTATTCGGAAATTAAGCAAGGAAATTATCTTGTGAGTTTCAGTCACCCAATCTTTTCTCCAGCAATACAACTCCCATCATTGGTCCTGGGATTGGCATTGCTGTGCCTGGCGATGGCGAATCCACTTCAAGCCAAGACACTGACGCCTATTCACCATGAATTACATATTGAACTGAACCCTGACACCCATGCCATTACCGGATCGGACACTGTTCATCTTCCGCCATCCCATCGCGCCAACTCATCCGTCTCATTCATCCTGCATCCTGAGCTCACAATCGATCGGGTCGAATTCAACGGCACATGGCTTCCAATCCCTCATCCCTCAGAACCCACGCCTCGGCCGCCGTCAACGCGTCGGGTTATTGAAATTCCCTTACCTCCCCTTGACGGTCCGGACCAACCAGCAGTCCTCACACTGACGTACCACGGGCAAATTGATGATACTCCAAAAGCCTCAGGTGGACTTCGCTTCGTCAAACCGGATGACACCAACGGACATATTGGACCCAACGGCGTGTATTTGACGTATGAAACATTCTGGCATCCCACATGGGAACAGACCCTCTCGACGTATGATCTCACCCTCAGCCTCCCTGCAGACTGGGAAGCGATCACCCAAGGCCGGGAAGTTGCCAATGCCGTGACTGACGAACGCCGAACCACCCAATGGAGAGTGAACCTGCCGAGTGAAGCGCTGACGTTGGCTGCCAATCATTTTGTGGTGCACAAGCAGGAATGGAAAGGCATTCAACTTGTCACGTATCTCTTTCCAGAAGACGCGCACTTGGCCCCGCAATATATAGAAGCCACCATCGACTACCTTCACATGTATACCGATCTCTTGGGTCCTTACCCGTTTACAAAATTTGCCGTCGTGGAAAACTTTTTTCCAAGCGGACTTGGGCTCCCCTCGTTCACCCTCTTAGGTGAAGGGGTCATTCGGCGCGGATATACCCAACCCTATTCTCTCGGTCATGAAATCGTCCATTCCTGGTTCGGAAATTCCGTCTTCAATGATTTTGCTCAAGGCAATTGGGTGGAAGGGCTCACCACCTATCTCTCCAATTACTATTATGACGAGGCCAAGGGCCATCAGCAGGAGGCCTTCAACACCCGACGGCGGATGGTCTATGAATATAATCTGTATGCGGAGCCGGACAAGGAATATCCCGTGCGGGCATTCCACCACAAAGAAACCCGGCTGGATAATGCCATTGGCTACCAAAAAACAGCCCTGGCGTTTCACATGCTCAGACAAGAAATGGGAGAGGTGGCATTTTTTAACGGGATTCGCAGGATTATTCAGGAAGGGACGGGAACCTATCTGGAGTGGAACGATCTTCTCCGGATCTTTTCAAAGGCGGCTGAAAGAGACCTCAGTTGGTTTTTCCACCAATGGATCGATCAACCCGGCGCACCAAACCTGGATATCCAGGATATCCTCGTCCAGGAAGATCCCACGCAACAGGGACAGTTCATGATGACCGGAACAATCCTGCAGGCTAACCCAATATTCACCATCCGTCTACCCCTCCACCTCGATCTCCAAGGAGGACTCATACATGACACCGTCCTGAATGTGGATCGGGCTGCACAACCTTTTACGTTGCATCTCCCGGCGAGTCCGACAACACTCGCCATTGATCCCGATCACCACATTCTGCTCCGCCTTCAACGTGCACACATTCCGCCCATGTTGAATAGGTGGGAAACCGACACCCGTCGAATTCTCATCAGACCTCAGACCATGACAACGGATGAGGCTCAAAGCTTAGAATCTCTGCTTCAACGTCTTGAGGAACAACCCGGCATCGAAACGATCCAAGCCGATGATCCGGTCATTTCTGAATCGGCCTCCTATCTGGTCATCGGACCCTCTGCCCGTCGTCTGTTGGAATCCGGTTCCTTCAATAGTTGCGAAAAGTCCATGGACATTCATCCGGGACACCTCTCCATTGAGGAACAGACATTCGAGGGCCCGGAGATGGCCTTCCTGATTTCTTGCGCCCATCCTCGGGATGCAACCCATACCGTCACATTCTTTTTCGGATGGTCTCCTGAAGCCGTCAAGCCCGTTTCACGGCTGTTGTTTTTTTACGGGTGGGATAGCTATCTGGTCTTCAAGCAAGGAAAAGTGATTGCCCGGGGGATGTTTCAACCCGTACACTCTGCACGCGAGATTATTCCCCATTCACCGTGAGGTTCATGAATGCGTCCGACCTTCTCTGTCCATCCATCCAAGATCTCGATACGAAACATGCTCCTGTTAAGCCTGCTATCATTTTTGCTGTTCTGGAATACCGCCCTGGCCGGTGAACCATCCGCCATTCAGGATCAACCGGAACCTCATTTGGCCAATATCCGGCAGCTTACATTTTCCGGAAAGAATGCCGAAGCCTATTTTTCAGATGAGGGCAACCGGTTGGTGTACCAATCAACCCTGGAACCCGATGGCAAGACGCTCAGGTCCTGCTATCAAATCTATATCATGGACCTCGATGGCACGAATGTCCGGCGAGTCAGCCTCGGCTTGGGCGGCACCACGTGCGGATACTTTTTCCCCGGTGGTCGGCGTGTCCTCTTTTCCTCCACGCATATCATGAGTCAATTTTGTCCACCCGTCCCCGAAAGGACCGAACGCTACCGGTGGGCCCTCGATGATTATGACATCTTCTCCATGAATATCGGCGGCCGGGACTTACAACGGTTGACCTCCGCTCAAGGGTACGATGCCGAAGCCACTATTTCTCCAGATGGAAAAACCATTGTCTTCACCTCCATACGTGATGGAGATTTAGATGTGTACACCATGGATATCGATGGAAAGAATCTGAAGCGACTGACACAGGAAGTCGGATATGATGGCGGGGCCTTTTTTTCTCCCGACAATAAAAGAATTGTCTATCGGGCCCATCATCCGAAAACTGACGAAGACGTGAAAGCCTATCGTGACCTGCTCACTCAAAACCTTGTGGAACCATCAAACCTGGAAATCTTCATCATGAATGCTGATGGCTCCAACAAAATACAGGTCACTCACAACGGGCGTTCGAATTTTGCCCCCTTCTTTGCTCACGATGGGAAACGAATCATCTATTCCTCTAACTTGTCGACACCGTCCGATCATCAGGGGCGTCCATCTTTTCACTTGCATATCATCAATGAGGATGGCTCTCACCCCGAACAAATTACCTTCAAGGGGCACTTCAATAGTTTCCCGATGTTCTCACCTGACGGCAAACAGGTGGTATGGTCATCCGATCGGAATGCCACCAACCCAAAAGAATTCAACATCTTTCTCGCTGACTGGGTACCCTAATCTGAGGAATGTCTTGTGAACTGAACGCTTTGATCCGTCGCTTTCATCTTCTCTGGTCGAGAGGGAGGATGAAGAAGGGGAAGATTTTCCATAGACGGAAGAAATATTCGGCCAAGGCTGTTGACGAATCCCATTCCCCAATCCTGTGACTGACCAATCACCCGCACCGTCTTCACCTCGACGTCCGCAGCTTCTCATCCGCCAGAATCCTCTCGTGATATTCGGGCTATCCGGGCTCCTCTTCCTTGGCTTATTTTCTTTTCTTGCTCAGGTAGATGGTCCAACCCTCCAGCTCGTTCACAGCTTCACAAATCCTGCCATCGACCATATTGGCAATGTGGGAAACCGATTAGGAGACGGGCTCACCCTGGTGCTCATATCATTGGCAATTGGGGCCGTGGGATTTCGGCTCGGATGGCCTACCTGGAAGTCAGCCTGTATTCATACCTTACTCGCACATGGAGTAGCCGGTCTCTTTACTCAACTCTTGAAACACACCATCGGCCGCCCTCGCCCAAGACTCAAGCAAGGCCAGAACTGGGAAATCGCCCCGTCACTTGAAAGTGGATGGGACTCCTTTCCCTCCGGTCATACCACGGCTTCGTTTGCCGTAGCCACAGTCCTGGCCTACCATTTCCCAAAAGGCAAAATGCTCTGGTTCGGGTTAGCCGCGTTTGTTGGAACCTGCCGTGTCATCACCGGTTCCCATTTCCCGACAGATGTACTTGGGGGCTTGCTGGTGGGGATCGCCACAGGCTTGGCCATCGTCCATGCTCCTCACACATTAAAGAAGGCCTCCCAACAAACCCTCGCCCATGGTCTCCCCTGGCTGGTCACGGCCTTTGGCCTGACGTGGATTCTTGTTCCGCACCCAGGCATTGAGTTGGAGCCCAATCTGTCATTGTTTATTGGGCTCATGCTGCTGATGGTGGGACTGGGCCTTCTCCTGTGGTGGATACGGGAATGCTCAAACCCAAATCCCATTTCTGATCTGAAGGTTCCAATCTGGCCACGCCTGCTCATGGGACTTGGCTTAGCCACCACTACGGGAAGTGCAGTGATTCTGGGAGCAAGTCTGGTGGCCGGATTCGTCTGGTGGGTAGGGAATCCCCTCAATCAGTCGACTCGAAATAGGCTAGGCGTAGAGCCTTGGCCTACTCAAAACCCCATCTGGATCGAAGCAGCCGTTGGAGTCGCTATGCTCCTCATAGCTTTTCTCATTTTCTCCATCCGCTCCCAGCTTCTCATCCTTTAGTCCATTTTCGGTTCAAAAGTTTTTAAGGCCTCCAGACAAACATAGGAGTCATACCCTGTCTCCCTAAACAATCCTGCATCGTTGCTGCAGCTTTGGTATTCCTCATGTTTTCCCGAAAACACACGGAAACTGCAGCCTTTCCTCAAGCCATTGCTTCACCTTTCACTTGAAACTCGTCTCCCCAACCGTTATAAAAGTAACTTGCTTGCCGTTTACCCCGTAACCAAAAAATTAGCCATGTAATGTAAGGATGATGAATATGAACGAACGATCGACGCCTCTATTACAACTACAACCGTCCAAAAGACCAACAATTTTCTACCTCCTGATTCTTTCTGTTCTCGTAAGTCTTACCGCAAGCTGCGCACACCAACCATGGGACATCAACAGGTATATTCTCGCCCTTGAACGCCCCGAACGTGATCAGTACCAACAACCCGAAAAAGTCATCGAGGCCCTGAACCTCACTCCCGGCATGGTAGTAATTGATATCGGGGCA
Organism: Nitrospirales bacterium; assembly: GCA_041737015.1. Taxonomy (GTDB): domain Bacteria; phylum Nitrospirota; class Nitrospiria; order Nitrospirales; family UBA8639; genus Nitrospira_E. The sequence continues at coordinate 9,755 of JBGSSO010000008.1, forward strand.
GGCTCGGGTTATTTCACCCGTCGCTTGGCAGCATCGGTGGGAGACAAGGGGCGGGTCATCGCCATCGATGTCGAACAGAAAATGTTGGATTACAACAAACGGCAGTTGGATAAAATTGGGCTCGCCAACAGAGTCCGTTTTATTCTGGCCGAAAAAGAAGGTCCTATATTTTCCGGCAACAACGCAGACATCGTATTCGTATGCGACGTCTATCATCACTTAGAAGACCACGTCGACTATCTCACCAACACCAAGCCCGCGCTTAAGCCAAACGGGCGTGTCGTGATTATCGACTACTACAATGATGAGCGGTCCGGCACACTCGGCTTCTCCAAACAACACCTTGTTTCAAAAGAACAAGTCATCAAGGATATGGAACAAGCCGGGTTTACCCTGGCCAAAGAACACACCTTCCTCCCCCGCCAATACTTCCTGGAATTTCTCCCAACCCAAACAAAAGGTGACGTCAAGGCCGGTTAAATTTAATTGGCAGACCTCCCAGATGCTCATTAGCAGGTGAGGCCTCCTCCAAACATCCTATCTTTGGCTTTAGCAGAGATAAAAACTCCATCGGGAATGGCAAAACCATCGCACTCTGTGGAACTCGCCAAGTCCCTCATACTCTTCCCTCTGCCCATTGTCCGATGCCTGCCGCCAGGATCCAGGGGCGGACGCTCCTATCACTGGGCGGGCCTTGTTTGAGCCCTTCGAGAAACCTCATGGCAGGCTCCGCGAGTTGGTCCGCCCTTCCATGGCCTGCGTCCGACCCATCCGATCAAGCCGGACGGGGCGTCAATTTGCATGGTGTGTCTCGGAGAGCGCGACCGTTGTTTGGTCCTTTTGCCGAAACAAAAGGACCTCCCCCAAATGGGAAACACAGGGAAGCATGGATGGAATTTAATTGAAATCACGATAACCCCTTAAGTGCGGAACAAAGTCCAGTTCATAGGTCAGCCATGTTTCGTCAATCGCCAATATAAGTCAAGGCAGTACTCCGACAATAGAAAACAAATTGAGAAGATTTTCTCCCACACCCTCTTCAGTTTTTCCCATACCAACCGAAAAATCATCAAGGATTACGTGTGGCCTTGGATAAGTTTGGCATGACACTGGTCCATTTATTGTCCAATGAATACTAATCTGGATTCCCCATTTGGCACGACTGGGGTATTTACCCAAACAGGAGAAACTCCATGTATCAAGAAAAAGTCAAACAGGGCGTTCAACAGGCGATGACCCAATGTCCCACCATCAACCACAATACGACCATCACCGCCCTTCAACAACTGAACCAGACCTTTACGACTCTCTATAATGACCTACGAGAAGGCATTCAAGAATCTACCAAAGATGAGATGGCCTCACTCTTGAGCAAGCTTCAGAACAATGAAGACATTACGTCTCAAGAAATCGAATTGATTCGTCTGTGGATTATTGGAGATGCCCACTCCTATATCAAAATGGAAAATAACTATGAGGAATGGATTCACGAAGCCCAACGGTTGGTTGAGGTGGTCAAATCCCTTTCCACCAAGAAATTAACGCCCAGCCTGATGGGTGACTTACAGGGTGTGGCCCGAGATGCAACGCGCACATTGTCCGACATTGCATTTTATAAGGAAAATCTGGAGCGGGCCAAAAATTTTGAAAATTCGGTCAAAAACCTCACTGCAAACAACAAATTGTTTCTTGCCGAGATGTTGAAAGCGAAAATGACCTCGGACAATGTCTAATCAATCTTTGCCCTTTTTCTTCGAAACTCCACCTTCTCATTCATTGTGATTTGCCTCGACTCACTCTCCCAAAAAAATCGGGAGAGTGAGACAATCTCGTCATTTCCACCACAAGATTCTGTCGATTACAACAGCGGTTCGCTGGTGAGGAGAGAAAAACCGCCGTGGTCCAGAACGACAGTCCAATGGGCCATGGCTTCGGGAAGTTGTCCTCGAAGCTGAGTTTGGATGATGGCCATTTTTCGGCCGGGAGCAGCGAGGTGTTGGGGGAGTTCTTCGTCATTCACCCCAAGAAAGTATACTTGGCGTTTGGCATAAAAACTGAGGGAGGGACGCTTCCGGCCAAATTGAATCAATCGGTCATCCGGGCCCAGGTTATAGCCGGCGATGACGGCTAATTCCTGCGGTGGTCCGACGAAGTACTGTTGGTAGACCGGGAGCCCCCCTCGCGCGACCAATACCGTAAAGATCAGCATCATCCCGCATCCCACCCAAAAGGCCAGATGGCGTTTGGTGTCAGATCGCATGCACTGGCGCGTGAGCATGGTTCCTAGTACCATGACGAGACCTACCAGTGACGGAAGCCACGCCAGATCCACCTGGACCGCAGCCGGGAACTCTTTGGTAATTTGCTTCATGAACAACTGAAAGACCGCCGGCACAAACATCATCGCGATGCCCAGGAGGTATCCCACCCCAATGAGGACACGAGTGGAAGCGGTAAGTCCAACCGGCTCCTCTTCTGTCAAAAAACGCTTCCACCACAGGGCGATCAGCAGGGCTGCGGCTGGAAACACCGGATAGATGTAATGCGGCAACCGCGTGGCCGAGAAGGTAAAAAACAGCAACAATCCCACCACCCAGAGGCTCAGGAAGCACTCCATATGTTGCTCTTGCGTGGCAAGGCATTTTCCCTCCCAGAACGCTTTCCAGCGTTTTAACGTGTGATACAACACGGAAGGGAGACAGGCACTCCATGGGAAAAATCCAATCAATAACACCGGCACATAAAACAAGAGCGTCCCCCCATGACCTTCCATGGGATTCATAAACCGGCCGGTGGTATTGGCCTGCGCCGCAGCCCAGTAGGCATCTCCATGGATGTGAAACATCATCACATACCAGGGAGCCGCGACAGCGGCGACCAAAACGATTCCGACAAGGGGAAAGCCCCGTTGCCAGAACTTCCCCCATTGGCGCGTCAGGGTGAGATAGGGAATCACCCCCACCAGTGGAATGATAATGCCCACGGGCCCCTTGACCAACATGCCAAATCCCATAGCCAGATAAAAGATGGCGAAAAGCCATCGCTTGGTCTGGTCATGGTGGAGCGCGTGCCAAAAGCTATAGCCGGCCAATGTGGTAAACACGACCAGTTCCGGATCAGTCAGCACCATGCGATTGATGCCCAAAAACTCTAAATTCAGCAGCAACATGCACGAAGCGAAAATGGCCACCGTGGGGCCAGCCCACCTTCGAACAAACACGTACTGGAGCAACAGCAGGCAAAGACCGGACAAAGCCGAAGGCAACCGCGCGGCAAATTCATTAATACCAAACAGGGTATACGACCCGCTGATGAGCCAATACACAAAGGCCGGTTTGGCATAGCGAGGTTCATAGTTGAGAGTAGGGGAAATCCAATCACCGGTCTCCAACATTTCCCGGGCCGCTTCCGCATTGCTCCCCTCATCCCGATCCGTCAACCCCAGCGCGCCCAGATCCGGGCCAAAAAGCCATCCGCCATCTACTCCCAATAACCAGGCAGCCAAGAGCAGCACACACACCACCTGAAAAAGAGGAGATTGCGTGATTGAAGAGCGGAGAGAGGACCGAAAAAGCGCTTGAGTGTGAGGGCTATCCACTCACGACTCGCTTATTGGTCTGATGGAGCAGCATGATATTGCGGACATACACCACGGTTCCAACGCTTTGCCCGGCCATGAAAACCAGGTCGGCGATATGAATGGCATAGGTGAGCACAATCACACTCCCAACCAAGCTCATGTACCAGAACGACATTGGAATTTGGCTTTCCTCGTGGCGTTCCGACACCACCCATTGCACCAACCAGCGTGAGAAAAAAATGCCTTGCCCAAAAAAGCCAAAACCGATCCAGAGGAGTTCCTCAAACGACATAGCCTGGAGTGTGTGTGTGAAGGATTCGAACATCGTCAGCAACAGGGAATGAATCGCCATAAGGGTTCCATGTACTCAAAACCCTCCAGGTGAATTAAAGGTTTGTGGTGGGTCAATCGTTTCCAGTAGGTGGTCACTTCAAGAATGCTACGGTTCGGATTTCTCGGGATGGCTACCCTTCATGGTGTAGTTCAAACAGCGTTTTTGCATCCATCTGACTGCGAAGAGATCATACAGACCGGCAAAAAGCCTGTTGCCAATTCCGTATTTTGATGTCCCATGGGCTCTTGGAAAATGCTGGACGGGGATTTCAGTCACCGTAAACCCATACATTTGCGCCAGCGCCGGGAAAAACCGGTGCATGTTTTTAAACGGAGGAAGTCGTTTAACCACAGCCTGCTTAAAGACCTTCAAGGAACAGCCGGTATCTGAAATACCGTCATGCACAGCCCAATTGCGAACCAGGTTGGCGATTTTTGACGACCATCGACGGACCAGATTGTCATGTCTGGCTTGTCGTCGCCCACACACTAAATCATAGCGTTCCATAAATGGAAGAAGTTTGGCAAAGTCATTCGGGTCATACTGCAAATCCCCGTCCATCGTGGCAACGAGTTCTCCCCTGGCCTCCCGAAAGCCCGCATCGAATGCCGCCGTTTGCCCGTGATTCCGGTCTAAATGAATCACCCGTATCGCAGGAAACTGTACGGCTAATTGATCCAGCAAGGGCCCACTCCCGTCCACACTCCCATCATCCACAAAGACGAGTTCAAATGCTGCGGAGCCACTTTCAGGCCTTGACTCAAAAAACTTGAGCAATTGGCTCGCCAATAGCGGGATGTTCTCCCGTTCATCTTTAATGGGAATGACAACGGAAATCCAATGACGTGGCGGATGGAGGCTCATGGGTCGCGCAGACTACGCTACAGATGGCAAAATTATGACGGAATACACCTTGCGGACCCTCCTACCCGGAAAGCATTTTACTGAATATCTAAAAAATCGGTCAAACGGCCCTTCATCACGAGATGCTCTCCCCGAGTTTCCATGATTCTCATGCTACTCTTCAAAACGACAGTCACGGTAAGTTGACCCTGGGAACAGCCTTTTGTAAGGTGGAGGACATTATGAAGGAGGAACATTCATGCAAGAAGACATTCTGCAAGCCTATTTGGAAATAGAGCAAGCGATGCAGCGCTATTCCATGTTATTACAGGACCACGTGAGCCACCTGGAAACACAGACCGATGTGGAATCCAAAAACCGGTTCCATAGAATGAAGGCTGGCTCAAAGGCCATGAGAGACAGCAGTCAGATTTATCTCTCCTATGCGAAATATGTGGCGTATGGAATGCCCGAGGGTGAGGAGCTGGCTGAAGAGGAGGACTTACAAGCCTAGCGAGCCTTCGTATTGCCCAACCGACTCTCCCCGTTGAACTGACCGAGGAGAGGAAGAAACTCCCTCTGCTGGAAGGTAAACATGGTCGGGGCGAGAGGATTTGAACCTCCGACCTCTCGCACCCCAAGCGAGTGCGCTACCGGGCTGCGCTACGCCCCGACATTATTCTGACCAGTCATATTCCCATCCGTCGTCATTGGCCGAAACCCTACACTGTCGCTCGCCCCAAAATCTTCAGAATACCCTGCAGTTCCACCTTCGCTTTTTCCACACGGTCTTTTGGGACTTGCACGGCTTTTTCTGACCGTTTTTTGCGATACCAATATCGCTTCAGGCCCGCAATCGTATACCCTTCATCATAGAGCATCCGTTTAATTTCAAAGACCGTTTCAATGTCGGCTTTCGAATAAACCCGATGTTTGCCCTGACTTTTCTTCGGTTTGAGAAAAATGAATTCCGACTCCCAAAACCGCAGGACATACGCGGGGAGATTCGTCAAATCGGCGACTTCCCCTATTTTATAAAAGGCCTTATCCTCGTATTTGGTTCCAACTCCCATACCTGCAATCACCCCACGGTGTGTCTAGCAAGAGAGTGAATGAGACCGAGTGCGAGATTCTCGCCCGTCAAGAATTGACATATTTCTTAAAGAGTTGGCTTGGTCGGAAGGTCACCACTCGTCTGGGCGTAATGGCAATTTCTTCTCCGGTTCTTGGGTTCCTGCCTTTCCGCTCTCCCTTGTTCCGGACAACAAAGTTCCCAAACCCGGCAATTTTGACGACTTCCCCCTGTTGAAGCATCGACTTGATCAAATCCAAGACGTGCTCTACCATTTCCATTGAGTCGGTTTTTTGGATAGCTGCCGTCTCTGTAATGATTTCGGCAATGTCAGCCTTGCGCATAAATCAAAACCCCCTCACCAGTGGTCTCGAAGACCGTACATACGGATTGTGAATTCACGCCTCCGACCGTTGTTGCTGGCAGCAACGTAACGGGCAACGCAGATGATGTCAAGAACCGGGCCCTTCAGAGGATTCCCCTTTGTCAGCCTATCGGAGAGACCGCTATCATTTTTGCGGCTTCTCCTTCATGAGTTTATACTCAATACTGTCAGCCAGAGCCTGCCAACTGGCTTCAATGATGTTCTCCGACACCCCGACCGTCCCCCATTTCTCCTTGTGATCTCCCGACTCGATCAGAACTCGCACACGAGAACCGGTACCATGTCGCCCTGTCAGCACACGGACCTTATAGTCCAGAAGCTTGACTTCCTTTAACTGCGGATAGAAATGCTCCAGCGCTTTCCGAAGAGCATGATCGAGCGCATTCACCGGCCCATCACCGACCGCCGCAGTATGCTCAACCACTTCCCCGACTTTGACCATAATCGTGGCTTCGGAAATAGGGTCTTCATTGGTTTTCCGTTTTTCAACAATGATCCGGCACCCAAGAAATTCGAAGGATGGGGTATAGGTCCCCATGGCTTTCCGCACTAACAATTCAAAAGACCCTTCTGCGCCTTCAAATTGGTAGCCTTCATATTCCAATGTTTTGAGGGAATCCAGTAATTCGAGTACCTTGGGATTATCCTGAGGAAGATCCAATCCGAAGGTTTCCATCTTTCCAAATACGGCACTTCGGCCACTGCTATCGGATATTAATACGCGGCGATGGTTGCCGACGATATCGGGATTCACATGTTCATAGGTGAGCGGGTTTTTTTGCACCGCATGAATATGCACCCCCCCCTTATGAGCAAACGCGGTATCTCCCACATAAGGCTGCCGTTTATTGGGAGTCAAATTGGCCATCTCGGCCACATAATGAGAAATGGTGCGAAGCTGTGCTAAACGTCCATCCCCCAGCGCAGTGCGCTCCATTTTTAATTCCAAATTGGCCATAACGGAACACAGGTTGGCATTCCCGCACCGTTCTCCAATGCCATTGATGGTGCCCTGAACCTGGATCGCTCCCTCTTGCACGGCGATCAATGAATTGGCGACCCCCATCTCCGCATCATTGTGTGCGTGGATACCTAACGGCACAGAACAGTTCATGCGGACATTCGCAAAGATCTCACCAATATCCCAGGGCATCGTTCCCCCATTGGTATCGCACAACACGATCCGCTCCGCCCCGGCTTCTACCGCAGCTTGAATGGTTTTCATGGCATAGGCGGGATCCATTTTATAGCCATCGAAAAAATGTTCGGCATCGTAAAACACCTGCCGTCCCTTCGACCGGAGATAGGAGATGGAATCTGCAATCAGTTCCAAATTGATGGCCAACGTTGTCTCCAAGGCTTCCGTCACATGGAGGGTCCAACTTTTCCCAAAGATGGTCACAATATCCGTCTCAGCGGATAAGAGGGCTTCCAGCGTCGGATCGGCCATTGCCGTATTTTTGGCTTTTCGGGTCGAACCGAATGCCACAATTTTGGCGTGCTGCAATGGAGTCGATTTCATGACTTGGAAAAACTCAATGTCCTTCGGGTTGGCTCCCGGCCACCCTCCTTCAATGAAATGGACCCCTAGCTCATCTAATTTAAGGGCGATACGAACCTTATCCTCCACCGAAAAGCTGACATCTTCGGCCTGAGCTCCATCCCGAAGAGTCGTATCGTAGATTTCGATGACCGGAAATTGAGAGTTCATATCACGCATATGCCCCATCGGTGTAAACACACGTCCCCACCCTAGGCCTTTCTGCTTCCCAGCGGTACTTCTAATTCAAACTCCTGGTGCAAGGCCCGAACAGCTAACTCCATATATTTTTCTTCCACCACACACGAGATTTTAATTTCCGAGGTACTGATCATCATGATATTAATTCCCTCACGTGAGAGCGTCTGAAACATTCTGGCTGCGACACCGGAATGCGAACGCATCCCCACTCCCACCAACGAAACTTTGGCAATGGCTTCGTTCACCTCGACCGTTCGTGCTTCCACCGATTTGGCAATATCTCTGATAAGACTCATGCCTCGAGGAAGGTCCGCTCTCGGCACGGTAAAGGAAATATCCGTCAGGGAATCCTGACTCACATTTTGAATAATCATATCCACATTGATGGCGGCGTCGGCAATGGAGCAGAACAATGTGGCCGCAATCCCAGGGTGATCCGGGACTCCGACCACCGTGACCTTGGCTTGATTTCGATCGCCCGTGACCCCCGAGACTAAGACTTGTTCCATATCGACATCCTCTTTTACCACGCAGGTTCCAGGCCCGTCTTGAAAACTGGATCGCACTTCCACAGGCACCTGATATTTGGCTGCTAACTCCACCGAACGAGACTGGAGAACTTTCGCACCCAGACTCGCTAATTCTAACATTTCTTCATAGGAGATTTTATCCAACCGTCTCGCGCCTGGCACAATATTGGGATCGGCCGTGTATACACCATCCACATCAGTATAAATAATGCAGGTATCGGCTTTGAGCGCTGCCGCCAAGACCACAGCCGTCAAATCAGAACCACCGCGCCCTAACGTCGTCACATCCGATGCGGCATTGATACCTTGAAACCCGGCCACGATGGGAATAATCCCGTCACGCAACGCTCCCAGCACCCGGTCCGTATCGACACGGGAGACTCGGGCTTTGGTATGCGTGCTATCGGTGACAATCCCAACTTGACGTCCCGTAAAGGATTGCGCCCTGATCCCAAGACTTTTGAGGGTCATCGCCATCAGCGCAATCGTGACCCGTTCTCCAGAAGAAAGTAACACATCCAGTTCCCGATCATCAGGATCAACGCTCAAGGTCTTGGCCATTTTCATGAGACGATCCGTCTCCCCGCTCATCGCAGACAAGACCACCACCAGTTGATGCCCCTCCCGGTAGGTGCGCTCAATAAGCCGAGCCACGTTTTGGATTCGTTCCAGACTTCCCACCGACGTCCCGCCAAACTTTTGAATGTACAGTCCCATAGGATTTAGTGAGCGACCATAAATCGCTCAAGCAGTTTGGTGGCATCACGGAGTGGACGATTGGCCACCTCTCGTTCATTCAATGACACCGCATGATTTTCGGATTTCTCCCCTGGCCCTTCAAACAACAGATAGGGCGCTATGGAAGACCCTCCATCCTTCTGCCAATTCGGACATGGGGTAACCAGGACGACGATCCGGAGGGAGTCGCGGCTTCCAACAGACTGATGGATGGCTCCGATCACCTGTTCGTCCACTTGCTGAAGATATTCAACTAATTGTGAGAGTGGAACGGCCTGTCCATCCTTCAAGCCCCACTCGTAAAAGGGAATATGCAGACAGACCAGGTCGTGCGTGTCCAACGCCGTCGAAGCGCTGTTGGCTAAGGACTGCAACCATGCGATATCTCCCCCTCCCACATCTTCGACCTTGACCGTCTGAAGTCCAGCGGCCATTCCCACACCGACATACGGCCCATCGGGCGAAATCACGATACCGTTGACTGGCCACCGCTCATGTAAATGAGGCAATTCCACAGGTTTGCCTGACCCCCACAACCATAAACAATTGGCCGGGTTCAACCGGGCATTCAGGCGCTCGCGATTCACAGGATGATGGCAGAGGATCGCCCTAGAAGCCGCCATGAGTTCCCGTAAAATTTGAGATCCGTCGCCGGTAGGCAGAAAGGCCTCGATCGATTGTCCCAAGGCCTCGTAGGGGTTGCGACAGGCCACTTTCCCGCTCGCGCCCACCCAGACCATAAGATGCCGATGATGGCTGCCCATGTAGAATTGAATACTTTCAGATATCAATTGTTCATTCACGGCATCAATGAGTTCTCGAGCGTCTTCAGTCCCGATTCCTCCGCCAAAGGGGTCGGCCATGAATAGCTGGGGACCAAATTTTTTCCCATCCCCCCATCCATCCTGACCACGAAGGGTTACCAAATGACACAGATAGGCCACATCATGGGCATCCAGAACAACCTCTAATCCTCCTGCTTCAAAGGCACCAGGACCGGTATACCATTTGTGTGGATCGTATCCTAATAAAGCAAGCAGGACCATTTCCCCGCAAAAGGGACGGGTTTCTCTGGGAACCCCTAAACGCCCCAGTTCACCATGTCCCGCCAATTCATCCAGATGCGGTGTCAGAGCCGACTGCAGGACGGTTTGGTCTCCTAATTCTTGATACGACTGTCCCGTCAATCCATCGACGTGAATCACGATCGTTTTTCGCACGAACTGGGCCTCACTGTGTTGAGTTAGTTAGTAGTTGACGAACAATCTGGGTTTTCGGAAGACCATGAGGGATTATGGATTTGATAATTGCGCTCTGACCGCTTCATGAGTTGCCGGAACAGTCACCGGGCGATACGAGACCGAGATGGCCGTATCCGGATCTTTTAACCCATGTCCGGTTAAGGTACACACAATGCCCCCCTCTTTCGGCAACAACCCGGCGCGATGCATTTTGTCAATTCCTGCGAGAGAGGCCGCGGAAGCGGGCTCGCAAAAGACCCCTTCTTCACTCGCCACCATTTGATACGCTCGAAGAATTTCTTCGTCAGACACCATGTCCAGGTGTCCGTGTGATTCCTCCACCGCTTCCATGGCCAAACACCAACTGGCCGGATTGCCAATCCGAATGGCTGAGGCAATGGTTTTCGGCGAATCCACGACATGGCCCCTGACCAAAGGCGCGGCTCCTTCCGCTTGGAACCCGAACATACGAGGCAATCCTTGCGTTTGTCCGGCCTGATGGTACTCCCGATACCCTCGCCAATACGCAGTAATATTTCCGGCATTCCCCACCGGAAGGGCATGAATGACCGGGGCATACCCCAACTGATCACAGATTTCCATGGCTGCAGTTTTTTGGCCTTCTAAACGAAATGGGTTAATTGAATTGACTAACTCAATAGCCGTTTCTTGACACAAATCTTTCACGATCGTTAAGGCCTGATCAAAGTTCCCTTCAATCTGAATGACTTGGGCCCCATGCATGAGAGCCTGGGTCAACTTACCCAACGCAATATTCCCTGCCG
>JBGSSO010000022.1:0-14223 GCA_041737015.1 Nitrospirales bacterium
ACTTCCAATTCATCCCATTCATTACGAGGCACGAACACGCGCTGCGCTAAATTGAACGGGCTCTCTCTTCCCCTGATTCTCCATCTGTTCCCGATACCAGCCTAAAGTTTTCTTCAACCCAGCCTGAAGAGTGATCTTTGGAGAAAATCCTAACTGGACGGTTGCCTTCTCCACATCAAGTAGGCGAATAGGAATCATAGATGGCTTGCTGGGATTGGTGATCACATTGGCATTCTGGTATTCATCAACTGCGAGAAGCGTCGTTAACACATCATGCACACGACACCCTTTTCCATAACCAATATTTACCGGATCGAACTGGTCTAACCTGGCCATCGCTAGCATCACGGCATCAATAAAGTCATCCACATATATTAAGTCTCTGACATCTTCACCTGTTCCCCACACCTCGAGGGGGTTTTGCCGTTCAACAACTTTGCGGAGAAGGGCCGCGGTCACGTGGGAGCGCTCAAAATCAAATTTGTCATATGGACCATAGACATTAGATGGTCTCACAACTACCGTCTTCATCGGATCCTTGATTTTTTCAGAATAGATACGGCACAAGACCTCCCCATATCGTTTCATCCATCCCACACTGAAGTAGGCTTCATAGGGATCCCCGGCAAACATGTCCACCTCGGAGACCGGCCGACCCCCACTGGGTGGGTAAGCTGCACTGCTACTAATAAAGAGAAACTTTTTCACTTTTGCCTGGTAGGAGGCTTCCAACATTTGGGTGTTCATCACGACGTTCGGCGTCACATGGGCTAACGGCTGGGTCGCCATGACAGCCGCTCCTGAGGTATTGGCCGCACACATGAAGACATAGTCCATGCCCTCTACGACCCGGCGACAATCCTCCATATTCGTCAAATCCGCACTGACATATTCCAGGCGCTGATGCTCAAACTGTGGGCGACGTGTATGCAACGTCCCACGCACATGACTCCCCTCTTCCACTAAACGCTTAGCCATATTGGTTCCCAGAAATCCTCCCGCACCCGTCACTAATACTTTGCTACCCTTAAACATGAGCGACTCCTTCATCCCGTTGAGAAACAATCGGCCGTTTCACTGGCCACCAGATTCCCAAATTCGAGTCATTCCAAGGCAGAGTAAATTGCCCTTCACGGTTATAATTGGTCGTTTGCTTGTAGTGAAAAATGGCCTGCTCAGACAGCACCAGATGGGCGTTTCCAAACTTGGGTGGGATCAAGACTTGCCGTCGATTGCGATCTGATAGCGTAAACGATTCCCACTGTTGATACTGTGGAGAGGTGGGATCCCAATTCACTACCACCAAATAAAAATTCCCCCATAAACATGACACCAATTTCCAGGTTTCCTGGTCCCCATGAATGCCTCGCAACACATGTCTGCCAGACACGGAGATGTCGTCCTGCACAAAAGGCATATCAATTCCAGCTTGCCGATACAGGTCCTCGTTAAACGTTTCAACATAGGTTCCCCGAAAATCTTCAAAAATCGTTGGTGGAGTTACAACGCTGACCCCTTTCAAGCGACTGGGGGAAACTTGCAATTTACGCTGTGGCGAAATAGTTTTGCCGTTGAAGGTATTCATCATGATGCTCCAGATACCAATCCCATGTGTGCTGTAACCCCTCTTGAAGACTGACTTGCGGTGCGTACCCGAGAAGATGCTTTGCCAAAGAAATATCCATCACACGCCGGGGAAATCCGGTGGGTTTGGTGTGATCAAATTGGGCCCGGAACGGCACAACCGCTTGAAGGGCTTCTACTAATTCTTTGATGGTATAGCCGATACCACTGCCTAAATTGACATACCGCCCACCCGTGCCATGGTACAAAGCAAGAATCACTCCATCAGCCACATCTCCACTATAGGCAAAATCACGAATGGCGGTGCCATCTCCCCAAATCACTACCGGATCCTCTTTGGAAAATATCCGTCGCATGAGGGTGGGAATGACCATGGCATTGGCAGGATCGAAATTATCTCCAGGTCCATACACATTGCAGGGACGCACCACGGCATAGTGCTTCAGACCGTACTGTATTTGGTAGGCGCGAACTTGCAATTCGGCCATTCGCTTGGCCCATCCAGGAAACATATCCATTGGTGGCCCTTCATCCTCACCTTCCTGTTCCTTGAAAAATTCCGCACTCGGGTAGGCGCCAATAGAGGAGGTATAAACCACCCGATCAACCTTATTCAGGCGACAAGCCTCCAACATATTGGTATTCATCATCAACAACGGGACGAAAAAACTTGCCGGCTTGGATTTCGTGACCTCAATGGAACCTTTGATTCCCGCCACATGAAAAACACAATCCATGTCCCTCACCATACGTTGGCAAAATTCAAAATCGCACAAATCGCCCTTCACATACTCCACCTTATCTTCCACCTGGATCTCATCAAGGGACACACTTCGAACGGAGGCCCCAGCCTCTAACAACCGACTTACAATTTTCCGTCCGATCAACCCACTTCCCCCCGTCACGACAATATTTTTTCCATAAAAGAACTGCATAATGGAATCGGCAATCATGTCTTGGCGTATTTGTTCAGCAATTGTTTGAGGCACGGACTCACTCCTTAGAGGTTGTAGGACCCTTATTCGTAAACCACATAGGACACTCGAGAGGCAAAAGGAAATCGCTGAATCCTCAAATGATTCAAGCCAAAGACTTCCATCAGGGCGAGGGTCTCTCCCGGGGAATCCGGATCATTCAATTCATCAAAACCCAGAATGGTGCCCTTGGTCATTCGGGGACGAAGGAGCTCAAGACACTTGACCGTTGGTTCGTACAAATCTAAATCAAAATAGGCCATAGCCACGATGGTTTCCGGGCATCTGGCCAGATATTGAGGCAACTCCTCCACCACATCGCCCACACACAATTCATGTTTTTTAATATGGGTTAACGGATTAAGTGTTTCATGGAGACTGAGTAACTGTTGAAGGGTTTCTTCATAGTGAGGCGAGACGGCTAATTGTCCATTCACCATCATATTGGATTGCCCATCTTTTGCATGGATAGAAGGAAACCCGGAAAACGTATCAAATCCGACAATTTTCCGATGCCGGTTAAAGGGTTCATAGATCCCTCGCAATGCGGAAAACAAGGCAAGATTTTGCCCCCACCGTACTCCAAACTCCATGACGACACCTTGAACAGCAATGATCTGACGGTACAAGAAATCCATGAATAACAGGCGAGACAAATGCTTGGATTCTAGAAATAGTCCAAGATTCGATAGCAATTGGTCAGGGGGAATCGGAATTTGATAGAGCAAATCCCCCATCTGCTGCCGAGCCGCTTGCTCACTTGGATTCGCATAAGATTTAATCTGTAATTGCTCCGCGTTCACCATTACATCTTCTCCTCTACTGGCTTCCAAATCACCATAGAATAGCCATCATGGTATAGTGAGCCAAAAGTTCGGATCGTTCCAAGAATTTCCAACCGGCCTTCGTGCTCAAAAGTCTTCAAGGTTCCGAGCAATCCTTGCAAATACTTTCTTTTCTCCAGGTACCTGGCTGCGACGTAATCAAACAAAACGCTCTGATCGTAGAGTTCATACAGTGTTTCCACATGAATGCAAACAGAAGGGCGTTGTCTAAGGAGATAATTCACAAAAGCATGGTACTGACAGCCCAATTGCTCCATGGCGCCAACGGTAAACACCCCGCTCCGAGGATACAGGTCAAACGATTCATCAGGCTCCAACATGTTAAATTCCCGGCCAACGACATTAAATCCATGCTCTGTTTGCAACAGCCGAAGAATCGCCTGAGAGGATTGCGACCAATCCAATCCATACAAGGGACGACCTGGAAACAAACAAGCCGCATCGACTAAATTATGTCCGGTTCCACAACCAAACTCGTAAATGTGGTCAACGGCATGAAACCATTTTTTGAACATCCAGTGACGCAGAATTTCAACAACGTTGGTCTCAAACTGAGAGGAAACAGGTCTGACGTACTCACCCTTTAACCTGATGATTTCCTGAGGTCGAACAAATTTGGGGACCAATGCAGCCAAATCATACCCCGTGCGCTGAAAGTCACTTAAATTTTCTGCCCATCCATCTTCCCAACGCTGTTTCCGATGTGTCCCTGCGACTTCCAGATTCTGGTCGAGGGTTTTCAACACCCGAAGCACGACTCGGTCACGAGAAGCCCCGTGCAACGTGTTGTAACGCAAATCGTGCCGTCCGACCAATTCCTGACATTCCGGAAAGAGCGCTCCAGGAGCTTCCCCCAATATGGCCTCAAAATCTTCTTGATGAAGCGCCTCCTGGTGCTTATGAATCTGCTGGAGCGGAAGAGTGTCAAGCATAAATCTATTCAAAACCCATCAGGAAAAATCCTCAATCAATGCCGGTAGCGGCTTTTCAAATCCGTGAGCAATAACCCATGCCCAATAACGGATTCGACCTTCCAATAACTCAAAGCGGTCAGCGGAAGATTTAGCAGGGCGAAGACGTACTGGTTTCAAAAATTCCCCTGTGGCAATTTGTTCCGCTAATTCCTGCGGACTAGGCACGCAATTCATGGCATTTCTCAGAGCTTCGTCGAGAGTTCGATAGACCGAACGTCCCGAGTCATCAGCGACTTGTATGGACCGAGGTGGAATCTCTAGAAAGTGACCGGTACACTTTTCTTCCAGATACCGAGCATCCTCCTCTTTAAAATCGAAATCCATGCTTTTCGCGTTTTCCTTCATTCGTTCACTATTCGTGGTATTCGGAATCACCACGACCGGTAGATGCCCAGTCAACCACCGTAAAACAATTTGAGCTGGAGTTTTATCGTATTGTTTCGCGATCGTCTGAAGAATACCAAACTGCTTACGATTCGCCACGATTCGTCCCCGATGAAGAGGACTATAGGCAATAATGCTGATGCCTTCTTGTTGCCCATAAGGCAGGAATTCCCGTTCAATACTTCGATCGAACAAATTATATTCCACCTGAACGGAGGCTAAATGCTTTGGTGGTAGCTTCTGGTGTATTTCTTGAGTGTCGTTAAATGAAAAATTGCAGATTCCTACATATCGGACTAACCCCTCTCGTGCTATCTCTTCCAGGCCCATCAAGGTGTCCGAGAGGGGGATTTGGGGATTGGGCCAGTGGATTTGGAGAAGGTCAATCCGGTCTGTTTGCAGACGCCGAAGACTTCCCTCGACCGAACCTTTGATTCCTTTTGAAGATATATTCTCAGGAGAGACCTTGGTTGCCAACACCACAGCATGGCGAATCCCCTTTAAGGCTTTGCCAATGACCACTTCGGCCTCCCCATCACCATAGACGGGTGCCGTATCAATAAAGTTTATTCCCATCTCAATTCCGGCTCGAATTGTGGATTCAAGTTGCCGATAGATTTCCCGATTTTTCAGGGAATGATGAATCCCGGTTCCCTGCCCGACTGCAGAAATTTCTATGTCAGATTGCCCTAATTTTTTAAGAATCATCGGTCTGTCCAGGGTTACAGCTGGATACTCCAATCGTCTAAGTCATCCACCGAGACATTACTCGCGCGGCACACTCTGGTTGCATTTCTCACTTGGGCTAAAAGCAGATTTTTCATCTGATTTCTGATCCCATTTAATTGATGAGCTCTTTTCAACCACTGATCGTACCGTTTGGGTTCAGCCTTCATGCTCTCTTTACACATCCAGATTTCGTAATTAATTTGGGCAAGCACAATAATGATCCTAACGTTCCGCCCTGACAATCTGATCTGATGTCGATCAGCCCATCCATCAATATCATGTTCCAGATCAGCGATTTCCGTTCTCACAGATGTCCGGATCGATTCATGGAAGGCCTCTTTCAATTGATCAACAGTTAAGCGATCGACCAGATCTCCCAACCCAGGTACAAATCGAGGACTTGTAAGTCCTTCGGTCTTCCGTTTCCGATTTTTAGGCGCTAAGAAGGTTTTTCCGCTCATGGGCGAGTTCCCGATTCTGGATATACCAGTGAATTGTTTGGCGAATGCCCTCATGGAGAGGGATTTTTGGCCGGAAACCAAGCGTGGCTTCTGCCCGTTCCATCGAGAGCAACCTGACAGGGTCGCCGGCCGGCTTTGAGGGATCCCACTCAATTGCGGTGGAGACCCGGCTTTCAGCCACAATGATTTCAGCTAATTGTCTGATAGTGGTCGGAACGCCACTTCCCAAATTAAGAGGGAAGCAGGGCGGAGCATGCTCCATGGCCAGCAACAGCCCGTCAACCACATCCTGGACAAAAATAAAATCCCGTATGGCGGATCCATCTCCCCAAATACGAACCGGAGACTCTCCATCCAACACCCTTCGAATGAGAGCCGGGATCACCTGTCCTGTAGCCGGATTAAAATCATCAAATGGACCGTACACATTGGAGGGCCTGACCACCCGCACAGCCTCCCAATTGTATTCGTGCAGGTAGGTTTCGGCTTCAAGTTCTCCGATCCTTTTTGCGATTCCGGCGTACCGGTCATTTTGCTTCGGAAGACCATTCCAGACGTTGTCCTCCACATGAAGCCCTGCCGGGGGATAGGCACAAATACTACTCACAAAAAGGTACCGCGACACTCCTCCTCGATAGGCGGACTCTAACAAATTAGATTGATATCGAAGCATCGGCACAAAATAACTGGCTGCTCTTTTTACCCCAATGCCGACGGATCCTTTGATTCCAACCAAATTAAAAACATACTCTTGCCCTTCAGCAGCCCGCTCACATGTGTCATAACAAGTCAGATCCCCTCTAAAAAACGCAATTGAAGAACCCAATAACGCTCTCGCATAACTTTCCTGTTCCAAGGAAACCACGGTCACCTGAGCCCCCAATTCCAACAAGGCTCGAACAAGGGGAATGCCGATCATTCCCGTGCCCCCTGCAACCAGGACCCGCTTTCCCGAATATATGGAGGAACTCGTCTTCACCATAAACATCCTTGGCTAAATCGATAGAGGAAAAATCAGACCGTAATAGGTAACAGAGCCATCTGCCTAAACGTATTTTTCAAGCTTTCCTTTTCGAGGCCGCACTGGCCATACGCCCAAGGCCGACTCGCCGAGCCAAACAGCATTTCATCACCCAATGAAAGCCCCCGGAAAGGAATAGCATGTCCCCGCTCACTCAACAGTCGCCCAACTAAACTTCCAATTCCTCCAGTTCGACCATGTTCTTCCACCGTCACAATGGCTTGAGCTCGTGCACACGCTTCCCAAAGTCTGGACTCGTTGCACGGATTCATTCGATATAAATCCACAATGGCGACTTCGATACCTTCCTCCAGCAATTCCCTCGCCGCTTCCCGTACCCTGGCAAGCATGATCCCATTGGTCACCACACAGAGGGATTCCCCCTGTTGAATCGTCTCAAGCCCTAAACTGAAATCATGTTCGTTGGGAGCGTATACCGATTCATAGGGGTCCTTATCAATCCGGATATAGGCGGGCGTACCACCCTGGTAAGCCAGCTCCACCATGGCCTTGATGGCTACACCATCTGCAGGCAGATAAATGGTCATCCCTGATAGGGTTTGGAGGAGAGCACAATCATGTGTCGCATGATGAGTGGGTCCATCTACCCCATACGATAAGCCCGGCCCCATTCCGAGAAGGATGACCGGAACCTTTAAGGCACACACATCTAATTTCAACTGCTCATAACACCGCGTGGTGATATGAGAAGCAATCCCATAGACAAAAACCACATAACCGGAAAGTGCCAATCCGGCCGCCACGCTCATCATATTTTGCTCACTGATACCCACATTCAGAACTTGCCGAGGATACGATTCTTGAATCTGGCTTAATCCCATGGCTCCCATGTCATTGGTTAGGATAATCGTCCTGGGATTTTTAGACACAATCTGGAAAACACTGTCAAAGACCGCATCACGAAAATCATGAGCCATGAGCCATCTCCATCGTGACCGCGGAACCGGAAGAGGAAATCGCACCCATGAGCTGACGAAGGGCTTCTTCCACTTCCTCACCCTTCGGGATCCGGTGATGCCAATCGACTGAGGTCTCCATAAATGACACCCCTTTCCCCTTCATCGTTTGAGCCAAAATCATCAGAGGTTTCAGCGATTGCCTTTGACGAAAGCAACCCAAGGCCTTGCCTAATTCTTCAAATGAATGCCCATTGATGGACAACACCTCCCATCCAAAAGCTTCCCATTTGTTGACGAAGGGCTCCAGGGCCACATTGTTTTCGGTATAGTTGGTCGCACCTAAACCATTCCGATCAATGATCGCCACCAGGTTATGGAGTTGGTGATGGCTCGCAAACATCGCCGCTTCCCATACCGATCCCTCCTGACATTCCCCATCTCCCATTACCGTCACAACTTTCCAAGGGCATGAATGAAGTTTAGCTCCCAAGGCCAATCCAGCACTCACGCCTAACCCATGCCCAAGTGATCCAGAAATCCCCTCCACTCCCGGAATGTGAGTATCAGGGTGACCGGCCAAGAGACTTCCCGGACCGCAAAAATTGTCTAACTCAGTTTTGGGGAAAAACCCCAAGTCGGCCAACATCGTATACAAGGTCAAACATCCATGCCCCTTACTCAGAATGAACCGATCCCGGTTTTCCCATGTTGGATCATCAGACCGAAGGTTCAGGTGCCCTCCATAAAACAACGCCACACCAATTTCCACCCACGAAAATGCTGGGGGAACATGGCCTTTCCCGGCTTTTAACGCGGTCCTGAGAATATGGAGTCTCAGCTCTGCGGCTTTGTATTCAAGCGCCTGAACGTTCATGTCATAACACCAAACGCGAACCGAATTGCCATTCAGCAAGGCTGAAAAGTGATAACGCAGGAATATGCTCAAAACCTCCAGAGGTCACGAGGGCTTTAAACTCAGGGGGTGACACCAGAAGCACGTCTTGGTCAGGAACTTCGGGAGTTTTGGAAAGCACCTCGCAATCTTGAGCCATGAATAAGTAATCTCTCCCACTGTACCGATTCATCATGATGTGTCCGCTCCCTAACAACCGAAGGGTTCCAGCCCGATACCCCGTTTCTTCAAGGAGTTCCCGAGCTGCGGCCTCTTCGGGAGATTCACCTTCCTCAATACTCCCAGCAGGAAATTCAATGGTGCTCCTACGTAAGGCCGGTCGAAATTGACGAACCAGAATAAATTCTTCATTTCTCGTCATGGCTAATACCAAGACGCCATTTGAGCATTCGATACGATAAAAGGGTTGTCGGTCCAAGGCAGAAAGCTCATCCCACGTTTCTTCGTGTACCCGAAACCACGGACACCCAAATACCTCCTTGGTCATACCCATTCGTGCTGAACCGGAGGTCAGTAACGGCATGGGGTCATGCCTCTCAGGATCGGTGTCCAACAAGAATTTTCTCCTTTGCCTTTTTAGGGGCCTTGAGAGAGGGAAGCCGTCTTCTTTCCATTTCCTTATGGGCCCCTTCTCCTTCGGAAGGATATCCACCAGACACCCGTCGATCAGGTCCATCGTAGTAAATTATGCTGCTTCCTGATTGTGAGAAAGAAAACGGCACGCAAATATATGGATTCATCGCTGAAAGAAAATGAGCCTGTTTGGAAATCGGGACATAAAACAACATAAACCCACTGCCTCCTGCCCCAGAAAGCTTTCCACCAATAGCCCCATTGCCCAGTGCTTTTTTGTAAATTTCATCAATGGTGGAATTGGAAATGTCGTGAGAAAGTGCTCGTTTAAGCATCCAGCTTTCGTGAAGCAATTTCCCAAATTCCTCTAACGAATTCGTTCCACTCAAAATATCCAGACCTTTGTCCACCATTGCACGCATGTCTTTCAGTTCGGCAGACCTGAGAGAAAAGTTTTTCGTGACACTTTTGGCAATTTCTGAACCTAAGCGACTGGTGCCGGTGTAAAGCAGGACCAGACTTTGTTCAAGTTCGCCCAATCGCCCCAAAGGCAATGTGAGCGGTTCAACTTGAATCTGTCCGTCTCTCAAGAAACGAATAAGATTAAACCCGCCAAACGCGGCGGCCACTTGATCTTGGGAGCCAACTGTTTCTTTTAAGATATCTTGCTCTAACGTGAACGCCTGGCGGGCCAGATCCATTTTTCCCAACATCTCCCCCTTCAATCCGGTGAGGGCTTTTACCAGACCAACCGAAAAAGATGAGCTGGATCCGATGCCCGATCGGGCCGGGAGATCACCCTGATGCTGAATTTCAACTCCTTGAGAATCATCAAAACCTAAATACCGTAGGCCTTCTCGAACGGCAGGATGCAGAATCTCTCCTATAGTCGACACCGTTTCAATATGAGACCACACAATGCGATGTTTAATATTGAAAAATGGAGGAAGGTATCGACAACTCACATAGCAATACTTGTCAATGGTGGTGGAAAGAACAGCTCCCTCTTCCCGTAGATACCATTCAGGATAATCCGTGCCTCCTCCGAAGAACGACAACCGATAGGGGGTACGAGAGATAATCACGCAGCTTTGCTCCTCTTGTGGTAACGTCTCCGATAAAAGTCCAGAATATTTTTTAACGTTTCTTCAAAGGGGATGCGTGGTTCCCACCCGGTAGCCGTTTTGAACTTTGACGTATCGGGAATCTGCAGGGTGACATCCGATGGCCGCAACAAAGCGGGATCCACCACATGCTCGATGCGACAGGTGGCCATGCCTTTGAGAATCTCCAGCATGTCCCGCAGTGTCATCGTGCGGTTACCTCCGATATTGTAGACTTCCCCTGCCGGACACTTTTCCATCAGCACCCAGTAAGCCCGCACGGCATCGCGAACATCCGCAAAGGTCCGAATACTATCCAAATTTCCGACCCGGATCGGATTTTTCCGAAGACCATACTCCACTTCCACAATTTGCTTGGCATAGGCACTTTCCGCAAAGACATCCCCTCGCCGCGGGCCGGTATGGGTAAACATCCTGGTACGCACGGTTCGAATGCCGTAGGACAAAAAGTATTGAAAGGCAATCATGTCTTCCCCGACTTTGGACACCGCATAAGGGCTGGCCGGACGAAAGGGATTAGCCTCAGTGATAGGGACTTCATCTGCCAACACTTGTCCGTAGACTTCGGAGGAACTGCAGACATGAACCTTGGCATCGACTCCAGTAATGCGGAGCGCATCGAGCAAATTGGTCGTCCCGATCACATTGGTGGACAGCGTATCGACCGGCGCGTCAAAACTTGTCGTGACAAAGGATTGTGCCGCCAAATGAAAGATCCAATCAGGTTGGATTTTTTTGATCACAACAATGAGCGAATTCAAGTCTCGAAGATCGCCATAATGCAAAGCAATGCGATCCTTGATGGCGACCAGATGATCAAGAGGGGTTCGCCATCGAATTAATCCGTGAAGGTCCACTTCCGGGTGATCCGCAAGGATATACTCAGCTAAATGACTACCCACCATTCCTGAAATTCCCGTAATTAGCACTTTCATCGTCGCAATCCTTTGATGAGGTGGTCCAACAATCCTGCTTAAAAAGGGCCTTTGAACCGTTTATACACATCAGCCATTGATTGAGTATCGGGCAAGGGCACCCCATGCCTCTGCTTCCCGGTCACGGCAGTTGCCAACACATCCACAAGCTGTCGCAAATCAGGATAAAACAGGTCTTCCAAGCACTTGGCGGTAGGACAGGGAGCCGGCTGCATTCCCAATGTCACCACGGGTGTTTTCAAACATCCGGGATTTTTTTCGGCTACTACGCGGCACACCTCCGCACATACACCGTATTCCCGCCAACTCGTATCCGCCACGACCAACCGCCCCGTTTTTTCAACACTGTGCATGACCAAATCCCAATCCGGACTGGACACACAATGCAAATCAATTACCTCACATTGAATATCGGCCACTCGGGCCAGGTGTTCTGCTGCTCTCAGGGCTTCCAACACCATAATGGAAGTAGCCACAATAGTGACCGCCTCCCCCGGCCGGACCAACCGGGACCCGAAAGGATCGTTCTCCTGCTCCTTGGATGCGGGGTCCACATAAAATTTCAGGTCGTACATCAACCGGTGTTCGAATGAAATAACCGGGCCCCGATACCTGCCAATCACCGCCGGATAGGTATCGAGAATCGTTTGCGAGCTCGAGGGCATTACGACGCGCAATCCAGGGATATGCGCAAAGAGGGATTGGAGACTTTGTGAATGTTGCGCGCCTTGCCCCCAGCTTCGCCCCACGATCATGCGAATCAACATGGGTACGTCAAATCGGCCACCGAACATATACTTGTATTTGGCCGCCAAATTAATAATCTGATTCATGGCTAACAAGGAAAAGTCGGCTCGAATATGGGTCTGAATCGGATACAGCCCATTTAACGCGGCCCCAATGGCCACCCCTGTCATGCCTTCTTCCGCAAGCGGGGTATCCATCACTCGATCCGACCCAAATTCCTGTGCCAATCCTATGGTGGAGCCAAAGATCCCTTTATGATCATCCACACCCTGCCCCATGATGACCACGGCATCATGCCGCTGTAAGGCGTCACGCATGGTCCAATGCAGGGCATCCCGATAACTCATGACCTCCGTGCCTGCCTCGGCAGGAAGACCAGACGCCACCTGCCCGTTCACAAGAGAAGCGAGGGCCGCATTACACGACATCACGAAGTAATTCCTCCACTGAGGGAAATGGACTGTTCATGGCAAAATGGACTGCTT
The DNA here is from genome assembly GCA_041737015.1 of Nitrospirales bacterium. GTDB lineage: Bacteria > Nitrospirota > Nitrospiria > Nitrospirales > UBA8639 > Nitrospira_E. The sequence continues at coordinate 12,670 of JBGSSO010000022.1, forward strand.
CGTCAATTTCTTTCAAGATGGCCGGGCGAATCGTTTCGACTAAATCACCATACTGTTCGAGAGGATCCTGTCGTTTCCAAGCCAAACATTCCTCAGGTTCGCGGTAGCCACACAGAAAGTCTTCGCCCGGCCCAACATGCTCCTTGTACCGATAGGTCCGAATTTCAACAAAGACCGGTTCGCACGTGGACCGAACATGATGAATAATGTCTGACATCAGGTCCGCCACCTTCACAAAATCATATCCCTCAGCTAAGTGAAGGACCGGAAGGCCATATGATCGTGCATGCTCAAGAATGTCATACCCCTGTCTGGCCTTTTGTGAAGAATGCACCGCTAATCCATTGTTCTCACACAAAAACACCACCGGCAAGCCATGAAGAACAGCGAAGTTCAACGATTCGTGATAGACGCCCTCTTCCGTGGCTCCATCTCCAAACACCCCAACCACCACCTGATCGGTACCCAGGCGTTTCGCCGCCAAAGCCGCTCCCACTGCATGAGGAATCGTACTCGCCACCACCGCCGAGGCGCCCATCATCCCCACATCCGGTGCCGCTAAATGCATAGAACCCGCTTTGCCGCGAGCACACCCGGTAACTTTTCCATAGAGCTCGGCAAACATTTCTGCCAAACTTCCCCCTTTGGCCAGATAAAACGCATGGCTACGGTAAGTACAAAAAATCAGATCTGTTTGTCTCAGGTGCCGACAAGCTCCCACCGCTACGGCCTCCTGTCCAATCGATAAATGCACAGGACTTTGAATACCATCGCTGGGATAAAGTTCAATGATCCGTTCCTCCACCAGGCGAATACGAAGCGCCTGATAAAACAGCTCACAAAATTGCTGCGAATATTCCATATTTTTAGCGATTATCCCTCTGCCTCGATCTACGGTTTCAAAACGTGCATACAGACCGTGAAGACCTTCTCGTCCGCTTTATCAATGTGAAGAAGTTCAAGTTTTATGCCATGCAATTCAAGGCACAACGGCAGGGATACACTTCACAATGAGGCCGATTTCCAGATCACTCGAAAATTTTCTACCGACTAGGAAATCCTTGCTGACAAACCGTGAATTTTTTGCCTAGCAAGGGAAAGGCTGATTAAAAGCAGGATTTAAGAAGCCGGTGAAACCACATCGAACCATTGCCTTTATGGAGCTATGGAACAAAGCCGAATAAGAACTTCTCGTGCGACGATGGTCGTCAACTCCCTTCCAGCCAAGGCCTATGGAGAATCCATCCCCGTATCGTGCTCCCAGTAGGTTGTCACGATCCTCGAACTGTGAGGTTATTTCCCTTCTTGGCAGTGAGATCCGTGATCTTCTCCCAGAGGTGAGGCGGACACCATCTCCGCCTCGAGGAAATGTAAACGCTTGAGATTAAAGGTCAGGGCCTGCAAGAAGGCCGTAAATGAATTCTTGGCGATACCCCGATAGTGCACACGCTTGGGGCGTTACGAGAGGACGCGCTCAGAGGGGGCCTGCGGATGGGTATACCAGGGAACACGGTCTCGGTTTTTGGTCTTCATGTTGGTCCGAATGCGGGCTTA
>JBGSSO010000027.1:0-21264 GCA_041737015.1 Nitrospirales bacterium
AGCCATTGCGAATCAGTCTGCCGTTGCCATTGAGCACACTCGGCTTATGGAAAAGTCGTTTGAGATGCAAGAGGCTCTGGAAGTGCGAAAATTGGTAGAGCGTGCGAAAGGGTTTTTAATGGCGTCTAGGGGATTGTCAGAGCCTGAAGCGTTTCGGCTTATGCAACGACAAAGCATGAATCTTCGAAAATCCATGAGAGAAATTGCGGATGCGATTATTCTCGCGGAGGAACTTCAACGGGCGACTCAATAACCATCCCTTGGACGATTCATCATGGAAATAGGAATTTGAGGAGAGGTTCTTTGAACGGATTCTTCATTGCTTGTATAATACCCTGAAGGGCGACAACGACGTCTTCCCCGTAAATGTTAGCTTAAAGGACAATGGCGTCCTCGGTTCCGCTGGGACAGAGGACGTTTTTTTTATCATGATGCTTCGATTAGCGATGGTGCAGATGAATGCGGTGGTTGGGGATCTTGAGGGGAATACTCGCACCATTTGCGGATGGATTCGCGAGGCCAGGAAAGCCAAAGCGGATGTGGTTGTTTTTCCGGAGTTGGCCGTGTGTGGGTATCCTCCAGAAGATCTTCTCCTCATGCCGAAGTTTCTATTCGATATTAGTCGGATGCGGGACCGTATTGCCAAAGTCACGACGGAGATTATGGCCGTCGTGGGAAGCGTGATTGAATCCGATCGTCCTGCTCAACATCCCATTCGGGATCACGGGCAGTATCGAAGGAAGCCCTTGAATGCGGCGTGGGTCCTGGTCAATGGTCAGGTGAAAAGATCGTATGCCAAATGCAAGCTTCCCAATTATGGGGTGTTTGATGAAGAACGGTATTTTCAACCGGGACGAACCAGTCCGGTCTACTGCCTGGGCCCGTTACGAATTGGAATCAATATTTGTGAAGATATATGGTTTGCTGATGGTCCGGCCAGTCGGCAAGCAGCATATGGCGGCGCTCACCTGGTTCTAAACATTAATGCCTCCCCATATCACGTCGGGAAACCCCAAAATCGTGAACGCATGTTAGCGGTTCGGGCGAAAGCTAACAATGTAATGGTCAGTTATACCAATATGGTCGGAGGACAGGATGAATTGGTCTTTGATGGGAATAGTCTTGTCATGGATTCCACCGGTCTGGTACTTGCGCGAGCAAAAGCCTTTGAAGAAGATCTCCTGCTTTCCGATCTCCAGATTCCGTCAGCACGAAGGGGGAAATCGAAGGGGCTTGGAAAAGTATCTGGAGTTGATGGCGATAATGTTCGGATTCCGATGATTCGCATGGGATGGACACCGACGTGGCCGAAGTCTGGAGCTCCAAGTGTCATAAGGCTCACGCCGGTAATCGGGGAGTTGGAGGAAATATACCGGGCCCTCGTGCTGGGAGTGCAAGATTATGTGAGGAAGAATGCCTTCCCAAGGGTTCTTGTTGGTATCAGCGGAGGGATTGATTCGGCTTTGACTGCATTGATTGCCCGAGATGCCTTAGGCGCGTCCAATGTGATGGGGGTAATGATGCCATCCCCCTTTACCTCTAGGGAAAGTCGTGAGGATGCTCATCAGCTAGGAAAAAAATTAGGAATCGACATGCGGCATCTTTCGATAACGAGGGCGTTCAAGGTTTTGCTTCGAGTGTTGGGCAAGTCCTTTCAGGGCTGTCAGGCTGATACGACGGAAGAGAATCTGCAAGCCCGCATCCGAGGAACACTTCTGATGGCTCTTTCCAATAAGTTCGGGTATTTAGTCCTGACCACGGGAAACAAAAGCGAAATGAGTGTGGGCTATGCCACGCTGTACGGGGATATGGCTGGTGGGTTCGCCGTTATCAAAGACATTCCAAAAACGAAAGTGTATCAGCTTTCTCGGTGGCGAAGTGAGTATCGGGGCTCTGATTTTGATCGAGTGATTATTCCCGAAAGAATTCAGGTGCGTGCCCCTTCCGCTGAGTTGAGGCCCGATCAGACGGATCAGGATACCCTCCCTCCCTATCCGGTATTAGATGCCATCCTACAAGCCTATGTTGAGGACAATGAGTCAATGGGGAGGATTGTGAAGATGGGCTATGATTCTCATGTGGTTCGAACTGTCATGGGGATGGTGGATCGGAGCGAATACAAGCGTCGACAAGCGCCAGTGGGCATTAAAATTACCTCGAGAGCGTTAGGGAAAGATCGGCGAATGCCGATTACGAACCGATATTTTTCGGGAGCTTAACTTGAATGTGTGACATGGTCAGTATTGGCGGGAGTCGCCCTCGATGAGTGAAGAGATTTCTTTGACCCCTTCCGGTTTGACGGAACACAAGGACTCCTCTCTGGGACTTCACGTTCTCCAGTCCCAGCGGGAGGGTCTTCGACAACGATTAATTGAAGGGGCAACCGGCAGCGAGATCACCCAGGCTTTTTCGGATTTCATGGACGCTTTACTAATCGCGCGGTTTCGGGAGGTCATTCAGCAAGGCAATGCAGGTGTCCGAGCTGGATGGCAGCAGTGTTGTTTAGTGGCCATGGGGGGATATGGGCGGAGGGAATTAGCTCCATATTCCGACATCGATGTCATGATTCTCACCCAGGGCAATCAAGGAGAAGTCGCGGAGGCACTTTCTACCGGAGTTTTTCACCGGCTCTGGGATCTTGGGTTTCAGGTTGGGCATAGTGTGCGTTCCCTCGCAGAATGTTTGACGATTGCAGAGGCCGACCTGGCTGCCTGTACCTCACTGATGGAATCACGATTTCTTATTGGCAGTGCTTCAGTATTTCAGGAATTTCAACGAAAATTCGAACGTCGGATCATCAAGAAACGGGCGCAACGGTTTGTTCTAGATAAAATCCAAGAGCGCGAGAGAGAATATGCCAAATTTGGTGAGACTGTCTTTATGCTGGAACCGAATATTAAAAAAAGTAAGGGTGGGCTTCGGGATTTGCATCTGCTGCAATGGGTTGGCCTGGCTCGATATGGGGCGGGGACGATTCAAGAACTCTCGAATCGGGGAATCATTACTATTCAGGATTACCAGGTGTTGCAAGAAGCGCAAGAATTCCTTTGGCGAGTTCGGTGTTTTTTACATTTTGAAGCGGGACGGGCTCAAGATATTCTCACGTTCGACGATCAGGTTCGGCTCTCTGCGCTTTGGGGATTTGTGGATCATCCTCATTTGTTGGCCGTTGAGCAATTTATGCAAGTGTATTTCCGTCATACGACCGGGTTGTTTGACCGTGGGCGGCGGTTTCTTGATCAAGCCAGGGAGGCATCCTGGTTGGACCGGGTTCGCCAATGGTGGCCTCCTCCATTAATTGAGGGGCACTTCCGTATACTGGAAAATCGGCTGACAATTCAGACGGATAAACTACTTGAGGTGATGGAGAGCCCCATGTTGCTTCTTAGGTTATTTATGGTCTCTCATCGTCAGGCAGTCCCCATCGATTCGTGCATTCTCAATGAATTGTCTCAGCACATGGGAACCCTACCCAATGAACGGTTTCATACCAAATCGGTGAGTGGGATTTTTCGACACATTCTGTCAAGCCCTGGTCGGATTTCTCAAACCCTTGAAGCCATGCATCAGGCCAGTCTACTGGAAAAACTCGTGCCGGCTTTCTCCCGAGTACGTGGCCTCATGCAGTTCAATCAATATCATAAATACACGGTCGATGAGCACAGTCTGCTCGCAGTGAGGGAAGCGGAGCGGCTTCAAAATCATCAAGGGATCATAGGAGAGGTCTACCGGAACATCGCTGATAAAGACATCTTGCATCTGGCCTTGTTGCTGCATGATTTAGGCAAAGGGCGTCCTGGGGATCATAGTGAAGTCGGTCAGGAGATTGCTCACTTAACGGCTGATCGGTTGGATTTATCTGAGAAGGAACGGCAGGCTCTTGCATTCCTGGTTCGCCACCACTTGCAGATGTCTCATACCGCTTTTCGTCGAGACCTCAACGATCCCAAAACGATTGTCACCTTCGCCCGAATGGTGAAAACTGTCGGGATGCTTCAAAAGCTGTTTATTCTGACAATTGCAGATATTTCAGCGGTAGGACCTGAGGTGATGACGAAATGGAAGGAGTCCTTATTAGGCGAATTGTATTCCCTGACCTACGCAGAGCTTGCCGGGGATACAGGTCCATCTTATTCCGGTGATGGGAGTAAGAATATTTCGCCCGAAGCTCGAGACAAGCTTATCAAGATGTTAAGGGCATATCGAAGCGAAGGACATTCTCCTGAACCCGACTGGCCGGAATGGGTGAATGCCAAACTTCAACAACTTCCCAGCCGGTATGTTCAGTCGACACCGGTTGAGCAAATGGCGGCGTATCTCTTCGCCATTCGTTCTCTACCTGTCAAGCCGACTCATGTGGAGGCCAGATTCAATCAGGCATCAGGTGTTTCGGAGTATGTGCTGATCACCAGGGAACAGACCAAACCAGGTATTTTTATGCAAGTGGCCGGAGTATTAGCCGCCATGGGATTGCAGGTATTAGAAGCACAAATTATGACACTGAAGGATGGCACTGTGTGGGATGTGTTCTCGGTACACGATTCCGACTATGAAGGGCCGCCATCTGCCGGGCGCCTTGAGGAGGTGGCGAAGGAGATTCAAGAGGTCGTGGAGGGAAGACAATCAGTTCACCAAATGGTTGAACGACGACGGCGCATGGCCTTTGGTCGACCCTTTCCTACTGGCCGGCATGCCACGGAAGTCCATATTGATCATGGGGTCTCCGATGCCTTTACGGTGATCGATGTCTTTGCCGATGACAAGCAAGGGTTGCTTTTTGTGATCGCCAAAACGCTGGTTCAATTGGATCTCTCAATTCATATGGCAAGAATCGGGACCCGGTTAGATCAAGTGGCCGATGTCTTTTATGTGACCAATTCCCATGGAGAAAAAATTCTTTCCGGTGAAGACTGTGACCAAATTCAACTTACACTTCACGCCGCTGTTGATCAATTTCTGGGTGAATAATTTAGGTCGTTCTTGCGTACATGCACCATCCACCGGCGTGTTGAGTTAAGGAAGAGGAAGCTTAGTACGGCCTAGGTTTTTTAGCCAGAAACCAGCCTTTATCCATTGAGCACTGCTCCATTTCATCCCCAGAAACTCCAAATTTTAGAGAGAAGACTTCCAAATTTTCTGATCCTCGGAGCCAGATAGGATGGTTTCCCGGCACTGAGTTCATTGCACTTCGAAATCACCTGGTTGGGCATCAGATTTTGCCTGAAATAGTTGAGGTGAGCACCAGGTTAGGAGGAAGAGTCCGGAAAGTATTTCTTTACTCTCGAAGAAGTGTGTGAAGACGTCATCCTGGTATTTGATAGGTCATTGTGGGAAAAGAGAAGCCGTCTCATTCAAGAGACTAGGGGGCGTCAGAGAACTTAGCTTCGGTCCTTCCCAGTTTTTATTCCACCATAGCGCTTGGCGATATAGGCAAATAACGGGAATGGTCGTGTTTAGGTATTGCCTTCTTCCCTATAGGTACCAGAGTTCTGCCGTGGCTTAGTGATGTGGTGAACTTTCCGTTTAGAATAACCCCTTTTCGTCCTATAGAGCATTAGAGGGTCTGGTGGACGAGGTGGGTGTGCCGATGACTGTTGATTTTGGCGGATACCCTCATGGCGGTTAGTGCCTGGGAGGTGATTGCAGATCCGCAATTCGTACAGCACCAAAAGGCTCCGGTTGGTGCAAGTGTACTGTTTTGGCATTGAGGGCAGCGTTGGAATGACATTGTTGATCCCTTTCTTAAATTGAATAGTGTTAAAAGCCAGCATCAAAGAAAGTAGGGGGACCCAGGAGTGCGGATGGGTCCCCCACTAGCTTGGAGAAGGGAAGGGCCCTCTCCGGGATAGGCTGACAGTTCGGTTAGTGGAGATCTCCAGGTCAATGAATATTGATGTCGTATCATAAAAATGTGTTTGGATGATTTTGCCATCTGTCCGTCCTCATCCATGATCTTCCACGAGGCTGCGAGAGTATCCCGAAACCCCCTCTGAATTCCTGAGAGGCGGTTGAAGATTGACAAGCAATGGAGAGGGTTTGGACTGGGGAGTTGAGAAAATCATCCTTCCCGTGGTGGTTTGCATGAACCGGGTCACCACCACCTCAATCGCTTGACCGACCAGAGAGGCACCGTGGTCGACGACGACCATCGTGCCATCATCTAGATGGGCAATTCCCTGCTCTTGTCCCTGCCCTTCCTTGTGAATGAAGACACGTATGGTTTCTCCAGGCAATACCAAAGGACGCAATTGGTAGGTTAATTCGTTCACGTTGAGGGAGAGAACACCTTGAAGCGATGCAACTTTTGCCAGGTTCCAATCATTGGTCACGATCTTGGCTTCACGGTTTTTGGCTATGGCGATGAGTTGGTGGTCAACTGCTGATATGTCGGGTTCCCAATCCTCGATAACCACCACGTCCATTTTTGGAAGCTGTTGTAGTTGGGATAAGATATCCAAGCCACGCTTCCCCTTGGTTCGTTTAGAGAGGTGCGCGGAGTCGGCTAATGTCTGGAGTTCATGCAGAATACTTTTGGGAACCATGAAAGGACCTTCCAAAAACCCTGTGGTACAGAGAGGTAGTATTCGGCCATCGATAATGGCGCTAGAATCCAGCAATTTTTGAACGGTGTTCGATGGGGCTAGCGAAGTGTGAGGAGAGGAATTTTTTGGTAATTCCGTGATTGAGGTTGGGGACAGTGTATTGGAGATGTGAATGCCGACCATCAGCCCGATGTAGGGACAGAGAAGAAAGACAGGCAGCCCGATCCACGGGGTAAGAGAAGACATCTGGAGCAGCCCCGTCCCCATTCCCATGATCAATACAAAACCGATCCCCGCCAAGGCAACGATGAGGCCAAGACTACCACCAATCAAGGTAGAGCGGTGGCATGCCATCAGATGTCGTTCCAACCACAGAGCCAGGCAGCCGGCCGCCAAGCCTGTGACCCCCCACAGAACAATGTCTGGAATGGCATCGGTCCATTGCGAGGGAGCATGTCCAAGACCAGCATACATTCCCACCATTAGACACAAGAAGAGATACAACCATTGGTGAATGGAAAGAAATGGGTTTTTTGTAACGGGGGATAACGCAGAGGCTGGCGCAATAATCATAAAGTTTCTCCTTCAAGGGTTGCTACAGAATTCCATTGATGGGGAGGAGTTTCAGCCTGTTGGAGCCTCAAATGATGAACAGTGTGGCAGAAGATGGTCGAAGGTAAGCCTGGACTTAAGATCAGCTTGAGCAGATCTCCGACAGAAATCACTTTCTGCAACCTCCAGCACTGTGGTGATACCTCTGAGGTTCAGATCATGGAATAGGCGAAATTGTAGGCAGGAGCGATGGTCAAAAAATAATGTTTCGCATCGATGGGGCGGTAAAGAGGCTGAGAGGTGTAGGGTACGTCCCAAACGATTGAGAGGATCAGTCAAAAATGGAAGACCAAAGTCTTGAGGAGGACGATACCAGGAATTCTCAAGAAAGGCATTGTCCGGTACTAAGACCGTGAGCACGACCCCACCTGCATGAAACCGGTTGATCTGTTGTTCTAGCAACCATGCATCGGTTTCAGTAAAGGCAGGTAAACAGCACAACACAAATTGGGTTCCCTGAAACGCTGTCAGGGGAAGATACTGCCATTTGCCTTTTAGCAAACATGGGGTTTTCCACATTGGTGCGCGCATTCCGATCTTCATGCTGTTCCCTCCTTGAATTCAGTGAAAATTCTTCTGGGTCTGTGCCAATCATTTATTTGCCATGTTGTGTCCGAACATTTGTAAGCATTTGTGTTGTAATGCTGAGGTTATTCTTATATTTTTATATGATCTTGAAATCCATTATCATTATCATAATTAAAGGTAATCATTCTGTCAACCTTGAAACATATTCTGTTTTTAGGAGATGTTGGGCACGTTCAAAAGAGTCGAGATCTTCCTAATAATGGGCAGCGATCTGCATCGGATAGGGAAAGGAATCAGATTGGTCACTCCTTCGATGAATGGGAGACTCCATTGAATAATTCTCAGGCAAGTTCCTTACTCCGATGCTGGACTAATGGGAGATCCGAGTCATTCACACAAGATGAATCATTCAAAAGAGCAAGCCCACGGGGATTAACTCGCCGTGGGCTTATTAAAAGTACTTCAAAGATTGTGGGATTTCAGAATTGTTCGTAAATGCTCTGCCAGAGAGGCAATCTTTTCCGTTTATTCGTAGTCTTCGTTTAGGGATCGTAAGAAAGCCGTTAAGGCCGGGATGTCTTCTGGGAGTAAGACGATGTCTTTGAGCTGGGAAGCACCATTGCGAAGTTTTCCGTTTCGCGCTAATTCCGAGTTTGTCATATACCCTTGAATCACATCTTTGAGGGTATCGGCGATACCGGTATGACTATATGGCGCCGAATGGCCCAAATCGCGAAGCCCGGGAGTTTTAAAAGTGGCAATCGCTTTAGGTAAGAGCCGTTCAGGTTGACAAGCCCGGAATCCACGAAATACGCCAAAGTGTTCATTCAATTCGTCTTCGCAAAGGGTTTCCCAAATGGACAGCTGAGATCCAGGGAAATCGGGATTCCAGAAGATATTCCACACGCCGAGATCGGTCAATTGCGAGTTATCCGCTATGGGAATAGACCGGAAAATTTCTTGGGCATGGGGATGGTGTGAGGTAGCCGGGAGGAATGCGTCCGGGTTGCTATTTCGTTCTTCCAGCCCGGGAATGGCAAGGCCCGCAAAGGCTCCAGGTCCATGGATCCGATCATACTCCAACTGAGCAATTCCAGTGTTGTGAAACCGGAAATCGGTGAAATTTGGTGGGGTATGACACGCAATGCAATTCCCAATTCCTCCCTGAGCCAAATCACTGGGGCGAACATGGCGGCCTCTATGGCGATGTTTGTGCTGATCCTGTTGAGCAAAAAATATTTTCAACCCTTTTAATTCCTCAGGACCAAAGGTGAATGGTTGGTTATGAAACTGAAACTTGCCATCTGCCGTATGGGGATTTTTCTCAACGAATTGCAGGGTCGGGCTATCGGAAGAGGAGGTTGAGGGCCATCGGGAATGATTTCGCGAATCATATGATTCGAGAAATTGAATCTGTTGGAGCAACCGACGAGTATATGAATCCGGAGACTCCCATTTATCCGGTCGGCGTGGCAAATCGTTAATCTCAAGAAAGACATCATAGGGAGAGAGAGTGTAGTTCCCTTCGTCATCCTGTGAAAACAGAAGTTGGTCTGCATAGGCGGAGATGAGTTGAGAGACTGCCTGCACGAGTTGCAGATCGGTGGCGGTAGAAACTTCGACACGAAAATTTTCAGGGATCAGAAATTCTTGAGGAATAGATGGATCGGTTCCAGCGAAGAGAACAGGGTAGGACAGTCCACCAAACTCCTGGGCCAGATTTCCGGTTCCGGAGTCCTCCCGAATGATTCGGGCAATATGTGAGATGGCGATTTCCTGTTCATCGGGAAGCCATCCAAAGTCGCGCCCGGTGAGTGTGCCTTTGACGTTTTCCAGCATCGTCGGGAATTCAGCATCGGCATGAAGAAAAAATTTCGGTCGGGGAAGAGCCGCATTAACCATAGGGGGCGCGTTTCGAAGAGTGGTCTGTTTTCCGTCTTCACGGGCTGGATAGGGGCTACGACGCGCAAAATCCGAATAAGTTCTCATTCCGTATTGTGGAACATCGACTTGTTCATCCACAAAATGGCAGCTTCGACAATTCCTGGATTGACCGGCAAACGGGCCAATGGCAAATTGATTGGGTGGGAGTTGCCAATTTGTCACTTTGTCTAGGGAGGGATCACCTTGGGGCAAGGGATCATTGACATCCCCTCCGTCATCTAAAAAGACTTTAAATATTTGAGCAAATCGTGTTTCCAGAAATAACCGTTCTCCGTTGGCGACTTCCGGTGGATCAGCTTCTTCTATTTCTTGTCCAAAGACGTGAGGGATGACCCATCCTCCTCCTGAGAAGGTCGTCAGTAGCGAAATAAGTAGGATGCGAATAACGTGTGTGGAGCACATTGCTAATATACTCATGAAAATTCCCCCCAGAAATGAATTAGGAATGAAAAACGGTGGCTCTTCGGCCTGTTGGGAAAGGACATTCTTCTGTGCCTTCCCCATTTTTCTCGTGATGATCCCCCTCTCACCTCTTGCTGAGAGGGGTTGGCGAGGGACCCAGGAGAAGACCCCCCGCCCTTGAAGGCGGACAAATGAGGAGTGCACGCCTTCAAACTGATAAGCCAAAAACCCAAAGCCAACAATAGAGGGACATAAAAAAAGCCCATGAGCGTACAATGGCAGCTCATGGGCTCTGGACTCTAAAAGTCTCGGGCCTCAGGAATGTTGTGAGACGTACTTAGTCGTCAGTCTCTGGCATCATCAATGCTTTCATTTGACAGCGCATTTCATTTATGCGGTGCGACAAACATCCATGGAAATTTGCTGCCTATTGGAAGATCTCCGGGCAACAAGTTAAGGCAAACACGGGCGACATCTGGGAAATGAGTCATTCCAAAAGTCAGAATTTATGGCTTTTCAGCCAAAAACCAGCCCTTGCTGTTCATGCATTGTGCCAAGGCATCATCAGTTATTCCTTTGCTGAATGGGTTCAATGAAGTCTCGGAATGTACCTCATTGATCAGGATTTCCCGGCATGAGCGCAGATCCTGTTCGAATTCACCCTCGCCTGCGTCTGGTTTTGCCCAATACAAATCTGGGGCACAGGCAGAAAGAAATACGAAAAAGATGCTGGGGCCTATCCACGTCCCATAGCTATGTTGCGGAAGCCTTGACCAGGCCGATGTAGGATTTGGACGAAGAATCTGTTCCTCTCTCATGAAAGTATGGCCGTCTGATTCGATTGAGTGAGAAAACCCTTGTCGCATTTCGTCATAAGATCCAGTAGCCATTTTAAGCCAAGTGGTGGCTGAAGTGACCCGCGTCTAGGCATGGGTCCGGGTAAAGAATGTTCCTCAAATCGGGGGAAATGGCATAAGTCAGTCATCCGACTCCGGCATCATAAAGGCGGATTTTTGCCACCACATTTCATACATGGGTATGAAGAACATAATGAGAAATCCTATAACCATCAGGATGTCGCCGGTGAGCATGGCGATGGTAAAGATTGGGGAGACATAGGCAATCAGCCAAGGTGAAACCAGATCCAGGGTAACCCCGATGAAGGCCATCCATGTCGTAACCACTTTTAGTGTGGGGCTGACCATCGTAAGATAGAGCACATGGACCAAAATCATGAATGTGACCGGCATGGTAAACAGATGAAAATGTGTGGTCTCGGCCAGTTGGCCAAATGGCATTGGTTCCCCAAAGGTCGCATCTGATCCTCGATAATGTTCGGCAAGGCCTTTCAGGCTCAACTCGGTCATGCTATGTGCCCAAAAGAAGGTGAAAATAAATCCTGCAAGCATAAGCAGGAGAAACCAGGTATAGACTAAGCGGATATGGCGGTCGGTATCACGGAGACGGAAGCGGGCATTAAAATTTCGCATTCCATTGATTGCAGGAGGTTAGAACCCCAGCAGGGACTCCAAAAAGTTTTTGTCCGTTCGACTGGCCGTATTGATGGGGGCTTGGCTCTTGGATTGTAAGTAGAGTTCATGGGCCAGGACCAGGGCGCGTTTAACGCCGGCACTCATGGATCGCACGGACATGGTGGCGCCGGAAATGTTGATGACATCCCGGTTAATCCGAATGGGGTCGTCAATCGTTTTTCCTTGGTATTGGAAATTGAAGCGTTTCTTTCCAACTTCGCTCCCCCGTGATTCTCGGTAGACCAATACTTCAACGTTGGTGATTTCTCCATCAGGGTCAACTCCAACCATGTAGGTCATCGGCTTATGCTTACCGATGGTATGTTGGACAAAAGCCCATCCATCGATCTTTCCATTCGTTTCTCCAATATAGCAATCAAAGGTCGATTCCGGAAATTGCCATCCGATACGCTCTTCGATAAGTCGTTTCTGGTTGTCGTTGAGGGTGATGACCTCTAAGCGGATGGAATCGGAATCAGGCAATGTCAATTTGGCAGCCTCTTCCGGTGTCAGATAGACGTCTTCTTGAACCATTTCCTGTGGAGTTAAGTACCGCTTCAATTCACTATCCCAGATCTGGTCATTCTCGGCATTGGAGGGTTGGGGGGGAAACGCCAGTAAAAGACTCCCAAAAATAGCGATGTTTAAGATTCGATGAAACATCCTTCAGCCTCAAGTTTTTCGGTTAAGTTGTTTAAAATGTGATTCACGGCTTGTTGTGATGGTTCAACGGGATACCAATCATAAAGTCTGGCCCCGCCACGGAATCCCCAATGTTGCCGTCGTTCCGCAATTTGGAGGCGCACGGCATTGGAATCGAGGGGCTTCATGGTCAGGGTCAGTTGCGATCGTTCTTTGTCCCCCATGCCTTCCCGTTGGAAAAGGCCATACTTGGCGCCTTCCACATATTCCACCCGCCACCCGGTTTCGATTACTCCGTTGGACTTGTCTTTCTTAGTCACGGGATAGGCTTTTAGAGTTTCCAATGAGGAATTCCAAACGGAATCAATTGGACAGGCCATATATCGATCAACGATCAAGTCTTGACCGGAAAGGAAACCGCAGCCCAGAAAAAAGGTTGTGCATACCCAAATAGAGATTCCACGAATTAGGAAGGCGGGAGATTGATACAACATTGATAAATTAAAAGCGAGAATGATTTTCGATTTATTTGAATTTGATTCTCATTATGAAAAATGAGTCAGAATTGTATCATCCGATGTTCAAGGGGTCAACCGGTATGGTCTTTAAAATTTGGTCTGATGTGGTCCAAATATTTCGATACTGATTGAAGGTAAAAACAGAGAGAAACGGCAAAGCCGTTTCTCCCTGTTTTCCTGTTCAAAGCGAATTCTTAGAAATATGTGGCCCAGGATGCGACAAACGCCGTATCATGAATTCGCTCATTTCCATTTCGACCGACGGGCGTATATTGGAAGTCGGTTTTGAACACAGTATCTTCTGTGGGACGGAAGTTCAGGCCAAATGTCCAACGTTGCCATTCACCCAGTTTCCCGGCTTCCCCACTTAAATCCTGTCCCAGGTTCATTTGTTCCCAGCGGACAACAGCGGTAAATGTAGAGACTTCCGGCTTGAAGAAGGTGGGGGCCATTTTGCTTAGCCATTCTGGAAGGAAATGGTAATTTCCTTGTAAGTAATACCCTTGCATTCTGCGTGGATTGCCATTCCGAGTTCCGTCTTGATTGATGTCATTGTCCTTGATGTAAGACCAGGCGCTTTCTCCGATGAATTCAAATGGGCCTCGTTGGAAGGTCCAATCCAGGGCCCAAATGGCCAATTTATCATCGTTATTCGTGCCATAGTTCCCGTAAAATCCAGAACCCCCGATCTCCACTCCTAAAATGGGGCTGAACGCGACACGTCCCATTACGGATTTGCCGTTATTATTATCAAAGCTGGTATTATCTGATCTCGCACTGCGTATTCCGTTTGTTTGGTTGATATTCGACGTGTTATTAGGATTTCCGTTTCCTCCAAAGGCGTTAGTGAATCCATTGGTCACGTAGATTTCGTAATCCAGCTTCGAGAGAGCGGTGGGGTAAAAAGTGCCGTAAGCTCCAACACCAGGTTGGTGAAGCGTTGATGGGATGATCCGTTGGGTCACGAGAGGGCGTTCGGTGAGATCACGGAGTGGGGCGTCATGCAGGAGGTTGAATTTTCCAAGGGGAGCGAGGATGATGCCCGCCCGCAAGTTTATGGGTTCTTGTAGGAGATAATCGATGGTCGCGAATTCCACTTTGATGTCGTTGGTTCCATGCTCGAATTCAATTTCTGCCGCGAATTTCACCCGATCGCTGATATCCCCGTAAATGAAAGGTACCAATCGATGCTGATCGAAATAGCTGTTCCCTTGATTGGCTCGGTTAAAGTATTCGATGTCCATGTAACCGCCGACGATGGCCTTGGGGGAAGAGACGAAGGGACGGGCATAGATCAATTGTCCGGACCCTTGCATGGTTGATCCGTATTTCTTATCAGGCGTGCGTGGTTGTGATAATCCTCCTAAGGTTTCCTTAACGGGTTCGCCTGGGCGTTGAGTGGGTGGGGCCGCATAAGTTGGCGGGGCAATCCCAGTCCCTGATTGCTCCATTGGTGGCATGCCTGCCTCTGGGGACCCCTGCCCTTTCAGATAGTCTTGAACCGCTTGTCGAACCGCTTTCTGTTGAGCGGGTGTCAGTGCTTCTTCACCGGAGGCAGAGAAGGCTGGAAAGGTTGGAAACACAGCAAGGGCCATAAGGACCCCGATTGTGAACTTCTTCATGAATGAAAACCTCCTATATAGGATTGGGACGCGGAGGTCCTCAGGAAAAGGGTAGGGGACTCAGGGTCCTCAATGGAAGGAACTCATGATTTACCGTGAATTGGAGTACAACGTATGTTCAGCAGCGAAGAGGATTAACCCCGTTATTATTCGGTCAATACGGTAAAGGGAATGAAAACAAGACGTTTGCAGCGTTTGCATTTCAATTCCACTCCATCTTTTTTTAAGATGGCCATCAGTTGCCCGCAATGACAGCGCGCTTCTGAGGTGGTTGTGCATGGAGACACTATTTCTGTTTCTTGGATCATATCGATGTTGAATGTAATTATTGTTAATTTTGAAATTGAGAACTGTTCTTAATACCGCACGCGTTTGGCCTCTGTCAAGAATGTCCCATTTTTTTTCGTATATTTATATCTGTGCGAGTTTGCTGAATAATAAAGGCGCTATAATGACGGGATGGCCATGCTGACTGTTCGTACTTGCCGTCTAGCGTTTCTAGGGATTCTTGTGGGAATGAGTATGGGATGCGCGCATCAGCTCCCGTCTCATCCCTCTCAAGAAGACATCAGAGAGCCCCTGGTTTTTGGACATATTCAAGTGTGGCAGCAAGAGCCGTCAGGAAGAATTTACCTACCAGAATTGGCTTCACTTGAATTCATCTCCAAGGATGGTCAAAGGCGTTATCGTGTGGAAATTGAAGCTGCTTCCTCCTATTTCTTTCTGTCATTGAAGCCAGGGCAGTATCAGGTGACCCGAGTATTTATTCAGGAAGGCGGGTTTCGATCCAGTGCGGAAGTTCCGTTAACCTTTGAGGTTCCAGACCAGGGAGTGGTGTATCTTGGCGGTTGGCGATTCCAGGTTGATCCCCCGAATTATACAAGAGAGTTAGAGGTAACAATTGTCTCCGAATCTGTAAAAGCCATCGTGGAAATGACGGTTCGTTATCCATCTCTTTCTTCCAATGTGGTCCTGTCCTCCCTGGCGGAACCTCCGTTATTACGGGCACGATTGTTTGAAATCACACCCTACCCCAGATTCCGATACTTTAATCGCCATAATTCCACATAAATTTTTTCAAGCGGAACTCTGGCTGTACTGAAACCAACGTTATTGTTGAGGATAGGAGATTAATCATGTGGCGAATGCAGAATTTCCTTGGACTCTGCTTTTTGAGTCTCTTCCTGGCGGGCTGCCAGAGCACGCCTCATTTGGTGAAGCGCAGTCAGATGCTGATGGGAACCGTGGTGTTTGTCACGGCGGTTGGAGAAGATGAGAGAATTGCGCAGAGGGCGGTCAAGGCGGGGCTTGATGAAATTCGGCGATTAGAAGAGTTGCTGAGTACTTGGATACCTACCAGTGAATTGTCACAGGTAAATGCTGCGGCGGGACGGGAATCGATTCAGGTGAGTCAGGAAACCTTTGACGTATTATCGCGATCGCTGGAGATGGCTAAGCTCACGCAGGGAGGGTTCAATATCGCCGTTGGTCCGGCGGTGAATGCCTGGAATGTCAGCGGGGAAGGGCAGATTCCATCCCAGGAAGATCTGGAAGCGCTTCGGCCACAGATGGATTTATCAAACATGCAATTGGATGAAAAAACGCGAAGCGTATGGTTGCGGCGTTCTGGGATGTCTATTGATGTTGGGGGGATCGGGAAAGGGTATGCGGCGGATCTCGCTGCCAACGTGATGCGAGCTACAGGGGCGACCGCAGGCGTGGTCGCTTTGTCGGGGGATATTAAAACGTTCGGACGTATGCTGGATACACAACGTTTTGTCTTTGGGATTCAGCATCCCCGAAAGGCGCAGGGCGAAATCTTAGGGCGGATCGAGTTGGAAGATGAAGCGGTCTCCACGGCGGGAGATTATCAACGGTATTTTATGAAAGACGGGGTTCGCTTTCACCATATTCTTGATCCCAAGACCCTTCATCCGGCTCGAGGATGTCAAAGTGTCACAGTCATAGCCAAAGATGGTGTGATGGCCGATGGGTTGGACACCGGCATTTTTGTCATGGGTCCCGACAAAGGCATGGCCCTCATTGAGTCATTGCCGGATGTGGAAGGGGTTATTGTCGATCAGGATGGAACGATTTTTGTCTCATCCGGTCTGAAGAATCGCTTGAGTCTCGAGCCGTAACAAGGCTCTCAATCTCAAACAATAAAAAAAGGAGGCATGAAGCCTCCTTTTTTTGGGCATAGAAGAGGACTGCTTAGCTTTGTTTGTCCTTGGAATGGTGGGAATACCCGCCTGGATGACCTTTCGTCATTCCGCCTTCTTTATACGAGTCGAGCCGATCATGGACCGCTTTCATGCGAGAGCGTTGCTCATCCGTTAATACGGCCTTGGCCTCCCGCCCGGCTTTTACTGACGCCAGGTAAAGGCCTGCTCGAATCTCATAAAGACTTTTCAGCTTTGATTCCACAGCGCCCAAGTCACCTTGGTCATTTCGCAACAACTCGTGCAAATCCAAGCTGGTCAGTTGCATGTTAGCTTTCATTTTAATTTTGGTTTTTTCAAAATCGGTTTTAATCGTTTGAAGTTTGGTGACCTGATCCTCGGTAATGGCCATGCCTTCTTTGAATTTCAAAATGTGTTCGATAAATTCAGAGGCACTTTGATGAGGACCATGTCCTGATAGGTGGGAGCTTCCTCCCGTGCCATAGCCACCGGGCATGTTCGTGCCATGTGGAACCTGGGCATGGCCATAGGTTCCTGCTCCGTGGGGGGATGTGCTGTATCCGGATGGGTGATGTGCATCTCCTCCATATCCCGTGGTCAAACCCATGGCGGGGAATCCCAGAATTAAGGACAAGACACCGGACCAGAGAGGAATCATTCGTTTGTGGTTCGTTCTGCCTTTAATTGTCATGTGAACAGCCTCCTTTCGCGATGAGAAAAACTCTATGGTTAAGAAAAAACGAGAAGACAAGTCATGACCTGTGAGTTCATTGAACCTGTTCTTATTATACACAGGAATGAGGAAAATGTAGCGCGTGAGCCTCCTCTTATCTCAAAAATTCAAGAGGCTAAACAACCCCATAGGTTTGAGACCGTACTCTGGCTAGCAAGCAAGGCGGGTGAGAGCGTGGGTGATGCAGTTTTTGGGTCAATAAGGTCGAACGACCCTCTATACGAGAAGTATTCGTTATCAAAAGGAAAAACCTGTGGACGAAGGGAAAGGGGAAGCCAGCCTCAGGAGGCGGATTGGCAGGTATTGCAGAGACCGTAAAGTTCTAGTTTATGGGTTTGAATGGTAAAGCCGTTTATTCTCGCAACCTCTTCTTGTAAGTGTTCGATTTGGCAATTTTGAAATTCGACAATTTTTCCGCAGGAAGTACAAATGAGGTGATCATGATGACCCTTATGGGACACATTATCGAATTGCGTTTGTGAGCCGAAATGGCGTTCCTGTGCCAAGTCGGTTTCACAGAATAATTTGAGCGTGCGATAGATGGTGGCCAGGCCAATATGCGGGTCTTTTTTGGCGAGGATATGATATAACTGCTCGGCAGTGACATGCTCCATTTTGAGGAATGTCGTCAGAATTAACTCGCGTTGACGAGTCAGTTTGAGGCTGTTTTTTTGGAGATGATGCTTGAGTGTTTCGAGTTCTTTGACCGGTTTAGACATGGTGAAATCTTTCTTAAGATGAAGAAGAAAGATATTAAACCCCAATCACCCTAAGTGGTCAACAATTATTTTGTCTGTTTTGGTGTTGGTGGGGAAATTTAGGGAGAACCTATGAGATGAGAAAACCCTCAGAAGTGACCAGTGACCGCGCTTTGCTGATCTATACGTTGCATTTGACCGAATCCATGGGTCTGATGAGTGACGTGAAACTTCAACAATTATTATTCCTCTGTGAATTGCAAATGTTGGGGAAAGGATTAAAAGGGTTGCATTTTGAATTCGTCCGATTTCCCTATGGGGCCTTTAGCAAGGATGTAGATAATGATTTACTCTTTTTGCGTAGGAAGGAACGGATAGAGAATTTTGACGTGACCGAACAGGCCCAGGGGGTAGTGGATTTGGTTGATCAGATCATGAAGGAACCCGAAGCCAATCAACAGGTCATGGAAATTATTCACACGGTGGTCGAGAAATATGGCCCTATGGATACCAGCGCCATTATGAGTGCCGTGGAGGCAGTGGAATTAGGTCCAGCTGATAATCCTGAGCAAAAACTTGCCATTCGAGATATTTCCTTCCACACCATCATGCTTGTGCCCTCGCGGATTGAAGCGACCGAAGCCATCACGCTATCACCCGCACAGGTCAAAACCTTGAATGTCACGATGGGGTATTAATGCCCAATCGACATCTGGATGACGGTGTATCCTTGTTGCGCAATTATTAAGGGTGAAGAGAGGAAAGGCGGCCCCGAGGCCGAACATGGGTCCGACCTCGGTCTTGTGAATTGAAAACTCTGGAGTTACTTGGTAGGCGAGGTCTCTCCAGGAGAAACTGTCGAGCCAACGGTAAAGGTTTCCCGCAGCGCTTCCAGCCTGACTTTCCCCACGCCTTTGACTTTCCCCAGGTCATCGAATGATTTAAAGGCTCCATGATCTTTTTTGTAGGCGAGAATGTTGTGGGCGATATCCTGTCCCACGCCTTTGACGGCCTCGAGTTGTTCAAGACTGGCAGCGTTAATGTCAATCTTGTTCACGGTGGCTTCTGCCCAGGACATGGGAAATAACAGGCCAACGGAAAGAACAAGAGCAAACATGAAGACTGAAACTTGTTGTGAATTAAACATCACGGCACACGCTCCTTTGAAATGGTTTGAACCGCGTCGTTGCACCTTGTTCCCCTGTCAAAGAGACAAGACAACGAATGATTTAGTGAGGCCAGGTTAGGGACGTGCGCAAATCAGCGGCAACCTGTCGAAAAGGTTGCCTTAGAATTTGAAAACACCGATAAAATCTGATGGATTGTTAAGCGTTGGAGGGAGAGGCTGTTGTCGGAAATTGATACAAGGTGCCGAATTTCTGTCGGAGGTCTTGAATAAAGGGTTCAGGAGTCAGGGCTTCCCCTGTCACGCGTGTGATTAAGTCGGCCGCCGTATACTGTCGTCCCCAACGATGCACCCGGTCATTCAGCCAGCCTTTCAAAGGAAGCAAGTTGCCTTGACTGATTGTCTGGTCGAGGTCTGGAAGATCCTTTTGTGCCTGCCGAAATAGCATGGCCGCATACAGATTCCCAAGCGTGTATGTGGGAAAATAGCCAAAGGCTCCAAAGGACCAGTGCACGTCTTGCAGCACACCCTCCGCATCGGAGGAAGGCACGATCCCCAAGTATTCCTGTATTTTGGCGTTCCAGATTTCTGGCAGATCTTCGACGTGCACACGGCCTTCAATGATATCCAGCTCAATTTCAAATCGCACCATGATATGCAGATTGTACGTCAGTTCATCGGCTTCCACACGGATAAACGACGGGGCTACCCGATTAATCGCCAGGTAGAAATCCTCTGCACTGGCCTCCCGCAACTGTGTCGGAAAAAACTCTTGAAGTTTCGGATAAAAATATTGCCAAAACGCGCGGGACCGTCCCACGCAATTTTCCCATAAACGGGATTGGCTCTCATGAATACCCAGAGAAATGGGTTCGCCTAATGGTGTGCCATATTGTTTTGCGGATAAACCTTGTTCATATAAACCATGCCCTCCTTCATGTATACAACTAAAAAGGCAGGAGGGGAGATCCGTTTCGAAGACGCGCGTGGTCACCCGTACATCGGTTGGATGAAACGATGTCGTAAAGGGATGTTCCGACAAATCAAGGCGGCCGCGTTGAAAATCGTAGCCCATGTGCTTGAGCACAAGCCGGCCAAAATCCATTTGTGGTGTGTGCCCATAGGATTGCGTCAGGAGTTGGTTGTCGGGTTGAACAGGGGACTGTCGAATGCAATCCAGCAGACGGATCAGCTCCGTCCGCAAGGTGGCAAAGAGTGGTCGTAATTGCGCAACGGTCGATCCCGGTTCGTAAGTGTCGAGTAACGCGTTGTAGGGAGAGTCCGCGTAACCCAAATAGTCCGCCTCTTGTTGCTTGAGTTTCACGACCCGTTGCAGATTCGGCAGAAACCGTTGGAAGTCATTCGTCTTCCTGGCTTCCGCCCAAACTTGTTGCGCTAAAGAGCATTCCCGCTCAAGCTGGTTGACGAAGGCGGACGGCAATTTTTTCGCACGGGAAAAGTCTCGCCAGGTCTCGCGAAGGAGGGCTTGTGAGGGTTCATCCAAGGCAGACGCATGTTGAGAATGAAGGCTGCCGGTGGAGAGATCCACAAACGTCCCAAGCCGGGATTCCATCTCAGGCGAAACAAATTGGTCATGGGCCAGCGTTTGAAGGGTGGCCAGTTGTTCCGCCCGAACCGCACCTCCACCAGGAGGCATAAAGGTTTCCTGATCCCAGGAGAGCACGGCTGCGGCATCATGCAGGTGATGGATCTGTCGCAAGGTCTGTTTCAGGGGATCAAGAGCAGCGTCAGCGGACATGAGCGGTTCCCTCAATATGGAGTAAATGGTTCAGCGGATGACCGGACCACTGTAAGTCAGCTCTTGAGAAATTGGCAAGACGCATTTGTCGATGAGTGAATAGAATTGGCCAGGTGTGGAAGTCTGTGACCATTTGCCCAGACACAGAAGGACGACCAAACATGAGAGAGAAAAAATAAACAAACAGTCGAGATGACTTGCGGCAGGAGGACGGAGCGAAGGACAATGTGGGTCATTAAAGATCAATCGTGAGGCGATGAATTGACTGCAAAGGGGGAACAACATGAAATCCTTGGTGTTGCCGGACATTGAAGCCTATGCCGAAACGCACTCTATGCCGGAATCAGATGTGTGCCGGCGAATTCGGGAGGAAACATATCGCACAATGGATTGCCCTCAAATGGTGGTCGGTCCATTGGAAGG
>JBGSSO010000031.1:0-29924 GCA_041737015.1 Nitrospirales bacterium
ATTCCCGCCACATCTAGCGACATTTGGGTGGCTGGGAGGTAATATATTTTCGCATTTAAGTCTTTCAATTCTGCAGCTTGATCCGGATCCAAATTCATCGGAGCATTGCTATTGATAAGAACGACTCCCTCTTTTTTTAACCCATAATAAAAAGGATTCGTGTAACTCTTTCCATGGGTGATGCACTGCGGATGAAAGATCATGAGAATATGGGGGAAGGTAATTTCTCCAATTTCATAAATTGGCTCATTCGAGACGCGCACATAACTTTCTACAGGAGCCATTCGCTTTTCAGACCCATAGAATGGAACGATGGTGCTTTCCCCTCCAGCATTAATGACTGCCGTGCTAAAAATGTGGGATGCGGTCACCACACCCTGGCCACCAACACCTGCCATACGAATGTTATAACGAATAGCCATCTCTAAACCTCCCTCATCACAATGTGAACAACCAACCCTCTTAGTGCCAACTCAGGAAGTTACCCTTTCGTCAATGCCGTTGCTGGCTTCGGGAGATATTCTTTGTACCCATACAATTCCCCTAAATGCTGCTTGGCTTCGTCTGTGAGATATTCAGAAAAGGCATAACGATCATTCTCGACATCTTTGGCATCTTCCATCACTTTATCTGTTGGAATCGCATATTCAATATTACATGAGGTATAGGCTTGGATATATGTTGGGCCCACTTCTCGTGCAATCAAGACCGCTTTTTTAATGACACTTTCTACTCTTCTTGGGTTATTGGGAACCACTGTCGCCACATACGCACACCCTGCAACCTTGGCCATTCCTAACATATCCATCTTTTCAAATTTCTTCCCCAATGGCGCCATCTTCAAAACTTGGCCCTTGTTGGTCATTCCACTTTCTTGACCACCGGTATTCCCATATACTTCATTATCCAGCATGATGGTCGTGAATTTTTCTTTTCGAAACCAGGAATGCAAAGTTTGAGCAAAACCAATGTCTGCCATTCCCCCATCACCCGCCATCACTACAACATCTTTGGGGCGATCTCCAAATCTCAAGCGAAGTCCGCGTGATAACCCACTGGCCACCCCATTTTGATCGCCGTAATTTCCATAGACAAAAGGAATGGCTGCCTGAGAAATGGCTAGCCGCCCGCATCCTGCCGTCCCGACTGTAATCGTATCTTCTGGATTAGGGAATGCAATAATAGCCAATCGGATAAACAACGTCATCGCGCACCCCGCACACATAGGATGTTCCTCTAAGATCTCTTTAAACGTTCCCACTTGCGAAACTGATGTCTTTTTCCCAAATGGACCATGCTCAACCATATCCCTATATTCTTTTGGCATAAACTTTCCAAAACCGGGTGTGAATTTCACGTAATCGAGACTCATATCGGGCCTCCTCCTTGGTTAAAAGCAAAAGTAACCATCACCATCCTATTTTAAGAAACAAAATTCTGCTAGGTAAAATCCCCCAGCAAAACATGAAACTAACAAAGTAAAGAAATTATTGTCAATTTAACTGGTAGACTTAAATTCCCAATTAATTTCCCTGGAATTTCCTGAGTGTTTCCTAAATATTCCACGCAAACAAAAATTCCTCAACATCTTCAATGTTAATCTATGTAATTATTTTAGAGAATTCAACACAAAAGAAGGCCCACCCTCTATAAAAGAAGACCCAGTCTCGAATCAAACGGCTTAGGTCTTTTGTCCCAGACTTTTCAGAAGAAGGTAGAAGTGGAAATGGAGCAAGAAAGAAATGACCAACCGGCCTGGCAGATGACTGACGTATCTCCCAGGCCTAGATGGGGAAGGCTAATCTAAAATGTAATGGACAGGATCTACGACTCTATCATTCACTGCCACTTGATAATGAAGATGGGGTCCAGTTGAAAACTTTCCCGTGCTCCCGACAAGACCGACAAGATCGCCTCTATGAACTTTGTCACCATATTTCACATGGATTTTGGACAAATGCCCGTAAGTCGTCTCAATGCCGTACCCGTGGTCGATGCGAATGAATTTCCCCATCCGACCATCATAGGCGGCTACGACAACTTTCCCTGATGCGGGAGACCGAACCTCTGTACCAGTGGGAGCACCGATATCAATACCTGCATGTAAGGCTTTTTTACCCGTAAAGGGAGAGACGCGAGGACCGAACTTTGAGGTTAAGGCACCTTTGACTGGCCAGATGGAAGGGATGGAGGCCCATTGATCCGCTTTTTGCTGAGCTGCAGCAGAAAGCTCTTCCAGAATTTGGTTTTCCAATTCAGTTTGTTGGTTTAGCCACTCTATCCCAGCCTTAATCTCCGTTATTTTTCGGTCCATGGTCGAATCTAAACCAGAGACCTCTGGGGACATCCTAGTCTTTTGAATTGAAGGCTTTAACTCCCAAGACGCTTCCTCTTGCGACCCATCGTATGGCATCTCCTCATAAGGCAATTCCTCTCCTCCCTGCCCAGGAAGACCAGAAGGCAGGCCCTGGATCTCATCCGCCTCAAGACCAAACATGGTTTGAAGCTTCCGATTGAGAGTCTCTAACACCAACATCCGCCTTTTCATTCCATCTACTTCTGTTGAAAAATTGCTAGTTCGAGCCCGTGACGTCGTTAACTCTTGTTTTATTTCTCCTAATTCACTGAGTTGGCTCCACTGGTACACATAATGCGTAATAACCCCACCCTGAACGAGCAGCAACACTAACCCTAAAATCATTCCATACTTCACAAGAGATTTTCTGAATTTCAGGCGCCAGGGATTGGATCGTGCGCCACGAAAGATTATGACCGTCAAGGTATCTTCAGACTCTTTCATAATTCACCCAAATTAAAAAATAAAGAGCATCAAGGTTCTAATTTATTGCAGACATTAAGGCCAAGAACACTTTCCCTTACTCTTCAGCCATGCCTACCCGACTCTTGGTAGTGTCCCGAATCCAGGTTAAATATTCTTCGCTTCCAAGCTGAATAGGAAGAGCAACGATTTCAGGAACCGTATAACTATGATTGGCTTTCACCATAGAAACCAATTGGTCAAACGCCTCCCTCACAGTTTTTGCCAACAGCAAAAATTCCTGTTCCTCAGCAATTTGCCCATCCCATTTAAAAATTGAACGCACGCCTGGGATGATATTGACGCAGGCGGCTAATCCGTTCTTAACCAAAATTCTTGACAGGCGTGTAGCCTCTCCTTCAGAACTAACCGTCACCAATACAACGATTTCTTCCATATAAAAATAGCACCAAGTGCCTGAAATCTTGAATGAAAGAAAAAGATCTCATGAATTCATGAGAGACGACAACGAACGTCCTTGCAAGATGTCAGTGTTTCCTAATCATTATCGGCCGTTTTTTCAATTCCTGAAGCTTAAAATAATCTTCTGGTTGCCAAATATCAACCAGATATTTCATATTTTTGCTCGATTCTTCATATGGCAACAATTTCAATCACTTAGCGAGGCATTAGCCGGTTGGGGTCCTCGTTGGCCAAGCCAATCAAATCTGCAATTGCGGGTTTTAAGGCCTCTTGCATGGCCTCAGGATAACTCTCGACAGCATTCTCGAGACCATAATAAGGTCCATCAAGCTGCTTCCCTTCGAATTCCATCGTCATATTCCATAACACCTTCGACGGATCATTTAGGGGGGTTAATCGAAGATCCAGCTCCAGAGCGGTGGTGGTTTCACTCATGGGAAGACCTAACATCCAAAAAACCACTCCCACGGGAGCTAATAGATACGAGTACAAACGCCGGCTCCAGTCAGTGGAACGGAGACGACCTCGAAAGGCCAGATCCGCCGGTTGCTGTCCTTCATCTTTGGCAAAAACAACCGAGGAAAAAATTTCTGCATGATTTAATTCTGCCGCGATGGATTGAGCAAGATCATTAGTCGGATCAAACTTGACGACATCGACTTCTTCAGGGTTGGGTACGGCCTCAGGGCGTTGATATCGTGTGTCCCCATAGGGAACCAGGGGAATAGCGGCTTTCCAATATTCCTCTTTTACCTCATTTCCCCTCAAATCTTCTAAAGGAAGAACAATGGCTTTGGCCGGAATTGGCGCGGCGGCTTTTTCGTTCAAAAATGACCCCGTAGAGGCCGGGGGGTATTGCCAATCCCGTTTCCCAAGACAGCCTGTTACGGTAGAGAGACAGAAAAATACCATTACCAATACAGACAGGCGAATGCGAGAGACCCTCATGTAAATGCTCCTTTCAAGTTTGTCAGTGCTCTTGGCATAAAAACTTTGCAGCCAACAGTCCCAGAGGATCCAGAAAAAAATTCTGGCAAGTTCCTGAGGATTACATCTCTTTTCTTCAAAAAAGGATTATTTGATCCTCTTTTCCCTTTACCATCAGTACTCTTCTTCTTCAGCCACCTATAAAACGCCATACATCTAGCAAGTACAATTGGGAAACGCAACAAGGCCTCCTCTCAGAAAACCCTCCCAATATTTTGGCATTAGTCAAAGGCATTTTGAACGAAAAATGGGGGGAAGGGAATTCAAACCTACATCTGCATGACCACCTCAGGAAGAGAAGCCGCCTGCCCGACCAAGGTGTTCCTGGAATTCTGCATACGAATGAGCTACAGGGAATTGGGGAAATTCCTGAATAATCGAATCAGGAGGACAGAATAAAAATCCGGCGTCGGCCTCCTTTAGCATTGAAATATCGTTATAGGAATCTCCTCCCGCCAACACTCTGAACCCGATACCTTTCATCGCGCTGACAGCATGTCGCTTTTGATCATGTTGGCGTAAGAAATAATCCGTGATAAACCCATGGGAATCAACTCCCAATGTATGGCAAAAAATCGTAGGGAATTCGAGCTTCTTCATAAGTGAACCGACAAATTCATAATACGTGTCCGACAATATAATAATTTGACATCGTTCACGCAGCCACGCAATAAAATCAGGAACTCCAGGGAGGGGAGAAATCGTACTGGCGACTTCTTGTATATCCCGAAGAGTAATGCGATGCACTTTCAGGACTTCCAGTCGTTTTTTCATTAAGACATCATAATCCGCGACATCCCTGGTGGTCAGACGTAGCTCCTGTATGCCAACTTTATCCGCCAAGGCTAGCCAGATCTCAGGAAATAACACCCCTTCCATGTCCAAACAGGTGACAACCGGTTGCGCCATCAAGACCTCTTCTCGTGATTAATTTTCAAACATGTTTATAGCCATCAAAAATCTCAATGGATCATAAAAGAATTCCCGGGTTAGCCACAACTAGAAAAATTACGGGGTGGCCAAGCCGCTTTTGATGGCTGCTGTCGCTCGTGGAAAATGAAACAGAGGTGGGAGTAATTAAAACAACCCAAGAAGATCTTTTGGATTTTCACAATAAAAGTCAGGCCGTAATGCTGCAACTTTTTCTCGGTTCCCATACCCATACCCCACAGCACAAGCTCGAATGCCCGCGGCCTGGGCTGCTCGAACATCATTCGTACTATCCCCAATCATCACCGTCTCAGAGGGATCGACGCCCAATCCCTCAAGTGCCCGCAGTAACATCACAGGCTCTGGCTTCAATTCCATCGTATCCCGAGGAGCTTCGACATGATGAAAGAGATCCTGTGCATGTAGCCCATCCACAATTGAAAGGGTATACTCTAACGATTTGTTGGTCACAATGGCTTTTCTTCGGTCCTGATAGTGATGAAGCACTTCCCAAATCCCAGGATAGAATCGTGTGGTTTCTACGCAATGCTCTAAATAATGTTTTCGAAAAATCTCCAAGGCTTTTTCATATTGATCAAAATTTTCTTCACCCACCGATAACCGCAATAACCGCTTCACCCCATCACCCACAAAACTAAAGATTTCCTCCCGCGATCGTAAGGCCAACCCCAAATCCCTCAGCGTCAGGTTTACCGACGTGGCAATATCTATTTTCGAATCGATCAAAGTCCCGTCAAAATCAAAGAACAACACTTCCGCACGCCAAGTAGTCATTTCTGAACATCTTTCTCATTTTTAGGTTCTAATTGTTGTATTAAAGAATGGAACAAAATTTTTCTTTCCGGTCCAGATTCATTTATCTCCGCCCAACGAACAAAGTCGACCAGACGTTGACGGCCCACATGTGGAGGCAATTGAGGCCCAACAATTTGCCACCGGTCCCCAACCGCCTTCAGATGAAAATATTGTATTTCACGGTGTGGATTGGTCACAAACGTTACGCTTTCCCAATGCATCGTTCCTAACACCTCAAAGATCACGGGAATTTTGGCCTCTAGGCCACTAAGAATTTCCCATTGCGACACGTCATCCACCACCTCATATCGAGAAATCACAACTACATGCCCCAAGACCGGTTCTTCCAGCCAAGCCACAAAGGGCCTCACCACCTGCCAGGAATGCGCCTCCAACCGAACGCCTTTTTTATCGAGGGAAAGAAATTTCTGTAAAATTTTGGTGGGATCTTCAGTAATGTGGCCGCTAATAGCCTGAAGAGAGCTTGCACCGAACACCAAAATACCCAAAACACACAGTAAGACCCGCATGAACCACGACAACAGGCTCACAATGAATTTGGGATTGGCGAATGAGCAATGACCACACAAGAACCACTGGAGGGAAAAACCACTTATCCTTTAAACAGGATAACCAGAATTATCCCCAACAAGAGCCAGAGCGGAATGGACAACATTAAACCCCAGGCCAAGCCTTGGGCTGTTTTTAAGCGGCCTTTTAAGGTTTGTTTTTCCAACGCTTTCGTTACCCGTAACCTTACGTCCTCGAGATGGAAAGGTTTGGTAATATAATCATCGGCCCCACGATTAATAGCCTCCACAGCTGTCCCAATAGAGGGATGTCCAGTGATCATGAGAAAAATCACCTCATCATTTTTGACGTCCCGGATTCGCCTCAACAACTCCATTCCATCCATATTGGGCATAATTAAGTCCGCCATAATCACGTCAAAGTCACCCTTACGGTATTGATTCAAGGCCTCTTCACCATTTTCGGCCATCACGACGGTATAACCTAACGATAGTAAGAACTCTGACAAGGCCTCCCGAACTCCCTTGTCGTCATCCACAACCAAGATGCGCTCAGCCATTTCTTTCCACCTTTTCCTTATCAGAGAACACCATCTAAAGCGACAGACCTGAATGTTGAAATTAGGGTAGTTCGACCACCACGACATCCGGCGGAACATCAAAGGTGAGCTGACTGGACGAAAGACCCGTATTCGCTTGAATGTGGTCAAACATCACACGGGAGATATTCCCGCTCACCTCAAACAAGGTAATCCCCTGAATGAAATACGTATCAGGAAAGAGTTTGAGCACAATTTTCTTGATAGTTGGAGGGGTTTGGCCAACAGGCTTAGGGACTAAGGTGAGACTCGGGAAGTTTCCCCCATCCTTCGAGCCATCTGCGGATTCCAGAATCGTAAATTGCTGAGAAAGATTTCCTGCCCCCTGAAGAAGAGCGAGGGGACCCTTGGACGCGGCCATTTGCGTAAGCGCCCCTTTGACCACCTGCTGATGCTCAGGGACATACATCATCACCTGATCACCATCCACATAAATCTGCTCTTCCGATGGGTGAAGATAATCCCATCGAAGCAATCCAGGTTTTTTTAAATAGAGGCGCCCTGAAGACGTAAACCCCGTCGTAAATCCCTCAAGAATGGTTTCCTGGACAAAGTCAGCTTGCAAGTCTTTGGTCTGAGCATAACGAGCATCAACTTTCCGAACAATATCCTCCATGATGGAAATAGATGCGGCCGAGGTATCGGATACAGGCATCATTGTAAAGCCAACGATGACTAGGAGGGCCCCTCGCAGGAACAGCAGTGGCATCATCCTATCTCCGCAATGGCCGTACTTCGAGTGAGAACCTCTCGTCGCCCATCACGCCCTGGAGCACTCACCAGACCTTCTTCCTCCATTTGCTCAATCATCCGGGCTGCTCGTGGATACCCTACCCGCAAGCGTCGCTGAATAAACGAGGCTGAGGCTTGCCCTGTGGTCATCACCAATTCTCTGGCCCGCTCATAGGTCTCATCGCGATCCTGTTCATCTACCGATGGTTCTTGGACGGACTCCAAGGCCACAGGGTCATAGACGGGAGTGGCTTGGGATTTCACCCATTCAACTACCCCACGCACTTCCTCATCCGAGACATAAGGACCGTGCAGCCTGTTAATTCCACCGGTGCCAGAAGATAAAAACAGCATATCACCTTTCCCCAAAAGACTTTCTGCTCCATTCGCATCCAAAATGGTCCGGGAATCAATCTTGGAAGAAACCTGATAAGCGATACGTGCAGGAAAATTAGCCTTTATCAGCCCGGTCACAACATCAACCGATGGTCTTTGAGTCGCCAAGACGAGATGAATACCTGACGCACGGGCCATCTGAGCGAGTCGGGCAATGCGATCTTCAATATCCTTAGGAGCCACCATAATCAGATCGGCAAACTCATCAATGACCACCACAATGTAGGGCAACAGAACCCTCTCTTCTTGTGAAGACTCCAACAGGGGGGCCCCCTCCTCCACATTCATCGATTGGCCTTTGCTCAGCTTCTTCACGGTCCGAAGTGGAGAACCCGTCTCTTGAGAATCAGTAATTTTTTTATTATAGGCATCAATATTTCGGACCCCCAATTCCGCTAACACCTGGTAACGCCGCTCCATTTCTTGTACAACCCACCCAAGGCCACGAGCCGCCTCTTTGGGATTTGTGATGACCGGGCGAATGAGGTGGGGAATCCCATCGTACACCTGCAATTCCAACACTTTGGGATCAATTAACAGGAGTTTCACTTCATCGGGATGGGCGGTAAATAGAATATTCAATAGCAGGCAGTTCAGCCCCACACTTTTTCCTGACCCCGTAGCACCCGCTACCAATAAATGGGGCATGGTACGAAGATCCGTCACCACCGGTCGCCCAAAGATATCTTTCCCCAAGGCCAAGGCCAGCTTTGAGCGGGCCCGCGTGAAGGACTCTGATGTCAACATCTCTTTCAATCCAACCGTTTCCCGCTGAGGATTCGGCACTTCAATACCTACTGTGGATTTTCCTGGGAGAGGAGCCACCACTCGAACTTTTAAGGCTTTTAGGGCCATGGCCAAGTCATCAGCCAAATTCACAATGCGGGCGACTTTGATGCCGGGACCGGGAGCAAATTCATACATGGTAATAACCGGTCCGGGATGCACATCCGTGACGCCCCCCTCAATCCCAAAACTTGCCAACGTGTTCACAAGAACTTCGGACTGAGATTTCAACACCGCATCGGTCTGATGAGCCGCCCGGGCAGCATGAGTATCCAGCAGATCCGTGGGGGAAGGCATTTGATAGGACTTTGAAATTTTTTTGCGAGAGATAAAGGTGTCGTCGACTTCTTCAATGAGTGGGAGAGTAGGCGCTATCTCGATTTGGGCTGGGAGATCATCTCTTTTCATCTTGGATAATTTGGACTTGGGTTCCAGAGTTTCCAATACCATCGTACCAATACCACCACGAGCAGCCAATTGACGGTTAATCCGAATCGATTTATTCAATTTTGGTTGGGAGTCTGATACCCACCAGTCTCGTTCCCTCACCGATTCCACCACGGTATTTTTGAGGCGCCCTATGAAATTCAAGAGGGTTCGAGCAATTTGCCCAATCGATACCGGCACAAGCAAAAGGAAGGCAATGAGTAACAATGCCCCTAACATGATCGTGGCACCGGTGACCGCCAGATACGACCCGAGTCCGGCCGCTACCCATTGTCCCACGACTCCACCCTGGCTTACCCCTAAGACATCCATCTCGGATACTTGAGGCCCGGCTGAAAATCGAAGATGTAGCAGTGCGCTGAAAGATAGAACACCAAGCAGTGATCCCAGAAGACTTCCGGACGTCATACGAAGTTTTTCGCCCCAAAGGACACTTAAACCCAACACCATAAGCAAGAAGGGCACCACATATGCTCCCCCTCCCGCCATGGTTAGGAGGAAAAACGCGAGAGTAGCCCCAATCAGGCCGACAGCGTTTTCGGGAACGGAATTTGAGGAAGGTTGCTCGGCAAACAGTATCGGGTCTGAAGGAGAAAAGGTTGCCAGACTAAGCAGCCCCAGAATCCCCAAAGTAGCGACTAAAATTCCTACAACTTGCGTGGTTAAGACAGAAAATCCCTTGGGTTGGTCTTTTGTTGGCTTGCTCTTTGAACTAGGGAAGACACTCATCAAAAAATCCTACCATAAGTGTTTCTATCGAGCAAACAACCCTTACGCATATGACAAGGCTATCCAAACTCCTGGAGATGTTACAAAGCGGAGGGCAGCATTGGATCGTTGAGCGCTAGGCTTAAATGCTGAAATTCCCCCACCGACAGCGTTTCCGCTCGCCGAGTTAATGTGATACCTGTACGCTCTTGAGCCCTTTCTAGGCAGGTCAAAGAAAAACCCGCTCCTCGTAGTGCGTTGAGGAGGGTTTTTCGGCGTTGCCCAAATGCCGCCCGCACCACCAAAGCAAACGCATCGGCTTCCTGAGCAGAATAAGACTGATGAACACGAATATCTAACCGTACCACTCCCGAATCTACATCAGGAACGGGGCGAAAACATTTTCGAGACACAGGGAAACCGAAACGGACATCAGCCAAGCGTTGCGCCATGACGGATAGCACTCCATAGTCTTTACTATTGGGTTTGGCGGTTAACCGCTTGGCGACTTCCAGTTGCACGGTTAAGACCATTCGACGGATCTTGGTCCGAGCTTCTAACAACCGAAACATTATAGGCGTTGAAATGTTATAGGGCAGATTGGCCACCACCACTGCAGGTTCCGGGAGTTGATCGAAGGGATAGCGGAGCGCATCGTGTTCTTGAATATCAAGATTCGAGCATCCGGCAAATTCCTCTATCAAGAAATCTACCATCCGGGGATCAACTTCCAAGGCTAACACCTGCTTCGCCGATTGGCACAACAATCTGGTCAACGCGCCGCCGCCCGGTCCAATTTCACAGACATAATCATTCGGCTGGAGGTCTGCCAGATTGATAATTTTTCGAAGCAAATTGGGGTCAATAAGAAAATGTTGACCGAGCCGTTTGCGCGGATAAGGAGGAAGTGGTGCCATTATAGGCGGGAAGACAAATGAGAAGGGTCATACCGGTGCTTCATTGGCAAAGAGGCATCAGGGGATGCCGGTGGTCTGAATGTCCTTAACCAGCTTCTTAAGATGGCGACGGCACATGTCCACTTCATCGGCTAATTCATCAAACACATCGCCCACAAAATAGGTAGTTTCCAGCCATTCCTTGGTAATGTGCTGAAGATAGGCCTGACTCACGTAGGGTTCTAGACCATCAACCACTTTTCTCTTCCATTTGGTGACATAGTCTTTCCCCTGCACCGCATTGAGGGCCTTCTCCGCCTGTGCGTGAATAGTAGTGATTTCCTCTATTTGACTCTGAATATAGGCCAATAACTCTGAGGTCTGATCGGTCATCATTGTATCCTTTTCCACCAAAACGGGTCATACGAAAACACCTGACACCAGAACCCTGCCGGTGCCACACATTTTAACCACACGATTACACCTCACCATCGCCATATTTCCCCATTGAAAAGGTCATGCCGATTGTAACTCGATGCCCGGCTACATAGTCAGAAACGTGCATGCGTTTTTTATTTTCAGGTTGAATCTCCAAAAGATTCAAACTTCCCTGACCAGTTTGGACACGGATGGCCTTTTTCGTGACGGCAGTTATTGTTCCTGGGGCTTGAGGAATGTCATGTGCCGTGTGCCGGAGGCCTGGTTCCTGATCCTCAACTTGGACTCTCCAAATCCCCCATCGTTCACCCTCCAGGAAAGTATACACACCAGGCCAGGGCGACAGCCCGCGAATGCGATTTGCGAGAGTTCGCGCCGGCCGATCCCAATACAGCAACCCATCTTCTTTGGTTAAGATGGGCGCCAGAGTCGCCGCCGAATCATTTTGGGGGATAGGGGCCATTGTGCCAGCGACCCATCCACGCAGAGTCTGGACCAGTAGGTCTCCACCAATCTGAGCCATTCGTGGAGCTAACTCTCCTGAAATCTCGTCAGGGCCTATAGGAATCTCCTCCTGTTGAAGAATGGCCCCTGTGTCCATCCCTTCGTCCATAAGCATGATTGTAACCCCGGTCTTCACCTCTCCCTGGATCACAGCCCATTGAATGGGAGCAGCACCCCGATACTTCGGGAGAAGGGACCCATGAACATTCAGGCATCCTTTCGGAGGAAGATCAAGAATGGGTTTTGGCAAAATTCGCCCAAACGCAGCCACCACCACCACCTCAGGTTCCCATGTTCGAAGAATCTCCAGCAATTTTGGATCCTTCATTTTTTCAGGTTGCACCACCGGGATATTTTGTGACAATGCAAGCGCCTTTACCGGCCCCACTTGAACTTTCTTCCCACGCCCACTCGGTCGGTCAGGCTGACACACAACTCCCACGACAGAAAATTCTGTCTTCAATAACTGCTGAAGCGTAGGAACTGCAAAGGCCGGGGTTCCCATAAACACGATGCGCATGACTGATTTCCTTAACACCGGATAAAGAGGAAAATCAATTGAACAGGATAAAGCTTGCCGACTCTTCAGGACAACAACTATCCCGCTTGCTTTTCCAACCTCTCATACTGCCATGCCCACGCGCATTGACTCCCTTTCAATTACTGTGATAGAAGCCCACGCGGGGGCACATTCTGATGTCCTCGATGCCTTACATTTGGGAAATGGATCGCGAGCATGGGTGGACATAGCCATTGGTCAACAATTAAGCGCCACAAAGGCGCACAAGATGCCAAGCGGGGGAAAATTTTCACGCGCGTGATCCGTGAAATTTCCATTGCCGCTCGTAGCGGCGGCGATCCGGACGGCAATCCTGCCTTACGCCAAGCTATTGCAAAATCCAAAGAAGTGAATATGCCTGCCGATACGGTCAAACGGGCTATTCAGCGAGGTACCGGGGAACTTCCCGGAATGCAATTCGAAGAGTTTATGCTGGAGGGCTATGGACCAGGAGGCACCGCTCTCCTCCTAGAAATTTCGACGGACAAACGAAATCGGACGGTAGCCGAAGTTCGAAATATCCTCACTAAGAATAATGGAACGATGGCCGAAGCCGGCGCAGTCGCCTGGCAATTTCAAAAAAAAGGGTTACTGGTAATCGAGAACCAGGCGGTGACTGAAGAACAACTATTCGATCTGGCACTGGAAGCCGGAGCTGAAGACGTGAAACAAACTCCCACTGGATTTGAGGTCATTTCGGAACCAGCAAATTTTGAAGCCGTCAAAGAAGCAATACAGAAGGCTCAAATTGAAACCAGCCTGTCCGAGCTGACCTTTCTCGCACAAAACCATATTCAACTTGAAGGCAGAGATGCAGAGCAAGCCTTGAAACTCATGGATCTCCTAGACGAGAACGAGGACGTGTCCAAGGTCCATGCAAACTTTGAGATATCTGACGAATTGATGGAGAAAATGGCTGCTGAAAGTGCCTAGGAGCCTGTCCAATATTAGACTGATCTACTGGGGAAACGCTGGGTTTGTCCAGATTTTCAGATCCGTTTCATCCAATAGCCCAACGATTCACCTCAATCGTTCAAAGCGCCTGACTCAACCCAACAGACCCTCGCTATGATCGCTAATCTCGGGCAGGCTCTCTGCCTTCTGAGTTCCACTCCCCTCTTCCTTGGCATTATCTTTTATAATCCCCACTCTGCCCCTTCACAATCCCTACGATCCCTTCACCATTTGAAGAAAGTTTGAGTTTCGCACAATCATGATTGCCTCCCTGTCAGGAACCCTCTTTTCAAAAACCCCACAAGACGCCGTCATTTCTGTGCAGGGCGTGGGCTATCATGTATTTATTGCCCTTTCTACCTATTTCACACTTCCTGAAATCAATTCTGCAGTTCAAGTATTTGTTTCCACTCACCTGCGGAATGACACCATTCAACTTTTTGGGTTTTCCACCACTGAAGAGAAGCAAGCTTTTTCACTTCTTACCACCATCAGCGGTGTCGGACCGAAACTCGCACTGAGTGCGTTATCGACCCTTTCCATACCTGATTTATGTACAGCCATTGAAACCGGTGATCTTGAAACCTTAGGTTCCATCCCTGGAGTTGGGAAAAAATCAGCGAGTCGAATCGTTCTGGAATTAAAAGACAAAACCAATCGCATCATGCTTTCGGATTCCCACAAACCTTCACCAGCCCCAACCGACCCTACCAACTTTCTCCAAGAAGAAGCCGCCTCGGCCCTCATCAATTTGGGGTATCGCGCCCCCGAAGTCAAAAAAGCCATGAATCTCGCGACCGCTAAATTGGACGAAGCCTACGAACTCGAAGACCTCATCCGCACGACCCTCAAAGAATTAGCTAAAGGTTAATTGAAGGAGTTCCTTTTAAGGTCCTACAGATTTTGGCCTCACATGAATATGAGGGTATTGGCCAAGGTCCAAGGGCATGGAGTTCTTTCTGTAAAAAACTATGATTAAAATATGGAATCAGGGATGGAGAGGGGAAAAGAGACCTTATTCTGAAATTTTGCACAGCAAATTCGGCTTGCTGATCCCTAAATCGCTAGAGGTACTCATAAACCGTAACCGGAGAGGTCCCATAGTGCTGCTTAATTAAAAATAAAGATTTAAGCGACCCAAGACCTTCCAACACTTCTATGTTTCAGCGCCTCAGAAAATTCGAGCTCTAAGTTATCACGACATTTTTCCAGGATTTTCTCGTTACGCCTTGGGACAAGGACATGGAATGCTGATTGCACTGTTTACACTGATTCTTGTGCCGATTGTCGCATACCGTATAGCGTGGCAGAAACAGGCCAGCTATTTGTGGTCTGTGACCGGCATCTCGTTTGGGTTAGTGGCAGCTCCAGTGAGTCTTCGTTTATATGCCATGTTTTTCGTGCCATATGTTGGGTTTGGACCAGGAATGATCGGCCTTCCTTTGGCCCTGTTGCACGGCACGCCTGGATTTGACATTGCCACAATTCTCGGAATTCGGGATTCAGGGAAGGTGGTAAGCGGAAATGAACATTTGCTAATTGGGCTGATAAATGCCTTGGTCTGGGGTTTTGTTTATGGGGTCATAGGCTTCGGCATCGACAGGTACCGCAAAGCTCGGCATCGAATTGCAACGAAAGGCTAACTATGAAAAAGAAGTACGCGTTGGGATGGCTTAAAAGATGGCAGGAAACTTCAAAATTCCCAATCTCTCCTCCGAATTTCTTCCGGAAAAACGAAATTCTTTTGGATTGGCAAAATGATCAAAAACCTTAAAGGCCCTCGGGAGTCCGTGGAATTTCCTCTGTAGCCGCTTTTGAGGACACAATTAAAAATGGCGCAACACAGCAAGTCACGATATCGGCCTCTTTCTTCCACCGACACCTTCCGCCCTGCCCTCTTGGTGGACGCCCCCATGAACCGGCGGGCCTTGTCTGAGCGCAACGAGTTGGTCCGTCCTCCCGTAGTTTGCGTTCACCTAATAATAAGGCCGAGCGTGGCGTCACTGGCTTTGGGTCCTTTTGCAGAAACAAAAGGATCTCGGCTGCCTGGCCGAAACCCGGCATCTCTCGCATAACCAATTCATTCCCATTTAGTGGAATATGGTGGCATATCATGTATTTGTCACTCCGAACAAAGCAAAAGTTTATTGGAATACCTATAGACCGGAAATTGTGGTCAGGTTGCTGCTAAGTTAGGAGTTAGAGAGGCAGGCTTCAAGACAGCCTAGAGGGTTTCACGAATTTTTTGACCGTTGTAGGCGCTTTCCAATACGCGCTTAAAAAAGCGCAACACATCTGCTAAATCAAACCAAAAGCCGCAATTGATACATTTCGCGTTGAACCGGCGTGACACTCGGGTGTACTGACGTTCAACCAACATCGTTCCTTGGCATCTGAGACACGTCACGATACAGACCTTCTTCTTTGATGAAATACCCAGTATGAGCGGATGGGATAACACCCATCTTCTTTCTTTTCCCTGGACAACCCGAAAAACTACAGTCCCTTTCAGCCCTCTTCCTGAGGCATCCAAGTTGCCTAGCGAAGTCGATTTAAAATCACCGCCACACAGCCCGCAAGTACTCCACCCCCAAATACCGTCAATCCCATAGAAAGAATTCCTTCCCACGTCCCGGAATGCGACGAACCGTAAATCAGGTCTCTCATTCCGCCCTGAACCAGCAAGACGGCTAAGGTCAACAGAGATCCCATTCCAAACCACCAGCCAAAAGTTCGCACATTCTCCTCACAAGGCTGAATCACCCTTTGGAACGGCGTTACGCCTCTTTCTGAAAGGCAAATTTACTGTAAACATGGCAGAAATCAGGTGTCAAGAACATCCCATTAGCAGAAGTATTCAAGAGGGAGTTGCCGAAAGTTGGCCCTTCCGGATATTCAACCCATGATGTAAAAAAATGGAGACATTGCTTGAAGCGTTATTCACGACCGCCAATCCCGGTTCTTCCCCACGATCGGTTGCAACCGATAGGGTGGTCAATGCAAAGGGGGCATGTGGAGTGGGATAATCTCTTGGAGGATACTGAAACGTCCCATCGCCCTTCCCAAATAACAACGAAATACTCCCGGATTGAATATTGGCAACAGCCACATCCGGAATTTTGTCGCCGTCAAAATCCTGAGCCACTCCAAAATTTGGACCGGCATCACCGCCTGATTCCCTTCCCTCTTGAAAAGTCCCATCCCCGTTTCCTAAAAACACGGTAATCGTGTTCATTTCACCGTTAATCACGAGAAGATCTAGGGCTCGATCAGTATTGAAGTCCGCAAAGGAGACCCCCAAGGGCCGTTTGCCAGTTCGATAGTCAGTTGGAGCTTGGAAGGTGCCATCCCCCAAACCCAGCCAAATCGACACCGCATGACTCATCGGCCCTCCATTGGTCACAGCCAAATCCAAATGTTTATCCCCATTCAAGTCCTCGGTAGCCACAGAGGTAGGCGTATCTCCATATTCATATAACGGCCCCAATCGAAATTTTCCGTTGCCCATACCAAACAGGATTTGAATTTTGTCGTTGCGGAGGGCCACAGCCAAATCAGGAAGAAAATCTTCATTAAAATCTCCTGTGGCAATACTCACTGGCGTACGATGAACCAGGTATTGGGCCCCGCGCAAAAAAGTGCCATCGCCTTGTCCCAAAAACACAAGAGCATGATTATCCCCGGAGCACGCCACGACGAAATCCGGCACGTGGTCAAGATTAAAATCATCAACAGCAACATTCCTCGGCTCCTGACAGGCAGAAATCGTTTTTTGGTCCTGAAAACTCCCGTCCCCCTTTCCCAAGAGGAGGGATAGGGAATTTCCCTGAATATTGCTGGTGATCAAATCCGTAAATCCATCACCGTTAAAATCACTTGCCCGGATTGACGTAGGGTTTTTCCCGACTGGAATGTCTAGGTAATGATAAATCAGATCAGGAGGATGGTACTCCTCACGTGTAGGACAACCGACCAAGGACAGCAGGCCCAAAAAGCCCAGAAGAATGACAAGTCGAGCCCACAAAGATTGACTGGAATACAATTCTTCTTGCCTTTCTCCAGAATATGTGGGTGGAGAGGGAGCCAATATACATGCGGGATAAACCATGCCCAGCGCCTCGAGTATACGGATTTTCCCAAATGATGTAAAACCGGCTAGTAGTCGGAGAAATCTCATTTTTTCTAACAAACTACAGACTTTGCCAAAGGTTATTTTTTGAAAGAGATAACCATAGCCCACTGGATGACACGACTCTCTTTATGTTATAGAGATTTCTTGTCTTTTTGTCTGTTTGTAAGGAGGAAATCATGTCTGAGGAAAAGCAGAAAATTGATCTAAGCATGTATGGGGTTGCCGAAATCATAAAATGGTGCATTACCCGCAACAACGGACGTATCCCGGGAACTGATACAGCAGCCTTCAAGGCACTTCAGGCTGCACTGGCGGAAAAGCCGGCCACAGGGGATTATTTTACGCTGGATCAATTTTGGAAAACACGGAAAGTCTTCGAATTTACTCAAGATGAGGTAGCCGTGGTTGATCGATGTCTTTATGATCTCCCGAATTTTGACGGCGCTCAGCTTCCACAAATTCGTTACAAATTTTGGCCAGCGGCTGTCTGTCAAAACTAAGATGATATCTGGGCCCATGCCTCTTTAACCTAGAGTTTTCTCCTTCGATTGCCGCCTCCACGACAATCTTTGCCTTCAGGCTCAGAATGGGGGCTACGACCCTTCCCGACGGGTAAGATCAAGATACGGCTGGCCAGCTCATGCCAGCAATTCTGGTATGCACCCTAAGATTGGGATTACGGACACCTGGTAAACGTGGGGATGGAAAACTGCCAAAGCAGTCCTCACCAAGCGCCACATAAGTGGAACACGTCTTTTTGTTACAGTGGCCTCTTCCCGTTCTGTTAACACCCGCATTATTCCCACCATAACAACCAAGGCTAGCTGCCCTTTCTGAGAATTCAAGGAGGAATCCTGCTGACTCGAAGCGAAAGGGATGCTTACCCTTCCCCCTGAAGTAAATCTAGCGGAGAGAAATCATCGGTCAGAATTTGGCCAGGAGCTAGTACGACCGGATCCTGTGACATGAAAAATGCAAACCCTTCTGGCGGAAATCGATCACGATTCATCTGCCGAGCCAGAACATCCAAAAAGTGGGAATCGCGCATAACGGAGACAGGTTTCCCACCAAAAAAAATCAGATTCACGGATCCTTTTTTTGTATCTAACCATTCAGGGCCCGCGACACCGTAGGGCACCACTTCAGGAAACGCCAGTTGCATTGTGGTCAACACCGCTTGTGCACGGCGAACATTCGCGGGCGAATCGGAGGACGCCAGATTAACCGCAACTGCGCCTTCAGGGTGCACATGCTTCCGTAGTTCCTCAAAGAATTCCTGAGTCGTCACATGGAACGGAATGAGATGCCTGGCAAACACATCGACCCACACCACATCATACTGGAAAGGATTGTTTCGTAAAAACGTGCGGGCGTCTTGCACATACAAATGATGGTTGGGCGGTGGCGTATAACCAAAATACCGTTCAGCGGCTCGGACAACAGACGGGTCCATTTCGACGACATCTAATTCCAAATCCGGCCAGTTCTTCCCTAGCCACTTTGCCAAAGATCCTCCACCATGGCCTAGAATCAACCCTCGCTTAGGATTCTCGACAAGTGGCAATACACCCATCATGACTTGGCTATAGGGCAAGGCAAGCGATTCCGGCGTCGCTTTCCACATCACCGCGTGGAAGGTATTGTCCAAAATGAGATAACGGAATAAATCATTTTCACTCACTCTCACCTGTTGGTACGGGCTATCTTCCTGATAAATGGCCGGTGGCAAAATGCTGACCGGATGAAAACCCATCCAGGTCATTCCGGCTACTCCCGCAAGAAGCATGGCCTGTAGACTAGGCTGGAGTATTCCAATTCTCAATGTCCACCATAGACCAAGGCATACCTGGACCACGCCAAGGATAGCGACTAATATGGTACTACCCAGCCAGGTTAAAAGATAAAAGGACGTCCCCCAGGTTCCGATAAGGCTCCCGATGGTTGAAACCGCAATCATACCACCGGTATGCCGTCCAAGATGCCCCATATCCCCGATAGCCAAACGCAAGAGGGCCGGGAGAACACCGCTCAATCCAAATGCCGGAACCGCCAACAGCACACTGGCTGCAAAACATGGCCCCCAGCGAGGATCCTGAATCCATTGGGCCACTCCAAAAACTACGGGCTGCCCTGCCCATGCCAATAACAGGGTCCAAGCGCCGGATAGCAACAACAGCCCAGCCAACACCCTCTGCGGAGCAAATCGATCGGCCAGCCAGCCTCCAGCAGCATACCCACTGCTCATGGCAGCCAGAACCACCCCGATCAGCCCGCCCCAGACAAATAGTGAACTGCCAAAAACCGGCGCGAGAAGTCGGCTTCCTAAAATTTCCAGCGCCATCACCACCGCACCGGTCGAGAATGCGGTCGCAAAGCACCACCATCGTGGCGGACTGGATTGAGTCAACGAAGATCTTGTCATAAGATGGAGAACTGCATGGACAAAAGGGAAGTGATGCTAAAGCATGATTTAGAGGGTGTCAATTCAAGACCAAGCGAAAACGCGCGGGTCCAGCTTCTGCGTGCGGACCCGGGCCCCCTTATAATAGAGCAAAACAATCGCCCCCTGACATCTGACAGGTGAAACAACTCAACCCTTTCCGGTAACATTCCTATTCGGATGTCCCAACCAGCTCAACCTCCACCAGCCCCGTCATCTCCTCAAGGAGAGACCCATCGTATTAGCCGTGCGGCCGGGCTGATTGGCGGAGCCACTTTCTGCAGTCGGATTCTCGGATTTATTCGAGATGTCATTCTCGCCAATTTGTTTGGCGCCAACGCTTCAGCTGACGCCTTTTACATCGCCTATCGAATTCCCAATCTGTTGCGAGAACTTTTTGCGGAAGGGTCCATGTCTTCCGCCTTTATTCCGGTTTTTACCGAATATCATTCGACCCGCTCCAAGCAGGAAACCTGGGAGTTAGCCAGCGCAGCATTCACCACGCTCCTGACGCTCGTGACCTTTGTCACCTTAATGGGCATCGTTGCGGCTCCGAGTCTCGTCTGGCTTCTGGCACCAGGCCTCCATGGACAGGCGAATCAACTCGCCACAACCACGCTCCTCACGCAGATCATGTTCCCCTACTTACTCTTCGTGAGCCTTGCGGCCCTGGCCATGGGGATACTCAATTCCCTCCATTCATTCGCCGTTCCTGCCTTGGCTCCCGTCTTTTTCAATCTGTGTGTCATTTTCTTTGCAGTGGCCATTTCGCCGTTATTTGATCAGGCGATTCTGGCTGTGGCCATTGGCATTGTGGTGGGAGGGCTCGCTCAATTCCTGATGCAATTACCCAGTTTACACAAACATGATTTTCCATTGTCCTGGAATTTTCATCCGCGCCATCCCGGAGTTAAACGAATGGGCTTTCTGCTCATTCCTTCCTTGCTAGGATTAGCTGTGACCCAAATCAATCTCACCATCAGCACGATTTTAGCTTCGTATTTTCAAGGGGGCCCCACGTATCTGTTCTATGGGATGCGCCTCATTCAATTCCCATTAGGGATATTTGGTGTCGCAATGGCCACAGCCATTTTGCCAACCTTATCCGGCCAAGCAGCCCGGGGAGCCATTCATGAACTACGGGAAACGGTAAATTTCGGGTTACGCATGGTGCTATTTATCATCCTTCCATCAATGGTTGGGCTGATGCTATTACGCATACCCATTATTCATGTGTTTTTTGAGCATGGCGCCTTTTCGGCCATGGACACAGTTGGAACCGCTTCGGCCCTTCTCGGATTCTCTGTGGGGTTGTGGGCCTTCGCCAGTTATCGAATTCTGGCAACCGCGTTTTATTCGCTTCAAGATACGAAGACCCCCGCCATCGTGGCTGTTGTTTCGGTTGGCCTCAACATTGGGCTGTCATTATGGCTTATGCAATGGCTTCAATACACCGGGTTAGCCCTGGCGACCGCATGTGCCGCAATGGGGAACACCCTTATCTTACTTACCATTTTAGGGAATCGGCTTCAGGGGTTACTGTGGAAGACACTCGGAATATCCCTGGTCCGCACAGGAATAGCCCTTCTCCCTCTCATCGCCATTTCCGTCTGGATTGCAGGATTCCCGCTATGGCAGACAACAGGACAGAGTCTCGAAAAAGTTGCCTG
The DNA here is from genome assembly GCA_041737015.1 of Nitrospirales bacterium. Lineage (GTDB taxonomy): Bacteria > Nitrospirota > Nitrospiria > Nitrospirales > UBA8639 > Nitrospira_E. Next base: position 21,766 of record JBGSSO010000031.1, read on the forward strand.
GTTGACTCTGGCTCTTGTTGCAAGCACGATTGGATATTTTTCCGTTCACCACCTTTTCAAGTCAGAGGAGCTCACGCACCTGAAACTTATGTTGCGACGAAAAATACGCAAACCATCTTCCACAACATAACCATGCAGACTGAAAGGCATACCGTCCTCATGCCCGTCAGGTCTTGAGATAAGGGATATCACAAAAAGTTTTATGATGGCTGTTATTCAACGGGTCAGACAGGCCTCAGTCACGATGGAAAACCAAGTCATCGCCCACATCAACCGGGGGCTCGTCATTCTGTTGGGGGGAGCCCAAGGCGATACCGGTCAAGACGTGGCCTTCATGGTCGAAAAAATTCCTCGACTACGAATTTTCCCTGACACACAAGGGAAAATGACTGATGCGCTTCAAGACATCCATGGCGAACTTCTCCTGATCTCTCAATTCACGTTACTGGCCAATACCGAAAAAGGACGCCGCCCAAGCTTTGAATTGGCAGCACCTCCGGAAGAAGCACGCGTGAGATATCAGGAAATACTGGAACAATTCCGAGCCCTCGATCTGTCGGTACAAGCAGGAATATTTGGCAAGACAATGGTCGTGTCATTGGAGAATGACGGTCCCATGACTCTCATCCTGGACAGCAGGGCAGGCAAAGGAGTAAAAAAGGTTAAGAACCTCTTACATCAGGCCGATAGATAGACATACATAGAAACCGACACACCCTGACGAAGGGACATTCGGTGGAAAGAGAGGGAAGGGCGTTGATGACACAAATCCCTGAACAACATCCTCTTAGGCAGTTATTTGGCCGGTTGACAGAACGAAACTTTTCCGAAGCATTGGGATGGCCAGATTTTCAAGTGACGGAATATGTTTCAAACCTGCTCCTCGAATTTATCCATATCGATCAACTCTCCCGTATCAAAGACCATGAGGGAGAACCGGTCGAAACAGTGGTGGAACTCCTGTACGCGGCCGAATCCCATAGCCAACAGTCTTCTGCTGAAAAAGAGCGGGATATTCATCGTCACATTGGGGACCTGACCTTGTTCCTCGCCGGACTTTTCCCCGAATATTGCAAACAGATAAAATGCTCCGGACTTATTCACCACAAAGATTTTTTGGTGGATTACGTCAAAGCCGGCAAACGCTCCTACAGCATTGTCGCTACCCATCAAGACCCTCAGGGCAAAAATCCACCCGCACTCTTTCAAACGCTTTCAACGAATTTTGAACTCTGTGTCGCGGGCCTTGGTTTTGTCCGATTGGACCTGGATCGGTTTCAGGATCCTAGCCTGAACCAAGCACAAAGCCACCTTTTCCACTAAGCACTGTTTTCCAGACCGTCTCCTTCGCCCGTTCCTCAATATGGTGACCCACCTTAACCCTATTCGCTGCCTCGCAAAGGTTATCCGGGATCGCTCGTCTCATCATCCACAGGATCTGCAAAACCGACAAAAACACACCAGTCAACATCAATGTTACCGAACCCCACAATCATATCGAGGCCCCATGTTTTTCACTTAGCTTTCCTTAAACCCGCTTTCTCGCGTGGATCCAGCCAACCAGGATGATCGCTTTCGAATCAAAAAGAGAGAAAGCGATTTTCCTGTCACGCCTATTCAGATAACAAAAAAAAATGCCGAAATGTCTATAGTTAAAAAACAGCAGGGACTCATCTTCGTGTTCATGGATTCTGGTATACGAGGATTTGAGGAACCTAGGATACAGAGTCTTTCAACGCACTCGTGAAGATCTTCTGACCAAGAGCCTTTTATGACTCCAGAACTTGAAAAGAAACTACAAGCCTGCCCCAGTCTCCCAAGCCCGACAACCGTCGCCATACAAATTATCAACTTAGCCAACGAACCGGAAATCGACCTCAACAGTTTTATCAGAATTCTCAATTGTGACCCGGCGTTGGCCAGTAAAATCCTACGAATCGCCAATTCTCCTTTATACCCGTATTGCAAAAAAGTTGAAAGTCTCCATCAAGCAGTCCTGGTCCTTGGTCTCAACGCGACTATTTCCCTTGCCCTGTCATTTTCATTAATGAAGTCCCTGCAAACCAGTCGCGGGACTGGCTTGGACTATGAGCTGTATTGGAAACGTGCACTTTTAGCTGGAACAGCCTGCCGTGTCCTTGGAACGGCCTGTGGGTTGGTTGAAATTGAAGAGTTATATCTTTCGAGTCTTATGCAAGACCTTGGTATGCTAGCGCTCGATCAGGTGTTCCCCGACCTTTATAATCCCCGTGACCTGGATCAAACATCCCATGCCAGCATCATCTCCCATGAATACCAACGCCTAGGAATAAATCATGCTGCCGTGGGGAGTTGGCTCTTGACGCAGTGGAATTTTCCGGATCGCCTCAGATTGGCCGTGGCCGGGAGCGATGACCCCTCTCGCCTTCCCCAGGGTGATGAACGAGCAAAATTTGTCCATTGTGTGTCGCTGTCAGGGAAAATTGCGGAAATCTTTTTACGCGATTCTCAAGGCGCCTATCTACAAGCAGTCAAAGAGGAGGCCCATACTTCGCTGAATCTCACGCCAGTAGCGCTCATGGAAGTATTGGAAACAACACAAGGGCTTCTTCCAGAAACAGAAAAGATATTCCGGACTGACTTACAAACATGGACCGAACCTCAAGCCATTCTGGAAAAAGCCAGGGAGTCACTTCTCCTTCGAAGCCTTCAGACTCTCAAGGAAGTTCAGGAGCTCCAACAGAATAATGCCGCCATGGAAGCCAAGTTCCACAATTTGGAAGAAATCCACCGTCACGATCCGCTCACCGGAGCATTGGCAAGGGCCTACCTGGATAAATACTTAGAAGCCTCTTTTCAGCAAGCTCTCGCCAACGAAGAATGTTTGACCCTGGTATTTGGGGACTTAGATAAATTTAAATCCGTCAATGATACCTATGGTCACCAGGCAGGGGATGTCGTTCTTCAATCTACCGCGCACCTTTTACAGTCAAAGCTTCGCACGACCGATTCGGTCGGACGCTACGGAGGAGAAGAGTTCGTGCTCATTCTGCCAAAAGCCTCATCAACCACCGCCGTCATGGTGTGCGAGAGAATCCTCTCCGCGTTTCGGGACACCACCCATGAAATACCTGGAGACAACCGCATCACCATCACTATTTCTCTTGGAATCGCGACCCACACGCCGGATCGACCCTATCCCACTGTCACCGACTTGCTCCATGCCGCAGATGAAGCCGTTTACTATTCTAAAACTCAAGGTGGCAACAGGCACACCTCCTATGACAAAATACAAACTGAACAATCAGTTTGATAGATATTAAAAGAAACCACGACTCGCCACCGCGCTCTTTTTATAATCCCTTCGCCCTTTGCCTAAGCCAACACCTATCCCCACACCGAGAGTCCTGATCCATGGGGGTGCAGGTGCTCGGCTACCGACCCGCAGTCAGTCAAATTGCCTGAAGGAGGCACTCATAGCAGGATATGAATGCCTCAAAACAGGGAATTCAGCCTTAGATGCTGTAGAAAATATGATCCGCTACCTGGAAGAATCCGGGATGTTTAATGCCGGGCGAGGATCGCTTCGACAACTCGACGGGATTCAACGGATGGACGCGTCGATCATGGAAGGGCAAACTTTATCGGCTGGTGCCATCGCAGGATTGGAAGGATATCTCCATCCCATCTGCGCTGCGCGACGAATCATAACCGATACCGACCATGTGTTGATGGTTGGCACACATGCCAATCGATTAGCTCGTCATTTTGGTCTAGCCCGATTGGTCCATCGGAAGGGTTCGACTCAACTGAGGAACAAACGGAGTTCACGGAACACTATGAATCCTAAATCCCAGGCTCTTTACCGTCAGTTAGGATTGTATGACACAGTAGGTGCGGTCGCTATGGACCGTGCCGGCCATCTTGCCGCAGGGGCCTCAACAGGGGGAGTTGCAGTCATGTTACCTGGCCGGGTTGGAGATACCCCTTTAATCGGCGCGGGAGTGTATGCCGATGATACCGCCGGGGCCATTTCCATGACGGGCTTAGGAGAATCCATTATACGAGCCGGCATGGCCAAACATTTGGCTATCCTGCTCGGGCTAGGCTGGACGCCCGTAAGAGCTGCCAACTATGCACTCAAGGCACTGGTCAGCCGAATACAGGGTGAGGCTGGATGCCTCATCCTCGATCGCACTGGCAGGTTTGCGATTCGGCATACCACCCCATGGATGAGTGCCGGGTATTGGAACGGCCGTGGTAAGCCTGTGGTCAAAAACCGGTTTCCCTGAAAGGGTACCTAATGCCCATTTTTTATTGAAACGCTCAACCTGAGCCGTCTATTGAAAAATAGCAACATATTTTCATTGATCATCCGAAACATGGGATAATTCTTAAAGGACTCTATTAATATGTCTTCTTCCACCTTTCATCTCTCCATTCCGGTTAAGGATATCGAATCCACGAAAGAATTTTATGTTCAAGGCCTGGGATGCACCTTGGGCCGCCAGTCTTCCGTCGCCATCACATTAAATTTCCACGGCCACCAAATTGTTGCCCATGTGACCGAGGACCTTGGCCCCCAGCAAAAAAGTATTTATCCCCGACATTTCGGGTTAATCTGCCGAACTGAAGAAGAGTGGAATGAACTCCGGAACCGGGCCCAAACGAATAGCCTCATATTTTTTCGTGAACCCCGTCGACGATTTTCTGGTACTCCTCTCGAACATTTGACGTTTTTCCTGGAGGATCCTTCCCATAATCTCCTTGAATTCAAATATTACCTCAATGCGAATGCCATCTTCGGGGAAGAGACGTTTTCTCAAATTGGCGACGCCCATGAACGGAGTGGGTAGAATTTTTTTCCTCACATGTCATCATTTTTCAGGGCAACACTATCTGAGGGCTTGAAGCACTTCAGTAAAATGCCCGTTCACTTTAACTTTGGGAAATATTTTCCCTATGGTCCCGTCTTCATTGATCACCACCGTCGTGCGTTCAATACCCATATATTTTCGACCATACATTGATTTCTCCTTCCACACACCATAGGCCTGAATCATGGATTTGGACTCATCACTCAGCAAGGGAAAGTTGAGTTGAAATTTATCGGAAAACTTCCGATGAGATGAAACCGAATCGGCACTCACTCCAAACACTACAGCCCCGCTCTTTCTCAATTCCTGAATACCATCCCGAAAGGAGCAGGCTTCTGTTGTACATCCGGGCGTGTCATCTTTCGGATAGAAATATACGACTACTTTTTTTCCTCGAAGCTCAGATGAGTTCACGATGTTTCCAGTGTCATCAGGAAGGGAAAAGGCTGGAGCAGGATCACCAACCTGCAACTCACGCGTAGAAACGATACGCGGACTCAGCTGAGCGGGTTTTTTCGTTTTAGCGGTGGATGCCGTTTTGATTTTTGTTGATGATTTTCGAGATCCTGAAGCCACCCCCTGATTCTTTGATGAAGAAGGCTTGGTTGGTGCCTTCTTTTTTGCAGCTACCTTTGGTTTTGATGGTAACGGGCTTTTTTTCTTAGGCTGAGTTTTTTTGACTTTGGATGGCATAGGATCCTCCTCTTAATGACAAGTTCGGTAAAATTTTGCGTGATCACTCTTTCGATGGATGAAACTCACCTGGCTCAATACAGGAAATTCTCGTCATCTCCCTGGTGATGATGGGCATTGTACAATGGATTACAGGTTTCATTCCTCTATTTTTTCAAGGAAGCGGGCAACATGCTCCTCATACTCGAGGATGAACGGATCGCGTATGCCGTTGATGCCTTCAAATCCTTTGGGCAGACTATCCTTTGTACCGGGCCATCTCATTGCCTCTCATCTGACGTTAATTCTGATGAGCAACGAAAGCACACACCTGAGTGGCCTGACCAACCCATGTATTCTCCCATCTGGCTCAGAACTCAATGCCCAAATGACAGGGTATATCCGCCACAGAAAAGGCAAAAGGAATTAACGCATTTCTGAAAAACCACATTGTCCAGGAGAAAGGTTGAGCACGAGGGTAAGAATCTCTCTTCAACCAACGAATCGTGACATCACAACTCTCAGGCTTGGGATTTCAACCCTACACGTATTTCTGTATATGGTTCACCTGCCTCTATCGGAACGTTGCTAAGTGGAGGGGTTCCCCCACTTCTTGGTTCTCTAAAGGCGCCAAAATAACAGGAAGGAGAATGCTTGCTGGAGTTACCAATTCGACCCAGGAAGGAACCAACGCATGGTAGGGATTTCAAGGCCTCTCACCACAGTCTGGGGATTTGAGGTGGAAGGCAGAAGGCATCCCCCGGGCTTAGCCGATGGGCTCTTCAATCCGGAAAGAGGGAGAAGTCAAGGAAGTGTATTCACGAAGGCGCAATTCTAATGTTTTTATTTCTTCGTCTTTCTGCTTGAGATCCATAACCAGAAGATTATTCTGCACTTCGACATTCTGCAGTTCATTTTGGAGACTTTGTATTTCCGGATGCACCTGATCCAATTTTTCCTTTGTAGCTTGTAGTTCCCGTCCAAGTCTTTCCTTCGTTTCCTGTAGGTCACGAGTCATGGACTTTTTCGCTTTCTCCATCGTCGATAAGTCATTCTCCATCGTTTTCAGTCGATCCTCAAGCACCATCTTCTCTCTCCGGATAGACTGGACAATGGTATGAACTTCTTCAAGCAGATCAGCAATGTCTTTCATCTCATTGGTCCTCACAGCTCCCAAAGGTTGCAACCGATAACTTGTATGGGGCTTTCCCCAGTCATAATATCGGCCTATTTTTTAGCAATATTTAGTGGCCCTGCGATTATTGTCCAGTTTTTTCGTTTGATTCAATGCCCCTCTGCTGACAAATCCCTCCGGGAGGCAATAGTTCAGATACCCAATTTTTGTCCCGGACATCTTTTTTTGAGTAAAAGTACAGCTCATATTTCTTGACAAATGTTTTCTGCGACTTTTATATTGCATATTATTCCTATCGTTTTAGTATGAATTAAAGTATGAACAAGTTTCCTATCAAAGTCACCTATGGGATTTTGGCCACAATCGAGCTAGCAAAGCAGGACAGATCCATTCCACTTCAAGCCAAAATCATTGCTCAACGACAGGGGATACCCTCTCGCTTTATTGAGCAAATCCTTCAGCACTTGAAACAAGCTGGGATCATTAGGAGCCTTCGAGGAGCACAAGGAGGGTATTCCCTGGCACAACACCCCAGTCAGATTTCCCTGGCGGATTTAGTAAATTCAATGAATGGATGGGCGACAGAACCATTGCTCCAACATGGGCACACCAACGGCCATTCGGAAAGCCGACAGGTTCCGAACGTCCTACTTTCAAATATTTGGCAACAGGTTCAAGAGGCCGAGCAGGCAGTCCTGCGTGGCATTTCCCTACAAAAATTGGTCGAACAGTATCAAACGCTCGAAACCCAGCGCTGCGTGATGTATCATATTTAGCTTTGGCAAAGGATGGACCATTCCAGGGTCGAACAGAAATTCGTGCATTTTAAGCCAACCCTAGAAATTTACCCCCCTATACGGGATTTGGAGAATTATCATGAGCACCTCACCAGTCACCAGCCACCCTCCTATTCACACGGTTCCGATACCCCAGGAGATTCTTGAAGAAATAGAAACTTTCGAAGATGAGGTAAATCGCCTGCAATCGGGTGACACTCCAGCCGACGTGTTCAAACCGTTTCGACTCCAATACGGCATTTATGGTCAGCGCCAGCCGGATGTCCAAATGATCCGGATCAAGATTCCCTTTGGCGGTCTGACCGCCAATCAACTACGCCAAGTGGCCGACATTACGGATACCTTTGCAACCGGCGTGGGACATGTCACAACGAGGCAGGACATTCAACTGCACTTTGTTCCCCTCCGCCACGTTGGCACCATCATGCGAAAACTGGCGGAAGTTGAACTTACCACTCGGGAAGCCTGTGCCAATACCGTGCGAAATGTCACAGCCTGTGCTTTGGCAGGAGTATGCCCCGGCGAAGTGTTTGACGTGACCCCCTACGCGAAAACCGTGGCCTATCATTTATTACGGAATCCACTCAACCAAAGTCTCCCTCGCAAGTTTAAAATTGCGTTTTCCGGCTGCAAGCATGACTGCGCCCTAACCCCCATCCACGATGTCGGGCTTCTGGCTGCTCGCAATGCCGAAGGGAT
>JBGSSO010000036.1:0-9800 GCA_041737015.1 Nitrospirales bacterium
CTCTCGCATTCAGGCCTTTAACGGGGTGAGTACAGTGAGGAGTTCCTCAGCATACACGATGAATGCTCTTTCAGAAACAGGGAAGGCTCCATTGTCAAAAAACATACCTCATGAGGGTTCTGGATGTTCAGATTGAACTTCTGTGGGAGCGACATCGTACGGATGGGTGGATCCGCCTATATGAGCTGCGTGGCGTAACGCATCCAACCGTAGAGGGTATCGATGTTCAGGTGAGACCTGATCGAGCACCCCGAGTCCTTTGAGAACTCGAGCGACTCCCGGACGCATACCCACGAAAAAGACATGCTGCTGATGAGTTTTCACCATTACCAGCATGTCTTCGATGGCTAACGCAGCGGTTCCGTCGATGGAAGGCACCGATGTGAGATCCAGAACCACGCTGGAAAAGGTATTGAAACTTTTCACAGATTCTAACCGACGAACCATGTCTTTAGCTGATCCGAAGCTCATCGGCCCATTCACATGAATCATGATAATGCGCTCGCGGTTTCGGTCCAGGATGCGTTGCTCCTCTTTCGACAGCGGTGTTTCTTTCGAGGCACCCGTGATCACACTGAGATTTTCAAGTTCCAGATCGGCCATTCGCTTCACGAACATCACGCTGGCCAGTACCACGCCAATGCCCACGGCCGTGATGAGGTCGATTAAAACAGTGACCAACAAGACTACAATCATCACCAGAACCTCGGTTCGTGGAGCTTCCGCCATATGTTTCAGAAATCGCCAATCAATAATATCGAATCCGACCTTGATAAGTAGACCGGCGAGGACCGCAAGAGGAATTTTTTCGGCCAGAGGTCCTAAGCCAAGCAGGGTGCCTAGAAGGACGACCGCCATAAACATGCCAGAGAGAGGTGTGCGGCCTCCGGTTCGAATGTTTGCCACGGATCGCATGGTGGCGCCAGCTCCAGGAAGGCCTCCGAAAAACCCCGCAGCCATATTGCCAATGCCCTGGCCGATCAATTCCCGGTTGGAGTCATGTTGGGTCCGTGTCATGTTGTCACACACGAGAGAAGTCAGCAGGCTATCAATCGTTCCTAATAATGCCAGGACAAGGGCTTCTTCAACCATCATGACGAGAGAATGGGTATGCATGGTTGGCCAAATCGGCGTGGGAAATCCTGTAGGAATGTCTCCGATAACCGGAAGGGTTGGAAAGAACAACTCAGCGACCATCGTTCCAACGATGAGAGCCAACAACACCGGGGGGAGCCGTTTGCCGATAGAGGGGGGAGTGAGATAGACAATGGCCAATGTGAGAGAACCCACCAACACGGCGGAGAGAGAAAAAGATGCGAGGTACTCAGGCATGGCCATGAGGTTGGCCACGACTTTGGACTTCGCTTCCAAGCCGAGAAACGGGGCAACCTGAAGGATAAGAATAATTCCTCCGATGCCGCTCATGAATCCTGAAATGACTGGATAGGGGACCAGGGTGATATACCGACCAAAGCCCATCAGTCCAAATAAGACTTGAAATCCCCCTCCGAGGATGACAGCCGTAAATGCCAATGCCGGTTCATCGGCAAAGTTCAAGATGATGCCGGCCATCACCACGGTCATCGGACCGGTCGGTCCTGAGGCCTGTGCAGGAGTCCCACCGAAGAGGGCTGCGAAAAACCCCACAAAAATAGCTCCATACAGACCGGCAATGGCCCCGAGTCCAGATGTCACTCCAAAGGCCAAGGCTAGCGGTAAGGCTACGACTGCGGCCACTAATCCACCATACAGGTCTCCCCGTATGTTATTGAAATGAAGGCCATGAACCCATGAAAGCACTGGAAATGTAGCAGCCATTTTTTAGGAGGGAGGCGGTAGATTCCGATGATAGGTCACAACTGCTACCAGGATAAGATACGCCACGTGGATGTGGTTGGTTACCATTAAACCAGGCCGAAAATTGACTCAGGAGACCATTGATTATCCATTGAGACTTTGCTTGGCGGTCCGCTGGATGAATTGGCCAATCTGAAGACCAATGGATGCAAACATGGCCAACAGTTCTTTGTCGGGCTTTTGAATATCTCTGTGGAAAAATTCGATGACGCCAACAAATTCGGTCCCCGATTTCATGGGGAAGGCGAATCCGGAATGGAGACCTTCTTGTGCGGCAGCGTCCGCGCGCGGAAAATTCGGGTCGGACACCACATCGGTGATCCATGACGGCTCGCCGCTTTTCCAAACCCGACCGGGCAATCCCACTCCTCGTGCAAATGTTATCGATTGAGATTCCTGCCGAAAGGCATCCAGATTTAAGTGAGGGGAATGCCAGACATTGAGGCAACGCAAGACCTGTTGCGAGGAGTCCAGTGTCCAAATAGCTCCGAGATCCCATCCTAAATTGTCACCAATGGCTTCCAGGATAAGGGATGCCGCCTGAGTCATTCCAGCCGATTCCGCGAGAACATTGGTTAAACTGTGATGCGTAGCCAGTCGACGTTCCTTATGCTCGCGTTCGATACACTGGCCAATTTGAAACCCGATATTCGAAAGCCGTTGAAGCAACATATCATCCGCTTCCTCAGGGAATGGGGAGAAAAATTCGAGAACCGCTCTCGTATTCTCAGCTAGGCAAATGGGAATGGCGAATCCGGCGTGAAGTCCCACTTCCAAGGCCGTCTGGCTTCTAGGATCTTTGGGGTAGTCGGCAAGGTCCTTGATCCAGAGAGGGTTTCGAATGTGCCACACCTGCCCGGCCAGTCCTACGGAAGGCGTGAGCGCCCAACCGGAGTGTGATGATGACATCGCTTGAGCTTGAGGAGAGTCCGATGGCCAAATGAGGGTCGCTCCCAGGGCCTGTCGTTGATAGTCCATTCGCCAGAGGATGCCCACCTTCCATTCCAGCGTGTGGCAAATAGCTTTGAGAATTTGGGGGTATGTCTCTGAAATTCTAGGCGCGGTGGTCAGGATGTCTGCGATGACATCGTGCAAGGCCAGGCGTCGCTCCGCACGTTTACGATCAGTAATATCAATGCCAAACCCAATGAGGCCCGGTTGATCGCCTTCCAATTTGCACAGACAATTTAAAAACCACCAGGGTTTTCCCTGCAGAATTCCATTGCTCTCGTAAAACACCGAATCGGCAAGAGTTCCTTCCTTGACCTGGTTTTTTATCCGATCGGGTGGTTCCAAGGGAATACGGCCAATGGCGGTCAGTTCCTTTAACCCGAAACGAGCCAGGCCGCGACCGAAGGAATCATGCATGACCCCTTTCTGATCGATTCGAAAGGCCACGGCCGGCATGTTCGACAATATGCCGGTCAGCATGGAACTCTGGTCACGAGTCGCCTCGTCAGACTCTCTCACCTGCATGGCTAACAGGGCGGTCGACCAAATCGCAAATAAGGCAATCGATCGATTCGTCATACCTATCCATGGTTCAGCCCCCGAAGGCGAAAAATAAAATCCGAGGATGGTTAGAAAGGTACAGAGGCCTGCCAGACGCAACGGATCATTTTTATCCGGAGACCGGAGGGCAATCAACACGCTAGCGACATAAGGGACCGCTTCGGCAACTCCCATAGGGAGGAAGAGGTCCACGACGAAGACCACTGTGGCCACAAGCAAGGCTAGAGCTAAGATTTGCCCCCGATTTTTTTGAGGACGTTCAACCGTGTTTTGAAGGGACAGCGGACTTGGCATGGGGTCATATGGGAATACATGAAAATGGGGAATACGACACAAATATTCCCCCAGCATTCAGTCACAATACTTGGGTACCACGATACGAAAAGCACGCTAGTGAGTGCAAGAGGAATCAGCGGAAATTGATGGCCTATGCCGTCAGGAGAGAAAGCACACTTTTGGAGACAGGCAGGCTGTAGGCTGAAGAGAATCTGTATGGGAACGCGCAAGGGCCGGAGGTGGCTCCGAAGGCTCGACGGCCTTTTCCCTCTTATGCGAAGATGACAAACGGAGGTATGATAGTCTCTTAGGCGTATGAGTTCCACATCTCCTCACGTCCATATCTATCACGTTGCCGGGTTGGATAACCGTGACCGTGGGTTTAGTCGGCAAATCCATGTCATTCCCCGTGAAGGAGGATTCCAGGCCAGGCTCCGCTATGAATCGATTCAGATAGATGTCGATCCCGTTCCTACCGAAGACCAGGTCCTGCAAAGTCTCATACATGTATTGCATGATAGAGGCTATCGGCAATTACGAACACAACGCATCTTCATTGGTGAGCAGTATCTCGGAAATCAGGAGCTGTGGGTGGAATATCCCGATCCCGAGGCTCCTCTTGAAACGAGGAAAACATGGATGGCCTGGATCCGACAGATCGTTGGGCGGTCCTTACTCTCATAGGTCTCCACGTATCACAAGATAAACGGTGTTTTCGTAGGGATGGTCTAGCGAGGTGTTCCTCGGCACGGATTATGTGGATCCGGCCAGAGCGTGCAGGCCACCGACTCCGGATTCTGCGAATGAGGCAGAGGGAAAGTAGCTGATGATTCGACGAGGGTTGAGGCATTCCCTGATTCTGGGAGAAAGGTCAACCGGTCGAATGGCACTGACAATACAGAGCGTTTCATCCTCTTCAGACAGATTCAGGACAATCGGCTCATCTGGGGAGGTGGATTCATCATAGATGAGGATGACGGGCCTGAGCCGGTTTGCGAGATTCACGCTGGTGACAATCCCAATCTTCTGATTACTCAAGTTAACCAGTGAGCCTGGAGGGTAGACGCCCAACTGCCTGATTAACGAGACGACTGCGTCATGCCACAGCGTGTGCCGGCATTTGACGTATAAATAGGAAAGCGCCTCTGAGGGAATGAGAGATTTGGCGGGATCCGGGTGATGGCACAGTTCGTCGTACTCATCCACCACCATGACAATTTTGGCAAACTTGCTGATTTGCTCGTCTTTTTTCCCTGTTGGGAATCCTGACCCATTGAGGCGTTCATGGTGCTGGCGAATCACGTCAATCGCTTCATAGGGGAAATTCGGCAATTTTTCGGCCATCTCTGCTCCGTACTTCGGATGAGTACTCAAAAAGTTTTTCCGTTCGGAAGCAGACATCGACCCTTTTCGTAATAATTGGTCCGCCGGAAATTTGAGCTCACCTACATCATGGAACAGAGCTCCGAGGGCCAGTTTTTCAGTGGCCTCTCGCGATAATCCTAAATCCTGCCCGACCATGAGAGATAATGAACACACATTGAGGGCATGGAGAAAAAATTCCTCGTTAGGTTCGTTGGAACCGATCAGGTTCAAGAGAGCTCTTGAGTTGTCAGCCACTCCGAGAATTTCATTGAGATTTTCGACAATTTTCCGTGCTGTCCGGAGTCCGCGAGGTCGGCCAGAGATCACGTCCTGCATGATCTGTTTGGCTTCTTGCACCACCGCTTGGTATTGACCGCCGATGGATTGCAAATGCTCCTGGTAGACATGGAAAGCTTGATGTTGGGTGATTTTCCGTTGAATAGGATCTTCAGGAGCCGCCTCCTTCTCCGAGGAATCTGGTAATGGAGAGAGTTCTGATTCGTCTGAGGGCCTTTCGTCCGGTTCCACCAAGTGTTGGACCGGTTGTCGGTCAGGCTCTTCCGTGGGGCCAGAAGGCATCCCTTCGGTGTCTGAACGATCTGGATCGAAATACAACTTGACCTTCGTTAGCCCCCGAAGGGTTTCGAGATCCCTCGTCAATTCAATTTTGAATGAATTAGTTGGGAAGGGATGACTAAACCAGGATCCCTCAATTTTGATGTACAACCCAAGTCGTAGACCAGCTGCGTGAAGTGGAAGGAAGGGCATATTAGCTCACAATTTTAGTCATTGAGTACGATGGAGCTCGTCTGACGATTGAGTCCTGGTGTTGTGTGTGGTCATGAGAAATAGCATGCACGATTTGTTTGCCTGCTGTGAGGGGTTTTTGAAAAATCTACCCACTGACTCTTTCGGAAAAAACGAGCTGAAAATTGAGTGGAAATCGGAGAAATGAGTGGAAATGAGATGAATATGGAGTGCAGGATGTGGAGTGAGTTCGTGCGGGTTGGGGGGCGCTATAGGAGGGGGCGGGACTGTTAACCGATTTCCTTGGGGAAATTCAAGAGGAGTATTCTCTGACGTACGTGGAATAGAATCCTCAGTAAGATGTCGGATGCTAGTGGGGAAAGGCAAAGTCTTTCAAGTGAGAACGCCGAACGTAACAAATGGTGGGAGCGAGTTACTTAGGCGTGGTAGTTGATTTCCAGGAGATCGAATTTGGGAATCTCTAAATCCGTGTGGGTTCGCTGAATGTCGGTGATGACAGGCAGGAGTTCATGAAACAAGTCTATCAGATGGGAATCGAATTGTTTCCCCGCCAGGGAGTGAATTTCCTTGAGGGTTTTATCCAGGGGCCAGGGGTCTTTATAGCACCGTTTAGATGAGAGCGCATCAAAGACATCTGCAATAGCGCAAATCCGGCCCACTAACGGAATATCCTCTCCAGCAAGGCGATTCGGATAGCCCGAGCCATCCCATTTTTCATGGTGAGTGAGAGCAATCACTTCACCCATTTGTAAGACGGGAGAGTGGCTATTGGAGAGGAGTTGGGCACCGATGACGGTATGCTGTTTCATGATTTCAAATTCTTCAGGATCTAATTTTCCGGGTTTCAAGAGGATCCGGTCCGGAATCCCCAATTTCCCGACGTCGTGCATGGGGGTCGCGTGAAAGAGCACATCACACTCTTCTTCGGACATGCCGGCGGCACGTCCTAAGACCACAGCAAAGTGAGCCATTCGGATGATATGTGCCCCGGTTTCATTGTCACGATGTTCGGCTGCACGGGCGAGGCGGTGGACCACTTCCAGTTGAGTGTCTTTGAGTTCTTGGGTGCGGATCCGGACCGTTTCTTCCAATATGTCCTTTTGTTGGGACACCGTTTTGTTCAGAAGACTGGCTTCCAACAAATTGCGGATTCGCATTAACACTTCCACCTTGTCGAATGGTTTAGGCAGGAAGTCTTTGGCGCCGGATTCTAATGCGCGGAGGCGGGTTTCCCGGTCCTCTTCGGACGTAAGGACCAGAATGGGGAGAAACGCGTGTTTGTGAATGATTTTGAGTTGTCCCATCACCTGAAACCCATTAAGTTCAGGCATGCGGATATCAAGGCAAATCAGATCCGGATCGAGCTCTTTAAATAGAGGCACCACTTGAGTGGGATCTTGAGTGGAATGGACCTGAGTATACCCTGCGTTTTTTAAAATGCTCTCCAAAAGCATGATATTGGTCATTTGATCATCCACGATAAGAATCGTGGCATTTTGGCATTGTTGTTGCGAAATCATTGAAGTTCTTCTTAAATCAAAAGGATCAACATACACGATGAGATGCAGGCCCGCTGGACAGGCCTACGACCTTGAGGTTGGTTGGTCGTTTCATCTATTCCTGTGCGATTCTTCCTGCCTGGGAATGGTATATATCATTTGTTCATGTCGGCCAAAATTAGCCAAACTTAATAAATCGTTCTACTTGATTTTGAAAGAAGCGGCGAGAAGACATATATGAATTGGGGAAAGAAACTTTAGGGGAAAGGGGTGAGAGGTAAAAAGAAGTAGCGTCTTCAATCAGAACACTTCTCTTATTTCGCTAACGCTGGTTGAGTCAACGAAGGATCGAACGATGCGGTGTAAAGAATTATTTTGGTACAGCCTGTGAAGAGTGAAAAGCCATTCCTTGAGCATGGCATGAAGATGTTCAGGCCGGATAGGTTCGGAGCGGAAATCATCTATGCCCGCATGTAAGTAATCTTCTTGGTTCCTCTGCATGGCGTTGGGCGCTAGGAGAACATTCACCTTTCGCAGAACATTTTCTTCTTCTTTCCTTAGCTCGCTTTTTGGCTTTTGTGGTTTTGTCCCCGTTTGTTACCGGCATGTGCCAATCAATGACTCTGAGCCGGTAAAGAATTTTTGGAGACGCCTTGACTACTTTATGCCTGTTCCCGACCACGTTACAACAGGATTCCATTTGTTCCGGTATCAATACGGCCAAATGTAAAGAGCCAGGTAGAAAACAGAGTACCGGTTGTGGGGAGGAAAAGGCGGATGAGCTCCCCGTAACAATGAAGCCCTGTTCGGGAGACCTATCGTTATCGTTCTTTCCGAAGGCTTAAAGGGGTGTCTGTGGTGGAGGCCTGCGTCTTGGTCATGGACGTTAAGCGGGCAAACAGTTTTTTTCTGGTAGCAAAGAACTCCGGCTGGCCTTCTGTTAATTGTAAAAATCTACCGAAATATTGATTCGCTAACCGATTATTTCCCATTCGCTCATAGGCATAGCCCATATTCAAATGGATATGGGGCAGATCCGGTTGGAGTGCCTCGGCTTGCCGAAGTTCATGCACCGCAAGTTGGAAACTCCCTTGTTGTTGGGCCACCAGAGCTCGTTGGATCCACAATTGTGGAACTTTGTCGTTACGTGCGAGGCCGCTCAAAAAATACTGATCGGCCTGCTCGAGCTGGCCTGCCCCCAAATACGCCGTTCCCATCCAAAACCATGGCTCCCAAGTGACGGGGGGATCATGGAAGAGTGGGGAGAGCATGGCTTGTGCCTCGTTGTATTCACCGTTTTGGATAAGTTCTCGGGCGTGGTGGAGCCAATTGGCTGAAGATCGCTGAGGTGGACCTGGGACCTGGGCGTTCTCCTGAGACCCCTCGTTTTTCAGAGTAAGGGCTATCGTGTTAACAGGGCCAGAAGGCTCGTCAATAACAAGAGCCGTCGTGGTTGTGAGCTCATCCAGGCTGATTTTTTCTTCTTCTAAAGCGGCTTCTAACAAGATGGGTGTGCCTGTCTCCTTGACGGATGCGGATTCGATAACATTCAAACCAGGTTGGTCTGTTTGGGTAAAGACTGGGACTGGAGGGCTGGTTGCGATGTTCTTCGGATCAGTGCTCGGGTGTTTCGGTGATAGGTCTGTTGCGTTGTGTGGCGTTGAAAGGGATGTGGCCACGGTTTTCTGTTGAGGGTCTTCGAATGTGGGGGTTATTAATCGTGTTGTAAGTGCGGAGGAGCCCGGAGTTTCTCCCACGGGTTGTGTGGGTAGAGCATGTTCGACATTCAATGGGGAGGATGGCTTCATTGAAGCACCCTCTTGGGATGTGGGCGATTCCCCATCCGGTTCCTGGGCAGCTGATACTGGAAAACTTTCAACAGGGTCAGCTGTTGGTATCTGCGTGGCTTCAAAAGAAGCCGAATCACCAGGCGGAGTCTCCACAAGTGGAGAGGAGTTCGAAAGAGCCACTCGCTGTCTGGGAAAAGGGGAGGCTTCCGTTGGCATTCCGAAGTCCAGATGTAAGCCGATCCAATAGGCACCCAGACCTAGACTGCTCAATCCGATCGCCATGCCGATCCCGATCAACCAAAAATTTAACGGAGAGGGCCGTCGGTGCCAACCCGGGTCTCTTCTCACTCTAGCTGGAAGGACAAGAGGTGCCTGATGGGTCGTCTCAGGCACCTCACTTTTGGTCTGGGTCTGAAGTCGCTGAAGGGTGTCTGCGATGATACTCATGGTCTGTTGGTTTTCTATAATCCTCTCACTATCGGAGAAATTCTTTGGTTGCGCGCCAGATCATCATGGGAGTCACCGTATGTCGGCCCTGGGCATAAGCGGCTAACAGGGCCCGGTCGCACAATTGATTGATGCGGCGTGGGACCCCACGACTCCAAGCATAAATGAGCCAGAGGACTCCCACGCCAAGATGAAATCGGTGTCTGGCATCGGCGATATGCAGTCGATGTCGGATGTACGCACGAGTCTCCTGCCAAGTAAATGATTCAAGGCGATAGCGAACGCT
>JBGSSO010000068.1:0-4195 GCA_041737015.1 Nitrospirales bacterium
CCAACGAATGCGCTTCATCAACGATCAGGGTGGCCCCATATTTTTTCTTCACTTCGACGATTTCGGCCAACGGGGCTCGATCTCCCAGCATGCTATAAATGCCCTCAACGACAATTAAGGTCCGATAACTTCGGTCCCCCAATCGACGGAGCCGTTTATCCAAATCTGTCACGTCGTTATGCTTAAATCGGATAATCTCTGCCCCTCCAAGTCGGCATCCATCATAAATGCTGGCATGGGAATCCCCATCTATTAAAATGGTGTCCCCGGGGCCTGCAAGAGCAGAAAGCACTCCAAGATTGGCCTGGTAGCCTGTAGAAAAGACGATCGCATAAGGCGCACCATAAAAATCTGCGATGGCTTTCTCAAGCTCCTTGTGGCTTGCAAAAGATCCATTTGCCATCCTCGATCCGGTGGTGCCTGTTCCTTCCTGGGCAAGCGCCTGTTGGCCGGCCAGGATGGAGTCAGGATGAAAGGTCAGCCCTAAGTAGTTATTGGTGCCAACCAGTATGGTCTTGCGACCGTTGATGATGGCTTCTGTCGGAGAAATGATCTTTTCGACGGTAATGTGAAACGGGTTGACCCCACTTTTCAGTAACTCGTTTCTGGCTTCTTGAATAGGAAGAAATTTGTCAAATAGTGACATGATTACCCTTTCAGCAACTTCTCAATCTCTTCGCCCAGGTCCTTGACTGTTCGGATATTGGGAAGATTGTTCAGAGGGATGGAAATATCAAAGTGATCTTCGATTTTTAAAAGGACTTGCATGACTTGTAAGGAATCCAATCCCAGCTCTGCGACCAGCTCGGTTTGTTCTTTTAACCGAAAGCCCTGTTTGGAAAAAGGCTTGAGAGTGTCGAACAGTTGGGGCAGGATGTCGGAATAACTCATCATATTATAATAGCCTTATTGATGGAGGAAGAGAACAAACCTGTACTAATCCCTATGGAATGGCATGAGCCTATCCGATGTGAACAACCGACGCAAGCCTTCTTTGAGGCTGATTTGTGGCCTCCAGCCGAGCGTCTTCATCGTGTGAGAACTATCACAGACCCAATTTGGGTGGAGAAGTTCAGCAACCTTCCCGCTGGTGAAAAGAGGATTGTATCCAAAGAGGCGGGAAAATAATTCATTACTTTTCCCTCCTATTTGTAACAGGCTTGGTGGAATTCGCAAGCACAGGCGGAGGCGAGGATTGGAAAGACGAAAAACATCCTCCCAGGAATATCCCCCAGGGAATCCATCATCAATCTCAAAGGTCTGAGAGGGTGGGTCTCCGTTTTTTAGCCAATGAAGAATAGCAGTGGCGAGATCCTCGACATGAATTAAGGAAAATTTGGCTTGGGAAGGACCGAGTTGAACCCCAATCCCCTTGCGTAACATGGTAAAGAGTGGGAGCAGCGCACGGTCTTTCGGTCCATAGACGGCAGGTGGACGAAAAATACTCCACCTCAGTGCCCCCGCCTCTCGGATTAAAACTGATTCACCTTCATATTTACTCCATGCATAGGGTGAGAGGGATGGCTCACGAGCGGCGAGGGAGGAGAGAAGAACAAACCGTGGTAGAGAGGATTGTGCAAGACAGGCTTGCACCAGATTAGAGACTCCCATCACGTTGGTCGGATAGAAGTCTTCTCGACTCACCCCGCGAATCGCTCCTGCGCAGTGAATGACACCAACCGAGTCTTTGACTAGGGTGGAAAGGCTGGCAGGATCTTCCAATTGACCTTGGACCGGTGTGATTCCCAGGTCCTCGAGCTTGTGAGCCTGGCGGGGGGAGCGCGCGAGTCCACGCACATGCCATCCGCCTTTCCTTAAAAGTTGTGCGATGACTCCCCCAATGAAACCGGAAGCCCCGGTTAGGGCAACGGTAGTGCGCATAGACCGTGGAGGACGTGTGAGGAAGGTAGCCTGGTCTTAGGCAGACCTAGCGGTGGTAGATTGGTTTGTAGTCACCTCTTCCCACTGAATGCGGGTGAGGAAGTCCGCTTTGGCACGAGATCGAGATAGTTTCCCAGATGACGTACGCGGAAGTGTCCTTGGTGGGATGAGTTCAATATAGCATGGAATAGACAACTCTTTGTGCACTAAGGATCGTAGGCGCTGAACCAAGTCTTCTCGCTTTTGGGTATCCATTTCACGACATTGAACCACCATGATCGCGATCTCATGACCGTCTGGTGTGGAAACGGAAAAAGCGGATGAATCACCTGGTCGGACTTCGGCCTGTTGCTCTGCCATGAATTCTAGGTCCTGGGGCCAGATATTTCGTCCATTAATGATAATCATATCTTTGGAGCGACCAATAATGACGAGGCTGTTTTCGACCCAATAGCCAATGTCGCCCGTATTGAGCCAGCCATCGGTGGAAAGGACCTCCTGGGTCAAGATGGGATCATTGAAGTATCCCGTCATGGTGCTTGCCCCACGAACAAAAATTATTCCACTTTCTCGTTCCTTAACGACATCTCCAGTCATATTTCGAATTTCGACTTCATATCCGGGGAGAGGAACTCCGCAATTCACAAATTTGCTGCATCGAGCCTGCTCCTCATCAGTTGAGAATTGGACAAAGGGCATGGCTAGCCGGTTATTGGAGAGCTGATCTCCGTCAACTCTGTCTACCTCGAGGCCTTTGTTCAAGGGAGCAAAGCTAATTGCCAAAGAGCATTCGGCCATCCCATAGCAGGCCAGAAACGCTTCAGGTTTAAACCCACTGGCCTTCAAGGTTTGGGCAAAACGGGAGAGGCTATCGGCACGAATCGTCTCTGCTCCAGCACCGGCGATTCGCCAAGAACTGAGATCGTAGTGTTCATTGAAATCTTCACCCAGTCTTCGCACGCAGAGTTCGTATCCAAAAGAAGGGCTGAATGAAATTGTCGCCCGACTCTTCGTCATTAAGTCCAGCCACTGACGTGGGCGCATGGCAAAATCGCGTGTGCTCAAATAATCAACGGAAAGCTGTGAAGCGATTGGACCAAGAACGAATCCAACCAGTCCCATATCATGGTAGAAGGGAAGCCAGGAGACGCACCGGTCACCAGGTTGAACTTGTAAGCCATGCTGGATGATGCCGGAAAGATTGGTCATCACGGCCGATTGAGTGACCTCGACACCTCTAGGCCAACGTGTGCTGCCGGAAGTGTATTGAATATAGGCTAATTCTTGAGGCTCCAGCGGGCTGAGCGGATCTTGAGTTTCTTCTAGGGAGGCGAATGTTTCCGGACCTCCAATGAGGACCAGGTCCAACCCGGTTGCTGCTTCCTCCAAAAATGGTAAGAAGCCGTCAGGTGCCATGGCGATAGAGGCTTGGCAGCTTTCGAGTAGCCGTCTAAGTTGGGTAACGTATGCCTGATGTCCGCCTAAATGCAATGAAATCGGGAGAGGAACCGGAATTAGTCCGGCATACTGACAGGCAAAAAAGAATCGAATGAAATCTGGGGTGGTATCAGCGATTAGGGCCACCCGAGACCCTCGTGGGAGTTCTAATCCGTTCAATCTTCTGGCTAGATTTTGAGCCTGTTGTTTTAGATCGGCATATGTCAGGACGTGGGTGAGTTTGCCCCTCCCTGAATAGAAATTGCAGCCGGTTTCTCCTGAAGCTGCATAATCAAGCGCCTCTGAAAGGGTGGAGAAGTTCCCATGTTTAAGTCTGAGTTGGTGATGAGTTGGTGTAGCGTTCATTCTATTTCAAGGATTAAAGACAGAATTATTCCCAATGGGTTGCTAGAAAGCATTTAACTAAGTAAGCAATAGTAATGCCATGATATTTTGTCGGCTAATGGCTAAGAACGAAGGAAAAGCGAAAACAAATTTTCTTATTCAAGCTAAATTGTAGCAAAAAAACCGCAAATTGAGTCTATTTTGCAACATGCTATTTCCAATATTTACGTATTTATGACTAGTATAAAAATTCCTGAATCCAGTTATTTTTAAGGTGACTAAAAATCTTTTGGTACACCTCCTCCGAAATGTCATTGGCATTTTTCAGGAGTGGTGGCCCAGGCCATCCAGGGTCAAGAAATTGCTGTTGAGAAAATAATCGAGGCGTGTCATATCGGGGAATGACATGAAAATGAACCTCTGGGTCAACCATCATCAACATGAGGTAATTTATTTTGCTATAGGCAAATGTGCGTGAGACACTTGTCTCAATCTCACGTATGATCTTTGGCAGTTCTTTAAATGCATCGAG
>JBGSSO010000101.1:0-13764 GCA_041737015.1 Nitrospirales bacterium
TTTTCGCATGTGCGAATGCCGGAAGTACGGCGACCTGAGCGATATAGCCCAGCCCCACCACCGCGTAACGAATTTTCTTAGAGCCAGATGTTCTTTTGGGCGAACGTGCCATCCTGGGATCTCCTTGTAATCGTGTCAAAAGAGTAAGACCGAACAATTATTTACAGCTTGTATCAGCGTTTTAATCGAAAATGAACTGGAAAGAACCCTGGTTCCAAAAAATATCAGGCAGGATTTAACACTCAGATCTTGAAGAGGTTCCAAAAAGAGGAGGATGATTAGGGAAGGGCAGCACGAAGTCAGACGGGAAAAAGCCCGGATGGCTTTTTCCCGTTACAGAACAGAGAGAAAATTTATTTATTTCCGGACGATGTCTTAGTATGAATTCCACTCCCTGTGTCCCATTCGGGAGTGCCGTCATCCTTTCGCACGGCCAGAACTTTTCCATTTCCCTTCAGGGTCACTTGAGAGGCGATGACCAGACTTTCCCCATCCCGCATGATCCGTGATCCGGTCACTTTGACCTTATCGCCTTCCTTAATTTCGATTCCCTGCTCCTTGAGGAAGTTATCAGGCGCGACCCGAACCCGTTCGGTCCCGGATGGCGTTTTGACGTCCAACACGATCAAACTATCGGTGGTAGTCACTCCGGGTTCCAACATATCGTGATCCACATTTTCCACAGTCCCTTCTACCGTTTCGACGGTTGCAGGATTGAAATCCTTACTCTGGGCCGTCGCAGCTTGTTCGTGGCCCGTGATGGCGTGGTCTTTAGGCGTTTTTTTTTCACCAATGGGAGCTTCGGCTACCTGAACCAACATCTTCTCATCCTGTTTGGTCAGTTTCACCTCTGCCCAGGGAATCGAATAATGTTCCGACCCGATCCCAAGAGTGCCGCCGAATGTGCCTCCATACGAGAGAACAATGTAGGATATTTGCCCTGTGGTTTGATCAATCAGTAAATCTTTGACCGTCCCGAGTTCTTTGCCCGCCTTGTCAATGACCGTATTCCCGATAAGGGTATTGGCATTGAGAAGAAGTTCCTTGGATGGTTGACCTGACTCGCTAAGGGCTAAGGACATGCCTCCTCCTATAAGAGCAAAGGCTAATGCCATTCCGAGCGTGCCACTACTTTTGCGCTTTGTGTTCGCCATGATAACTTTCCTTTTGTGAGAGTGGTTAAACGATGGTGCTTGGGATTTGTCCTCTTTCATCTCTTTTATGATTAAGGTACTGATTTTCGATGTGATACCACCTGTTTTTGAAAGTGTTCAGTAATGGGAAACGATATATAGGAAATTTGTCCGGGATTCTGATCTCTCAACAATTCCTGAACCGTTACCGTTTTCCTCACCGGACTTGTCGTGTCAAAAGCAGTAGGAAGCATCACGAGAAGAAGCATCACGACCCCTCCTCCAGCCAGGCTAAAGGTTAAAGCCAGTCCGATAAATTCTTTGATGGTGATGAGTGAGTTCATGGATTGTGTTCCTTGGAGTGAAATAGAGTTTTTCTTAGTTTCCTTGACGTCTTGTTCAGATTGTAGAGAAACCGAAAAAAAATGGGCCTGAGTAAAACCCTTGCATCTAAGGGCCTCTCCCCTTAAGGACTTGCCCCGATTATAAATTTAATGCGTTTTTCCAGGGTTCTTGTCAGATGCTTTTGATCTGTATGCGGGGGATAATGATGAAAGAGAGACAAGAAAAATACAAAAAGAGGTGAAAAAATGAAACGACCAAAAGTGGATATGTGGTCAGTGGTGCTGGGAATCTTTGTGATTCTTCTGATGAATGCCTCTCATCTCCCCATGGGGGTATCGGGATCAGGTGTCCCGAAGACGGCATTATCAGCTGAAACAATCGAACGGGATCCAACGGGATTAAAAAAGGAGCCTCGGAAAACACAGCCGGTCATTCCTCCGAATGATTCGGAGATGGTGGTGGAGCCGGATATTCCGCCTAATCCGGAGGCGGTGGTGACTCCCCCGGTGGTGGATCCGGAGATGGCGGTGGATCCAACAACCCGAGAGCCTATGACCGAAGAAAAACTCGAACGATTGACCCCGGAAGAACTGGAAAAAAGCCCTTCCGATGAGAAATAACAGCAGATTCTAATAGCAGAGCGCTGAAAAAATTTCGATTCAATCGTTGTTAATTTTTTTGTATGACAACCCTCCGCAAGAGAGACTCTATGTGGCGTCGGATGGGGTATGAAGATTGGGAGCCGTACCCGGTCACAGCGTGGGTGGACGCGGCAACCGCAAATGCTGCGGCTTGCTCAGGGGGTTGATGTTCCAGAATCGCCACACTGAATGCTCCCGCAAATGCATCGCCCGCTCCGGTGGTATCCACTGCCTCGACCTCGGGAGCGGAGATGACATACTGAACGTCCGTCGTAACTATCGCGCATCCCCCTGTTCCCAGTTTCACGCAGACTCCTTTATTTCCGTGTTTCATGAGTCTCTTAGCCGCTTCCAAGGCCTGGTCATGAGTATCTATTGGAATGTTTGTCAATCGCTGAGCCTCGGATTGATTGGGAGTCAAATAGCAGCCGGCTTCCAATAATTCCTCATCCAATCTCTCCGCCGGTGAAGGATCCAGAACAATGGGCATACCACATTCCTCGGATTGTCGCACCGCCTGCTTCACAATTGACATCGGGACTTCCAAATCCACAGACAATACGGATCCGGGTGGTGCCGTTTGAATGGCGTATCTGACTGATTCTTCATCCTCTTTGGACCAGATGCCATTGGCATTCGGAGCCAACATAATCCCTTTTCGTCCGTTTGGTGGAACAATGATGACTGACACACCCGTGGCTTGGTTTTTTATGCTTCGGATGTTGGAAACATCGACACCCACTGTCCGCAATGGGTGAAGGGCGATTTCCTGAAGTGAATCGGAGCCGACATGGCCTATCACTTGTGCCTCGATTCCCAGATGACAGGCCAGCCATGCCACATTGGCGGCCTTTCCTCCACCGGCCATAAAAAAATCCTGACCCAACAGGGTTTCCCCTGCTTCTGGCCAGCGATCCGCACGGAGTTGAATATCTACATTGACGCTTCCGAGAGATAGAATTCGAGGGTTCATATGGGAAAATCCTGTTGGGTAGGGGTTCCAAAAACATGGCGTGTTTCACGCACGTTGATGACGAGAGGAAAGTTCGGTCCTGCAGAGACGTCAAGGCTCAGGGTCTCTGGGGAAATCTGCACCTTGATCTGATGCTGGCGATATTGAATCCTCATCGCTAACCCCTCTAGGGTGTCCGGAAGACGAGGATTCACCGTTAACACATTATTCTCACAATCAATTCCACCATAGCACCGCTGCATGAGATCGATGGTTCCTGCCATGGCTCCTAAATGGATGCCTTCGCCCGTCGATCCTCCTTTGATTTCATGAACATCCTTTCCCAAGGCCTCAGCCAGACACGTCCATGATCCGACTCGGTCGGAACGCGCATGAATCCAGCCGAACACGACGCGACTGAGCGTCGAGCCATGAGTGGTGCGCTGTTGATAATAGGCAATGTTTTTTTGCAGCAGGTGTAGGGAAAATGGATATCCTAGATTCGCAAAAATCGATTCGAGTTCATAGACGGTCAGGAGATAACACAACATGAGGACATCAGGCTGTTTGGAAATCTTGTATCGATTCACCGTGTCTCCCTCGGCTTCGAGAATGTGATCGATTCGTCGGATATCTCCATGCCGGGCTTGATAGGCGTTCACATCCAATTCTCGAAGATGTTCATAACCTGCGAATTGGCTGATGAGATCGTCTTCATGAAAGGGGACGAACATATGGTGGGTGATGGTTTCCCAGTGTTCCAGGTCCGAGTGATCAATCGAAAGGGTGTCCATCAGTTGTTGGCGCGAATAGTCGGGGAGCGTCTGGAGAACATGCCGGGCGCATTGAAGAGTCCAAACAGCCATGATATTGGTATACGCATTGTCCTGAAGTCCGGGCGTCGGGCTATCCGGATATCCGGTATGAAATTCATCGGGTCCCATGACCCCGCAAATATGATATCTCCCGCTCATTTCATCGAGTGTGGCCAGACTGGACCAGAATCGGGCAATTTGGAGAATGAGCAATCCGCCGTGGGACTGAAGGAATTCCAGGTCAGCTGTGGCCTGATAGTATTTCCATATTTGATAAACAATGGAAGCATTCTGATGGCATTGCAAATGTGTGTAGTCCTCAATCCAATGCTGGGAATAGGGATTCCATTGAAACCGGGGAGTTTGCTCGGAGCCGTCGCTGCCACTTCTCCAGGGAAACCGCAGTCCCTGGAGGCCCTGCTGCTGTGCCTGAGATCCGGCCTGTTGTTGGCGTCGTGACCGGTACAGGAGCATGGCGCGGGCAGCCTTCGGCAGTCGCATTATCAGAAAGGGTAAGGCAAACACATCATCCCAAAAAATGTGGCCTTGATACATTTCGCCGGTCAATCCTCGGGCCGGAAGACTGGCATCAAGTTCTGTCAGATGGGGAGAAGCCGTTTGCAGGAGATGAAAGAGATGGAGACGGAGCATCAGTTGATCTTCGGGACGGTTCTGAATCCGGATATCGGTCATATCCCAGATCCGCTCCCATGCGTGTTGATGGGAGTGGAGCAACTGTTCGAACGATCCGGCTGAAGCCAGGCTGTGGTGCACAGCCTCAAGCGGCTCGGAAATGCCACGATCCCGTGAATGGTAGTGTGCTACGGTTTTGACAATCTGTAGGGGAGTCTGCTCCTGAATTTCTAGGACGAATTCTTCGATGGGCATATCCATTTCTTGAAGATTCCGTTGAAGGAGGAATTGGCCGCCCGAGACGTGCGTTCGAAGCCCCTGGGCCAATCGAATGTGAGATTGAAGTGTTTCCGTAACGACGTAGAGCCATCCCTGCTTATGGAACCCCGCGTCGAGCAGTCGATAATGTTTGGTGTTCATCTCCCGGTACCGATCAACATTTTCATTGCTGATCTCGGAATCCAAGGCAGATCGTACATGCAATCGACCTGACCAGTTCAGAGGAGTAAAGGTCCATTGCAGGGTCGCAAGATGGGGATGCTCCATATGTACCAGCCGGATTGCTTGGAGGATGGTTTCGCGGCCTTGAGGTTCCGTGAATTGTATATACCGGCTGAGCACGCCCCGTTGCAGGTCTAATTCCTGGCGATAGGTGTTCACCTGAACCTGTTCCATCGAAAACCATTGGCCATTATCCATGGCAAATGTCAGGTACAGCCAATTGGGCCAATTCACCATCGTTTCATGAGAGACCGTTTCTCCCTCGATTATTCTTTCGCATCGATCATAGACGCCCGCCAAATAGGTGCCGGGATAATGGCCGTCGTGTTGTGTGGCTTCTTCAAACGCCCCGCGTGTGGCCCAATACCCGTTACCCAGTGTGCAAAGGGTTTCACGGGCTTTCTGGTCTTTGATATCCCAATGGTCAAATGTCAGTTTCCATTCATTCATGCACGGCCTGCAGGGTGACGAGTCGATATTCGTGTTGGTTTCCGATTTTTCGCTATCTCCTGGTCACGGGGACATACATCAGTAAGATAACTGTGGCGTTCATGATACAACTATGAGCAGCTAGACCAGTAAAGGCCGGGATGGCACGGTACGGTCGAGAAAGTCCAGCAGATGCTTTGTCACGATTTCCGGTTGATCCCACATCAGGAAGTGTCTTGCGTCTTTCACGCGAATCAGTCTCGATCCGTGGATATCTTTCGCCAACCGTTCCCCGTAATGGATCGGCTGAAATCGATCCTCCATACCCCAGAGGACAAGTGTGGGAATGCTGATACCAGACAGGAGATGAGTAATTTCCGTCGTCAGATTGGTATTCAGTGCAGCAGCATTTCGTATGAGGGACAGTTTCCCCGTTTCGGTGCTGTAGGGTGCCAACAACCCCTCCAATATCTTCCGGTTCAGGGATGACGCAAATCCGCGTTTTAAGGCTTGTCGAAGCAATCGCACGGCAAGTGAGGCCGATAATTTCCGATGCGCTTCAGGGTGTCCGAACTGGAGCATCAACTCAATTGGCCAGGAGTCATAACAGACGGTGTTCATGACGATCAGCGCTTCGACTTGTGCGGGAAACAGGGTGGCCATCCTCAACGCCACCCCGCCACCGATATCATGTCCGATTATTGTGGCCCGAGGAATCCCTAATTGTGTCATCCAGGCGGTGATCATGTGTGCCTGGCAGGCAATGGATCGGTTAAAACAATCCGTCTTATCACTAAAACCAAATCCGAGTAAATCGGGAATCAGGACGCGACGGGTTCGCGCCAACCCAGAATAGATCCCGTGCCACAGATAACCCCAGACCGGAATCCCATGAATCAGAATGACCGGGGGACCATCTCCCGCCTCCACATAACTGACAAACCGGTCATTAACCCGGCTGACCATTTGGAGCCGTTGAAATTCGCGCCAGGTCATGTCGAGGTTTCCAGGACCGGTGAGGAGAATTCGATGGGAAAGGGAGATCTTTCTAAGTCCTGACGAGATCGCCAATCCAGGGATATCAGCACGATATTGATGATCAGGGGTGGCAAGAGTTGGGTAAACTGAGCAGTCGTCTCAAGGAACTGTGTGCGTTTCCTTCCCAGAATCCTCAACTGATCCTCAGGCACAGTCAGTCGAGGAAGCACATGGCTTGCCATCTGTTGAGCCGCTTCCCGTAGTGTTAGCGCGGTTTCCAGGTAAAGAGGGTGGGTGACCACAGGTTTTAACCGATGCCATACTGAAACTAAATATTCCGGCCACAATGCCAGCGTGCGATAATCGCTGTTAATGCCGGGTAAACCCAATGTTCGTTGGATATCCCGGAAGGTTCTCCGAAGAGTGGCATCGTCGGGGGTTTCGTCGATCATTTCCATGGGATACATGCGAAGGGGAATGCCTCGTGGAATAAGCTCATGATCCTGGCGTTGGGACTGGAACTCGGACATGGTCGGGTGTTGGCAGGAGTACTCCACCAAGGACGAAATAACCAGGAGCTTGGGATTGATGTAATGATAGAGGTCGAGAGCCGCTTGTATCTGAAAAATCTGACTTTCCCCCAATCCGACGGACGTGGGGGC
The DNA here is from genome assembly GCA_041737015.1 of Nitrospirales bacterium. GTDB lineage: Bacteria > Nitrospirota > Nitrospiria > Nitrospirales > UBA8639 > Nitrospira_E. Next base: position 7,090 of record JBGSSO010000101.1, read on the forward strand.
ATCTAACCGAGGAAGTTTTTCAGCAAGGCGGGCAGCTAGCGCCCGGATGTGATTGGATGATTCTTCAAAGAGACGGGTTTCAGCGACCGGTCGAATTGACTCCCATAAGACAGGGAAAAATTTTGGATAGGTGGCCCATGTGCGAAAGTTGAGATTCACTCCCGACACACGAAAGACCTGTTTTATCTCATGAAAAATGCTGTCCAGCTCTTTTTCAGCCTCTTCTTCTGGTATGGGATGGTTTTTCATAACACACGAAAACTCCCATCTGGAGGTATTATTTGATCTCGTTCCCGGATCATCACACTCTCCTACCGCGAATCAAAGTGTGGCCCACGCGCATAGACTACTGGCAGAAACCCTGAAGTTTCAACTCAGGCCAGGGTTTCTGCTAGTTGTTGAGAATGTATTCCTTCCTTAACTTCTGAATTTAACAGCGCGATCACCCACGGCGTGGAAGTGCGTCGTCCACAGGCATGAAAGGAGGCCATGTATGATTATTTCACCAACGACCACACGAGTTGAGGAACATACCGACGCCGACATCAATGAGGAAATTTACAACCGCACCCAAAATAATGTCCTGTTGTATGCCTCTGCCGGACCTTCGGCTATCGACCGACGGTTAAGGGAGCTCGAAGTGGAATGGGATATCGAAAGAGTGCTTGAAGCCAATGCAGCCTCATTTTCCCTCATGGGCCTGGCCTTGGGGGCTTTTCTTGATCGCCGGTGGTTTATATTTCCCGCCGCCGTCGCCGGTTTTCTCCTGCAACATGCCATACAAGGTTGGTGCCCGCCGGTTCCCCTGTTTCGGCGAATGGGAATACGGACCACACATGAGATTCAACAGGAACGTCATGCGTTAAAGGCATTGCGGGGAGATTATCGGGACGTGGCCGAAATAGCGGGCCAAGTCAATGGGGCGGACGTGCCGCAAGTGACTCAAGCATTTGAGGCAGCGGGAAATAACTCCTTCTCCTGATTAAGTTCAAAGGAAATTTCAAAAAATTCATCAGTTATAACTTATGATCATTAAACAGTTTCATGTGGAAAGTTTGGGGCACGCCTCGTATCTTCTCGGTTCGGAAGAAACCGGAGAGGCCTTGGTGCTGGATATCCAGCGGGACGTTGAGCCCTATCTCAAAGAATCCCGCGCTCAGGGGATGACGATTGCGTATGCTCTGGAGACCCATCAGCACAACGACTATGTGACGGGAATCCGGGAATTAGCCGAAAGAATTCCTCTTCAATGTCTAGCGGGCCAACATGCCTCACTCGGATATGATGCGCGTCCCATGGCCGATGGGGAACGGTTAACCATGGGCGAAATAGATTTTCACATTCTGCATACGCCGGGACATACACCCGAACACATCAGTGTCCTGGTGACAGACCGCTCCCGGGGGAAAGAACCCGTTCTGCTCCTTTCCGGGGGAGCCTTGCTGGTTGGTGATGTGGCCAGACCCGATCTCCTGGGTGGAACGGAAGAAGCGGCTCATCACGCGGAGGTCATGTGCAAAATGCTCCAGGAAAAAATTCTGCCGCTTCCGGACTACGTGGAAGTCTACCCGACGCATGTGAGCGGCTCTCTGTGTGGGGGGAATATCGGGAGCCGGTTGTCCACGACGATCGGATATGAACGGCGGATGAATCCTCTTCTGGCCAACATGGACACCAAAGACCATTTCGTCAAACAATGTCTGGATTTGAAACATCTTCCCGGTGTGCCGCCCTATTGGCCCAGAATGCGAAAAATGAATTCGGAAGGCCCACCTCTTCTTGGAACATTGCCCGAACCGCCTGCACTCACGCCGGATCAGTTTGGCCGACAACAGGAAGAAGGGGGCATGGTCGTTGATTGCCGTCAAGCCGAAGGGTTTACGACTCATATTCCCGGTGCGCTGAACGTCGGACTGGGATCGTCGTTTCCGACATGGGCCGGTACGGTCATCCCGGCGGATTCACGTGTCTTACTTGTTTTGGATGATCCGGCAGACCTTTGGGAAGTGTGCTGGCAGCTTCTCCGAATCGGATATCCCACCCCGGCAGGTTGGTTGGCTGGAGGAATGTTCGCATGGCGTACGACCGCCAAACCTATTCAGATTCTAGAACAATGGACAGTGTTCGATCTGGAACAGCAGCGACAGGATAACAAAAAGCTGGTCGTGCTGGATGTGCGCCAGCCGGGGGAGTGGGCCGCCGGACATATTGACAGGGCGCAATTCGTGACGGGAAGTACACTGCCTCAACGATTTCAGGAAATCCCGCGTGACCGACAGGTCGCGGTCATTTGTGGAAGCGGATACCGTTCTTCTGTTTCCGCCGCATATCTGCAATATCACGGATATAAAAAGGTTGTGAATGTTCTGGGGGGTATGAGTGCGTGGAAATCAGGAGGATTTTCCACCGTGAAGGATGATGAACATGCATGAGGAAGGGGAAACACAATTGATGACACAAACAGAGAAGAGCACCCGCTCATCAATGGAGGTCATCATGAAAGGTATGCGATTCTCCATGGTTTTGTTTCTGAGTCTGAGTATGCTTTTTTGTGTTTCGGGCGTATGGGCCGCCGATCCATTCACGATCAAGCCTGTTCAGAACATCGGCGGCTGGTTGATCGGTCTTCATGCCGATAAGGAAAACCCTTCACGGTAATGGGTGGCCCATCACTTTTGTCACCAGCTTCGTCCGGATCTCATGCAATGTGTGCTCTATGACGACAACTCTCCGGACGCAAAAATGACGGGTATTGAATATATCATCCCGGGTGAGGCATTTGAGCAGCTTTCGGAAAACGAACAGCACTTTTGGCATCCGCACAATTGTGAAATTATCTCAGGGCAATTGACGTTACCGGCGGCAAAAAATGAATTGAAGGTGATGGAGCAGGAACTGAATAGTTACGGAAAGACCATTCATTTATGGAAAGGCGGGGTCTATGGACAAGAGGATGAAAAATTTCCCCTCGGAGAACCTTAACTGGCGTGGTCGTCAATCATTTACATGAGCCTCAAAAAGGCCTGCTCGAGAGTGTCTATCAAAGCCTGGATATTTCTGTGGAACAGAAACGGAAGGAGCGGAGGGATTTGGTTTCTCAGGCGAAGGCTCAATGCGGAGTCAATGCCATTGCCGGTGAATTTAAGGGGGAATCGAAGCCTTTGGAAGGCGTGAAGGCCAAAGAAGGATGCGAATAAATTGGGTTTACCAGGAACCTGAGACTGAAGGCTGGCTATTGCATGAATGTCCTGAGCCAAAAATATTGGTCCCCCTATGTCGTGGGTGTGGCCATCGGGGTACTGAGCTGGTTTGCCTTTGCCTCAGCCGATCATCCCCTTGGCATTACGACGCCGTTCGAACACACAGCGGCCCTTATTTTTCAAACTGCCGATCCCGCCCTGACTCAGGCATATATGCAGAAAACAGAGAAGCAGCCCGTCATCGGGTGGGAATGGATGCTGGTGCTTGGTGTCTTTAGCGGTGCCAGTCTCAGTGCATGGCTGTCGGGAGACCGTACGCGGGAAATTGTCCCAGAGCTTTGGCAGTGGCGCTTCGGTTCCAGCGTGCCTCTCCGTCTCGCAGGGGCCTTTCTCGGAGCGGCGTTAATGATGATAGGGGCCAGAATCGCCCAAGGGTGCACGAGTGGACATGGCATCAGCGGAACCCTCCAGCTGGCGCTCTCCAGTTGGGTTTTTGTCGTCGTGATCTTTTCCGTGTCGGCCCTCACCGCCTTTATCATGTTTGGGAAGAGAGGACGCGAACATGTTTGATCCGCCTGACCGTCTTTTGTTGGGGTTGGTGACCGGAACCCTATTTGGTTTTCTCCTTCAGAAGGGGCGTGTGGCCAAATATCCGATAATACTTGGACAACTACTGTTGAAAGACTGGACGGTGTTAAAAATTATGCTGACGGCAATTGCCGTCGGCGCAATAGGCGTTTATGGCCTGGTGGCTGTAGAATTGGCCAGTCTCCATATTAAACCCATGCTATGGGAAGGGGTGCTCGTGGGAGGGGTCTTGTTTGGTATCGGTATCGCCATTTTTGGATATTGCCCCGGTACCGGCGTGGCGGCCTGTGGAGAAGGACGTAAAGACGCGATGGTAGGGGTGGTTGGAATGTTGGCGGGCGCCTGGGCTTATGTGTGGATGTATCCGCTATTGGTACCGCTTATTGGCGATGACGGAGATTGGGGGAAAATCACCCTTCCTGAGGTGACAGGAATCCCCGCATGGGGATGGTTCGTGCTGGTTTGGTTGATTGCCGTTGGGGTTAATGTAGGTTTGCCGCATTCCCGTCCCGTTATGCAGGACCAATCTGAAAAGACCGCGTTGCACTAACTCGAAAGCGTGAATTCCAGGAGATATTGTCATGACAGTCAAAACCGGCTACCAGCGGCTTCAGTGTCGGGAGTGGGTTGGAAGAGTACATGTGAGGGAGTGAGGTGAAGGTTGAAAAGCGTTCTTGAGCCAGCGATTACCGCCCTTTCCGCTAATTTAAATAGAAAATTTTCTTATTTTCGCTTCTGAAACATCCTTTCTACCATCGCCACTCCTGACATCTTACGGGGATTCTGTCTCTTGCTGAATAGGCATGGATACTGCTAATAAATGGCAGAGGTGATGAACTACATGAACATCCGGCAAGGGCAGGCGCTCTAAAGGGCTGGATGTCTAGGGAACGTGAGAGGAGAATTGAGGTGTTAACAAAAAAATTCACAAAAACAGAGATTTGATTCATATGGGAGATGACAAATTTTTTTCAAAAATGGGCATCGGCCGATCGTCCGATCTCCCCTTCGTCCGATCGGCTCCTACCCCTCACTAGATGGCATTCCCTGTCCCCTAGTGATTTTTAGGGGGATGGTACTTCCTCCTATCACTTTCACATACCTTGCCGACGTTTCTCCATTTCTTCTGCCTTTTTATCCTCACCCGTATATCCTGGCGAGGTTTCGCCTGGTGGTAGGGAGCTTGGACTACCAAAACTGGACCCTTCTTCCCCGACTCCGCCAGGGCGAGCGGCCTTTTGTTCTTCCGATTCAAAGGGTTCTGTATTTTGGCTAGAGTGACTCTTGGATTCTATTGAAGAGCCCATGTGTTGTTTATTTTGCATAGCCGGATCATTGGACTGGTCACCCTGTCGGTTCATGTTCGTTTGTTCAGCAAACACTCCGACGCTTGAAAGGACAAGGAAAGCGGAGAACCCCACCATGGTCATAATTTTTTTCATGTCATTTCTCCTTTGATGTGAATATTGTACGGTTGAAGATAATATGAAGCCTGACCCCTGGGCCATTAAGACCCAGGGGCTGGGAATCCGTTAAGGTCGATATCCGTCGGGACGGTAATCATAATCCTTCCCGCCAGAACGCCGGGATTGATACTGATCGGCTCCCTGCCTCTGAGGATCATACTGGCCTCTCGAGGTGGTAGTGTTGTACCGGTCGGACAAGCGCTCGATGGGATCTTGGTAATTCCCCTCACGACTTTGGGAATACATGGACTGCTGATTTCCCCTATTCTGGAAATCATCATTATTGCGGCTGTTGGATCGGGATTGTCTTTGGTCGTACCGATCGTTGGAATTGTCGAAATAATTTTCTTGACTGCCAGAGTACCTGGAATCCCGATTGGCACGATTGCGATAATCCTCAGACGATCGTCCTTGTCTATTGCGGTCATATGAATTTTGCTGATCAGCCCCTTCATATTGAAAGGCACGCTCATGTGGGGGGAATTCGGTGGGGCTGAAACTGTCACGTCTTGTCTGAAAATCCTCCGCATTTTGATCCTGATAGTGACGTGATCGGTCATAGCCGGAACGGCTCATGCGAGACCGATCACGATCGTAACGATCATAGCCTTCTCGATTCCCTTCAAATGTCGGTGTATCCTCATAATAACGATCACGAGTGGAATTGGATCGATCCATTCTTTCATTCCACTTCGCCAAATTCTGCCGTTGCTGTTTCGTTAAGTCCCAATTTTTTTGGACGTGTGCACCGGCATTTTCCCCCTCTTGAAGAATGGGAAGATTGCCTAATTGATTTTGGGTCACTTTCAGCTTAAAAGATTTATTGCCGGATCCTTCCAACGCCTGCCATGGAACCGAAATCAATTGCCCATCCTCTTTTCTCACGATGGCATAGGTCAGATCTCCATCACTATTCGTCATCACTCGATACACACTCCCGATTTCCTGGCCATCGGAGGATTTAACCGAATAGTTGGCATCCTTATCCGAGATATCCAGGCCACCTAATTGACCGGCTGGAAGGACAAAATACTCATCTCCCATTCTTCCAGCATTAAAATAATTATCGTCATTCTGGCCCATTGATCGGACAAAAGTGGCATTCCCGTCTTCATCAACTTTTGCCTTCACAAATTCTCCTTTTTCAAAATTACACTCTCCAAAAGAAAAACCGGCCTTGGATGAACTCTCCTGTGTGCCGGATGAAGTTTGACTTACACTCTCCCCGCTCGAACTTCCGAACAGACTACTACTCGAACTCTGTCCTGTGCTAGACGAACCCTGACTCGAGGAGCCTTGACTCACCTTAGAACTCTTGGAACTCATCCCTTGGGGACACAACCGGTTGGTTTCGTCATTAATCCGGAATGTGATGCGTTCTCCGTTACTCGCGCGAAGGGTGATTTGATCGCCGTTCTTTT
>JBGSSO010000115.1:0-10484 GCA_041737015.1 Nitrospirales bacterium
CGCGGTCGTCACTCCCGTTCGATCGGCAATATCCGCCCGTGAAAATTCATGCTCATCAAGAAGCCGCTGGTAGGCTTTGGCTTCCTCCAGAGGAGAAAGATCCTCGCGTACTAAATTCTCAATGAGTGATTCCGCTGCACTCTGATTCGAATCGGCTTCACGAATAATCGCGGGGATGGTCGACGTTCCAATTTCCTGACACGCGCGCCATCGCCGTTCACCGGCAATCAGCTCGTAGGTCCCTGAATCAGAAATCCTACGAACGATAATTGGCTGAATGACCCCGGAATTTTTAATGGAGTGCAATAAGCGTTCGTTGGCTTCTTGGTTCTCCAAAAATCGTGGTTGATTGGGGTTTGGAACAATCACATTGAGGGGGAGTTCACATAACACATCTCCCGAGGCCGGAAGTTCTTCAGGAAGCGTGGTGGATGGGAGAACAGATGAGGAAGAGTCGTGATCATTCACCGTTTGGGTTTCACCCAACGGTATCCCTTCCACTTGAGAATCAACGGAAGGAATCCCTAATTCTGCGAACGCCGAAAAGCGCCGGGTCGAACCCTGGAGGGTTTCTTCTAAACTCGATTGGGCTTTACTTTTCTTTCCCCCAGTCGACGAAGATGCTTTTGTGGGAGTCTCTTTCATGCTGATTCACGCACTAGGGAATCTTCAGATTCAGAAGATTCCGTCAATTTCAAACGACTCAAGACCTCACGGCCTAACTCCATAAATTCCCGAGCAACGGTACCTTGTCGATCATGGGCGAAAATTGTTTTCTTCGCCGCTTCAGCTTCTTGAATTTTCACAGATGCACTTATGGAAGTCGAAAACACTCGATCACCAAATCGGTTTTCGATCACCGTTCTCATGGCTTTACACAAATTTTTCCGGCCATCATGACGAGTACAGAGGACTCCCAAAAGATCTAATTTAGGATTCCCGCCACCAGACTTCACATCACGCACCAATTCTTCTAAATCACTATAGCCGTCCAAAGAATACTTGCTCCCACTTTCCATAGGAACAATTAAATAATCGGCAGCTACTAACGCATTGGCCGTTAACATTGAAAGTGATGGTGGACAATCGATGAGAACAAATTCTATGTCACCAGTAGCCATCGCCGCCAATTTATTCTTCAGAACGGTTCCAGGAGAGGTAATGTACAGACGCGGAAGATCCCGTTCGACTCTCGTTAAACTGACATGCCCATATATCAGGCTGACATCCTTTTCATTCGTTTCATGCCATGGAGAAACGTGGGTCTCTTTGTCGAGAAAGACCGTCGTTGCTGTGGTCTTCATCTCATAGGGGTCACGCATACCAAGGGTAGTGGATGTATTAGCTTGTGGATCTAAATCTAGTACAAGCACAGGAAAACCAAGCCTGGCAAGGGCCGCAGAGAGGTTCACGGTTACGGTGGTTTTCCCTACTCCACCCTTTTGATTTGCGACAACAATGACGTGCATGGTGATCCTTGTTGGAAGATACTGCCTGTTTTTGTCGAATATATACCAATACTACAGAAAAATCAATAATTGTTTTTCAAAGACATATCTCCCTAAACGAGAATTTAATTATTAATGGATGTTTTGACAATAACGATAAAATATATTTAATTATTCTTTCAATTAAGCATGCTTAACTTTTAAAACTTTAATTGTTCATTCTTAAGTTGGTACAAAAAATATAAAATATTAAAATTGTTATTAGTATGATGGAATAATTAATTTTTCCATTTGTAAGTACTAAAATAATTAATAAATTGATTGTAGGCTCTATATCCCTCACCTGCTGATACGCGTTATAGGCAAAGCTCCGTGTAAGTCATTGTTTCATAAGTAAAAAACAAGAAAGTTAAGCATGCTTAATTTCACAAAGTTTTTTAAATTATAAAATATTTGGAATTGATCAATTATTATTTAAATAAAAAAGATATTTGGCCTTCCAAATAATTTTGTAGAATGACGACTCTAGGCATTCACGAAAAAATAAAATTACTCACAAGGGTATTACGAAATTGCGGAGAAGACTGGGCGGGAAACAAAGAAAAAAAAGGGGCTGGCGTAGAAGATTGCTTGCTGGTTTTTTAATTTCCTCAGATAATTCAGTAGCTTTTGCCTGAAAGAACGGTTTGATTTTGGCTTTTTGCGTCACGATATGTGACCTTTGCCGAATAGCAAAGAGTTTAAGCCCTGTTTGGCAGGGAAAGGGCATTTTTTAATGCCTAAACACCTAAAGGATCAGCATGGAAAATCAAATTTCCTACGCCAGCCCCAAAAAAAATGTTTACGAAAAGAAATGTGGGTGGGTGTCGTTGATGGTATGAAACATTTTTTCTTCCAGCACTTTAAAGAGAAAGGCCTGGTGGAGCATAGGAGGGGAGGGGAGCAGCCCCAGGGCGCGAAATTGTTCGCGCACCTCGCTTTCGAATCGGGCTCGATCATCGGGTTCTAACGTCCTGGCCATCTGAAGGAGCTTCGATTGTTCATCTGGATTGAGCTGTGACAGGACGGTTTCCACGCTGGGTTTCAGTGTTTTCTTTCCAGACGGGGCGGGGGCCAGCGCTCGAAACACGTGATACTCCGTGGCGATATGGCCATGGCCTTTGGCCAAAACCCGAATCAGCCCTTCATGTATGAGGCGGGCTAGTCCTTCTTCCACCGCCCGTTTGCCTAACCCGGTTGTCCGACCCAGCTCCTTCATGGTGATGGAGACGGTGTCGCGTCCGCGACCAAAACTTTCTCGGACCAATTTCAGGTACAACAACTGATCCCCACTCCGGAGTTCTCCAAGTCCCCCTTCAATCGCGCGATGCACAAAGGCGAAATAGGGGAGTGGATCCCAGAGGGAGGCCGGCGGATCTTCAAAGATGAGGGACGTACTTTGCCCGAACCCGAGCGTCGATGGTTCCGACTCCCCACCTATTTTGTCTTCTTCACTACCTAGGTATTCTGTCATTTTGTTCAATGTTTCAATCAGTTACGTACTGTTACTGATGGTTGGCATTTAACCCTCCTTTTTGTATAGCAGAGAATAAGGGTAAAGAAAAGCGGGGGAGGGAGTGTTAATTTGGTTAATACTGCCGCTAGGCTTCCCATAGCGGCTGTTTGATTACTTGGCAAAAATAGGGTAGGCTGAGCTCAGATGGACCCCATCTCGCCCACAGACCCCTCCCTTGACTCCTTGTCCCTGGTCTCGGACTCCGCGGCGCTCATTCCCGAGGTGCTCGACTCCGAGGACGCCCTTCATGAGAGTGCCGCGTCCCAGGACGAACCAGGGCCGTCATCCTTTGAGAGGAGTGGGCTTCCGGTGGCGGCCCACGGCCCCCGGCTGACCGCCGCGCAGCTCCAACCCCTGCTCGATCGGTTTGTGGACGAGAAAGGGATTAACTGTGCCCCCGACACCCAACGATTGGCCGGCACGGCCCTCACCCGCTTTGCCGAGTATTGGACCAGTCCGGGTCAGGGCCTCCCCTATGATGTCCAGCTGATTGTGGGATTTCGAGACTTCTTGCAACGCGAGCAGTTGGCCGTCAAAACCCAAGAACTCTATTTGAGTGCCGTCCGGAATTTTGGGACCTGGCTGAAGGCCTCAGGGATCACCCAGTGGAATCCGGCCCAGCAGGTGCGGGGGCCCAAGACAAAAGAGGGCTTTCGCAAGCAGCCCTTGACCCTGACGGAAGTGGGGACCTTGATGCACACCTTGGATGAGGCCACACCGGAGGGGCTCCGCAATAAAACGATTATCTATCTCCTCTTGAAAACGGGGATGCGGGAGATTGAAGTGGTCCGGGCCAATGTGGAGGATTATCAGGCCACGCCGGAGGGGCATATTTTGCGGGTGCAGGGAAAGGGGCGGCATGACAAGACCGAGTTTGTGGTGATTCTCCCGGAAGTGCAAGTCTGGTTGGAACGCTATCTGGCCACGCGCGGGTCCTTGGAAGGCGGGGACCCGTTGTTCTTAACGATGGGCAAACGTCACGGCCATCGGTTAGCTCCTCGAACACTTCGGTCGTTGATTTTCACGGCGTTGAAAATGGCCCATGTGAAGCGGCCCGTGGTGACGGGGCATTCGCTCAGGCATACGGCGGCCACGATGTCCCTCAATGGGGGGGCTCCCGTGACGGCCGTCCGCGATATGCTGCGGCATGCCTCCATGAAGCAAACCAATATTTATGTGCATACGATGAATCGGGTCAAAGAAGGCGGGGAGCGCTTTATTACGCAGTATTGAGGGCGGTGTTGCATGCCAATCCATTGCGAATTGGAAGATAATCTTTTATGCTGAAAACAGCATGTACTCTATGAGGCCTCTTGTATGACGACGACACCCACCACTGTCAAATTGACCTATGAGGATTATGTCAGCTTTCCTGATGATGGGAAGCGCCATGAACTCATCGATGGAGAACACTACGTGACCCCTGCGCCGCTCACGAAACATCAACGCATCTCAGGCAATCTGTTTGCTGCCATTCACCATCACTGCCAACACACTAAACAGGGTCGAATCTTCTCCGCGCCCACTGATGTCGTCTTTACCGAAACTGACGTGGTCCAACCCGATCTCTTGTATATCGCGAAAGACCAAAACCGCATCATTACCCGTGAAAATATTCAAGGGTCCCCTGATCTCATTGTGGAAATCCTCTCCGATTCCACACGGCGCCGTGACGAACGGCTCAAGCGGAATCTCTATGAACAGCATAGAGTGAAAGAATATTGGATTGTCGATCCAGAACTCGACAGTGTGAAATGCTATCGCCTGCAGGACGGCCGCTATAAGGTCCCACAAGAACTGACGACCGAACAACCACACGCCACGCTCACCACTCCGCTCCTCCCTTCCTTCGCCCTTTCGCTTTCTGATTTGTTTGCGTAAAAACAGGTTTCTGGGACGTTTCGCCATCTTGGTGATGGACCCACAGTAGCTCAGCGAAAGGGGCATCGGCTGACCCTACGCATGTTGCGAGTGTTTTATTACGCAGTACTAGATGCATTGACAGGATAGAAGGCGCTTCCTAGGATAATAAACATGATGCATGCGAACACCATTCTCTCACCAAAAGATTTATCACAAGTGTGGATGGATCTGGCCCAGGACGACGGCACTCCTGACTGCTATGAACTCACCGAACATGCGGAAATTGTCATGGGTCCGAAGCCCAGCAATCGGCATCAAGTTCTGTGTGCCAAAATCATCCTCCAGCTCTCGGCCCAACTCGGCCCCCAAGCCGTGCCCGACGCGGCTATCCTGACAAACGATGCGGGGATCCGCGTTCCGGATGTCGTGTGGATGCCCGAAGAGAAATGGGACGTCGTGATGACAGCCGACGGCCTGCTCTACGCCCCTGACCTTGTGGTCGAAGTTCTCTCGCCTGGCAATCGCGAAACCGAAATCAACCATAAAACTCACGCCTACCTCGCCTCAGGAGTCCAAGAAGTTATTATTGTCGACCTCACCGGCACCATTGAATACATCCGCCAGGATGGCGTGTATCCCACGTCCCCGTTCAATCTCACTCTAGTCCTTCCCGCTCGGCTCTTTTCTTAGTTGGATTTGTGCATCAAAAGAGGGCGCCCCGACCACTGACTTTCCCTGACCGATTCGCTCATTGAAGCAACCCAACGTTTATGTGCGTGCGCTCGATCGGATGAAGCGCAGAGGGGAGAAATTTATTTCCCAGTATTAGGCATGTGCATACGATCGAGTGGAACGTGGCGACGTTCCACGAAAATCACCTTGGATAAGAAACAAGCCAATAACTCGACGATTCAGTAATTGAAGGAGACGCAATATCTGAAACGGCCGAAGATTCGTACGGCGAAGTGTTTGACGAATCGGATTGAGCGCGACCATCGGCGCATCAAGCAACGCATCCGCCCGATGCAAACATTCCAGGTCTTTCGAAATGCGCAGACCACGATCTCGGGTATCGAACTGGCGCATCAATTTCGGAAAGAAAAGCGAAGACGGTTGGTTACCAAGCAGGGGTTAGATGTGCCTGAAAATCCGTGGATGGCGTTGCTCGCTGCCTAGTCACAAACTCCAGATAACAGGAGTCCTCTGCTCACTCACTGCCATTGGCACCATTGTCGGTTAGCTGTGCATCTGAATGAGGACTAGAGAGTTAGGCAAGTAGACAAGGAAGTTCGACCTCCCACGCTTTACGGTGTTTCGAGGGCTTGGGCGACGATCGCGACGAAATCTGAAAGTTTGTACGGTTTGCCCAGCACGGCCATAGCTCCCGCCTGATAGGCCTGTCGTTGCAGCTCGTCGGTGATGTTCCCCGAATATAGAATGAAGGGAATGGAGCCGAAAGGAGCGCGGGCTTTCACCTGGACGAGAAATTCTATGCCGGTCATGACCGGCATGTGGTTATCGGACACGATAAGATCCACCTTCTGCCCTTGCTCCAACCACGCGAGCGCGGCGACCCCATGTTGGACTTCGTCGCAGACATACCCATGGTGCTCCAGAAAGAGCTTCATGGCTTGCCGGGCCCTTTCATCATCATCCACGAGGAGAATGCGTTTCATGATGAAGGAGCGGTTCATGAGCGACAAAGCGCTTTCAATGGGTAATGAAGGCAACGCTGGAAACGCCAGGGCTCCCGCGTACCTGCTGTGGAACCCGCCTACTGTATGCTCTTCTCTCAATAATTTCAAAGGAGGCGAGAGGAGATAGGGCAACCCCTTCCCACAAAGACTTCTTACAAGATGGGATTCGTGCCAATAGCTGAATCTCGTGTCACGGGTCCTAAGGATGGTGACTTTTAGTTCACGCAATAGGAGATATCTGGTTACGGAGGTGCTGGCCCAGATTTGAGGAATGAGCCTGAGTGAAGGGCCTAGACCTAACCAAGCAAAATGATCAAGAGTGACTCGACAATACCGTATAGCCCCTTTGTCATTTTCGGACTATACAAAACCGAAGAATCTGTCCATCACTTGCACCACCAAACCGAGTCCACGTTACTTTTCTAGATTTCCAACGTGTTGCAATTGAAGATCATCGAGCTTTTTTCTTTTGGCTTCACTCTCCTGAAGGGAATGTTCGGAGTAAGCAGAGGGTTCCCGGTCAATTTCAGGATTTGGGGTTTTCTCCGAATTGCTGGTAGGAAGGATATACGGCATGTACGCCATATTTTTGGAAGAAACAAAAAAAATGAACCAACGGCCTTTTCGCCTCATATTCGTGTGCAAGCACGCCCTACGCTTTCATGACGTATTATCGGTTTCCTCAACACATTTCATGACACCTTCTGCTCTCTATTAATGGTTCTTATCTGTTGTTCTTCGTTACTTCATTCCCAACATTCATCCCCAAAATTGAGATGTAGCCTGGGTCTTGGCGAAGTTCTTTGACTTTGAGGACGTGGCGTATGATTTTCCCCGAACAGGTTTAGGGTCACGATGAAACAATGTTAATTGCCCTAGGCACCATAATTTTGCTCAATTCTTGTAGGACATGATTTTTTAGATCTTTGATGAGTTCCGGCGATTTACTGGGGACAAATATGGAAATTATTCCGAAAAGCACTGCATGAAAGATTCATCACCCAAGAAATTAATGTATCCGATATCCTCGTTGGCTTCATTAAACACGCAGAGATCTGGGCTGAGGGTATAGGACTCGGGGAAAGCGTGTAACACATCCATCAATTGCTTCACCTTGAGGCATTTCTTCTGGCTGGTATCATCTAATCCACCTCAACGACTCCTTCATCATTGTGGCCCCAGCAACCCATTAATAAAAACCTTAAAGTGAGGACGCAGTTCATCCATTTGTACTTTGGCCATACTCACAATTGAATAAATTTTGTATACCATGGAATCGTCGAGCCCTAAGCGTTCTGTGGATCATTCAGAACACACACCTGGAGGGAGACCATGGCACATGCTCCCTTACCGGGACCAAGTCAAATCAGAGAGAAAAAGGGTTGAGACCACACTCATCACAAAATGACCCATGTCGATTCTGCCCTTATAGATATATATGACATGCCCCTCATTTTTTATGTTTCCAAAACAGCTCTATTCAATTCCATCGTCTCAAGACCTCTTGACGTCATCGGGTTATAAGTATTTTGTGAGATACGAATATGTGTGTTACGCAAAGAATATCATCGAAGGCCAGGCAGTAGGGTCCCTAAAGCCGTTCTACCAAAACCCTTTAAGGAACTGAACGCATCATCAACGGCAGAAGCCTCATACCCACAATGTACCATGCAATCGTGGCACTTCTCATTTCTTCCCGTTCCGTAGTTGTCCCATTGTGTGGACTCAATTAATTCACTAAAAGTCTTCGCATAGCCCTCTTGTAAAAGATAACAGGGTTTTTGCCAACCAAAGATATTATAGGTTGGATTTCCCCAAGGAGAACATTGATATTCTAACTTACCCATCAAAAAGTCTAGGAAAAGTGGTGAATGGTTAAATCTCCATATCCCTTTGGGTTTATTGAGGATTTGTGAGAATAATTTCTTCGTGTGCGTCCGCTGTAAAAATATTTTCTGATCTGGCGCTTTCTGATAACTATAGCCCGGAGACATGGTAAGACTTTCAACCCCAATGTCCATCATGGCATCGAAGAAATTTCTCACAAGTATAGGGTCGGCATCATTGAATAGGGTGGTGTTCGTGGTTACTCTGAATCCTGCCACTACGGCCTGGCGAATGGCCTTTACCGCTATTTCATATACACCATCACGACAAACAGCACGGTCATGGGCTTCTCGAAGACCATCCATGTGGACACTAAACGTTAAAAACTTTGAAGGGGTATAATCTTTCAGTCTCCGCTCTAACAGAATCGCATTGGTACAGAGATAGACATATCTTTTTTGCTTCACTAACCCATCGACTATAGTCGCCATTTCCGGGTGGAGTAATGGTTCGCCACCTGGGATGCTCACCATGGGTGCTCCACATTCTTCTGCTGCCGCCCAACATTGTTCAGGTGTCAGTCGTCGGTTCAGAATATGATTGGGATACTGAATTTTTCCACAGCCAGCGCAGGCGAGATTACATCTAAAAAGAGGCTCCAACATCAGCACTAAAGGATATCGTTTCTCCCCTTTGAATTTCTGGCGTACTATGTATTTCGCAACAGAAATCATCTGTGAAGCAGGTACGGCCATGTAACATTTCTCCAATAAGAATTATATTTGCAATTTCCCCTGAACCTCAGGACTGAGCCTTCCTCACTGACGAGACCGTCACTATAGGCAGACACTTCTATTCCCCTAGAAGGTCAGTGTCAGTCGAGTAAAGAGCCCTTGGGGAATGTTCCCCATGCCCCGTTACGCCTAATTTCCCACAAGCGAAATGGAAGGAGCGACAAATCCTTTTTGAAAAAACAAGCCCCGATTAATGTCCCCCAGACTCACCATCCCCATTAATTGGCCCTCTTCCACCACAGGAATCCGCCGAAAGTTTTTCAGCCCCATATACGATGCCGCTTCTAAGATGCAGGTGCGAGGAGAGACCGTCAATGGAGATCGGCTCATAATTTCGCCCACCGTTTTTCGCAGCACATCAGGATACCCATCCTCCATTTCATGGAAATCGCGGCTATGCACATTGTCATGAATGTATTCCCCATAGTTGGGATACAGCGGGAGCATGACATCCCGTAATGCCACCAGGCCAATGAGCTGATTCGTCTCGTCAACCACAGGAATGGCCCCGCAATGACGGCTCAGCATTTTGATGACCACGGAACGAACTGAATCGGTAGGAGAGGCCGTCACGACTCCAGTTGACATGACTTCTTGAACTTGCATATGAGCCTCCTTTGGATAAATTTGACAATAATGAACTTCCTGTCCAGCCGGGAATTTCCAATGTTCGGAATTTCCCAGACCCTTGATGACTTCGAATTGTTCCAAATCCTTCTGTTCACTCACTCAATGCAACATCGATACGGAATCATATCCAACAAGGCAGAGGCCAACATGTCCCATGCTCAACCTTTACCTGTTACTCAAAAATCCGTCGACATTTTTGTGTGAACAGCACCACGTCCAATGGTTTATACAAATAATCCATCGCTCCCAGTTCCAGGGCCTTCATAAATTTTGGATGGTTATCTGTGGCTGACATGACAATCACGGGAATCTGAATCTGTCGCCGGCGCAGCTCCTGAAGCAAGGCGAGACCATCCATGAGCGGCATTTCGAGATCCAGCAAGATTCCTCCAACTGGACACTGGGCAAGGACATAAAGGGCTTCCACCCCATTAGTGGCCTTCACGATCTCATACCCCATTGCTTCGAGCCGATCCTCCAGCATCAGATGCATATCCTCCTGGTCGTCAACAACCAACAAACGTTTGGGAGGCAATCGCACAGGGGAATGGCAAGGATTCGTCCCAAACACTTTGGAATGAACGACAGAGCTATGGCCACTTGATCCCAAATCTTGTTCTCCCATGCCTCGATACCCGACTTCGCTATTTGCTGAAACATCCATGTGAGT
>JBGSSO010000217.1:0-15810 GCA_041737015.1 Nitrospirales bacterium
TGCCAATATGAAGAGTCCCGACCCGCTTTTTCCCAGTTAAAATTACCAGGTCCATGCCTTCACCGATAATCGACAAACCCTCCTTGCTATGCACAGTGACATCCTCGGCATAGGCTCCCCGTTTAATCAAAATCGTGTCACCTGATGCAGCCTGATCAATCGCTTCTTGAATCGAGGTAAAATGCCCTGATCCATCCAAGGCAACCTGCCATACCGACGAGACAAGTGCCTCAGGAGGCACAAGCTCCTCAGAATTGGCAGACGCCAATCCAGGTAGGACACACAGAATCAGGACACATAAAAAGAGAACCGGTCGAAAGGTGGTCATTATGTGTTGAACGATCACGTGGTGCATTCCCCCCTTGTCACTCTCTTGGCGGTCGATCGGCTCACCTAAAAAAAAAGACCCTCATCGAGTCAATACCCCAAGGGGTTTGGCAGGGTCAAGCAGGCGTCAAAGTTTTTCCATATTTATTGTCGCCTCCCACCCCCTATGCTATGGTTGGTTATGGTCGTCATCGGGTTGACTGGAGGATTGGCATCAGGAAAAACGACTGTTGCCAAGATATTTCAATCACTTGGAGCCAGGATTATTGACGCCGACGAATTGGCTAGAGCCGTTGTCAAACCTGGAAAACCGGCTTGGAGGGATATCGTTAAGGAATTCGGGACACAAGTGCTCGCCGAAGACCACACCATCAATCGCCAAGCTCTCGCCGACATCGTGTTTAAATCCCCTAAGAAATTACACGTTTTGCAATCGATCATTCATCCCCGTGTCGCCCGAGAGCAGGCCAAACAGGTTAAGAGCATACAACAGGAAAATCCCCATGCGGTTATCATTTATGATGCGGCGTTGTTACTGGAAGCCGGTGCACACAGGCGTATGGATCATGTCATGGTCGTCACCGCCGACCGGACCACTCAACTCGCCCGCGCCTGCCGTCGTGATGGCCTGACCAAGGCCCAAGCCCTCCGGCGAATCAGACAACAAATGCCCCTTCGTCACAAGCTCGACTATGCCGACGCCGTGTTGGATGGAACATGGTCACGTACCCAGTTGCGCCATGCGGTCCAGTCATTGTATAGGACATATGTCAATGAGGCGAGGTCACGAACGGCCCGCCACAGCCTCAATACCCCATAGACCGTTCAACGACATGTCTAACCGTAAGGAGTCCACGCATGGTGCATGACGTCATTATTCTGGGATCGGGCCCGGCTGGATTAACCGCCGCCGTCTATACCGCTCGAGCCAATCTTTCCCCCTTGCTCATTGATGGTTCGCAGCCTGGCGGACAACTAACCATCACCACCGATGTGGAAAATTTCCCAGGATTCCCCAAGGGCATCATGGGACCTCAACTCATTCAGGACATGCGGGCCCAAGCCGAACGGTTCGGCACACAATTTCGCCAGGGACATGTCACCAAAGTCGATCTCCAGGTGCGACCCTTTCGGATCACGGTTGATGACGAAGCCACTCTGGAAACCAGAACCCTGATTATTGCGACCGGTGCCTCGGCCAATTTACTGGGCCTGCCATCCGAAAGCCGCCTCATGGGTCATGGCGTTTCAACCTGCGCCACTTGCGACGGGTTCTTTTTCCGTGGCAAAGAGATTGCGGTCATCGGCGGCGGTGATAGCGCCGTGGAAGAAGCCACATTTCTGACCAAATTTGCTTCAAAAGTCACCCTGGTTCATCGTCGCGACAAATTACGCGCATCAAAAATCATGCAGGACCGGGCTATAACCAATGAAAAAATTGCCTTTCAATGGAATAGTGCTCTTGAAGAAGTCCTGGGTGATGAGGTCGTGAAAGGAATCCGTGTCCGCAACGTACAAACCAACCAGGTTGAAGAGATTCCGCTATCAGGCGTCTTCGTGGCCATCGGCCATACGCCGAACACCAGTCTGTTTACCGGTCACATCGATATGGACGAGCAAGGCTACATCCGCACTCAGCCAAATCGGTCTACCACCAACATTCCAGGCGTTTTTGCATCAGGTGACGTTCAGGATTCACACTATCGCCAAGCCATTACGGCTGCCGGATCGGGGTGCATGGCAGCCATCGACGCTGAGCGATACCTAGAATCACTCCACTAATGCTTCATGTTTTAGTGCACTATCATGAACTCGCCCTTAAGGGGGGCAACCGGAAGCATTTCGAATACCGGTTAGTTCACCATCTGCGAGGAGCTCTGAAACCCCTGGCGCATGTGCATGTCGAAGCACTCCAGGGACGAATCCGGGTGAGCTTCGAGGATGATACGGCTTGGCCTCGCTTACGGGAACAGATTAAGCGCGTGTTTGGTATCGTCAATTTTTCCTTGACCAGAGCCGTGCCATTGGCGTACGACCAACCCGATCTCACGGCTCTCAAAGACGCAATCATTGCGCACCTGCCCACCCATCCGTACACCACCTTCCGGGTCAGTGCCAAACGAGCAGACAAGCGATTCGTCAAAACTTCAATGGACGTGGAACGAGAAATCGGGGCCGCCGTCGCCGACCATACTGGCAAGCGAGTCCACCTTTCACACCCCGATATGACGATTTTGGTGGAATTAGTCCCGCCCTACGCCTACTATTCCTGTCAACGGGACGCGGGACCCGGGGGACTACCGACGGGAACTGGGGGGAAAGTCATCTGTCTCATTTCCGGTGGCATCGATTCTCCAGTGGCAGCCTATCGCATGATGAAACGTGGCTGTAAAGCGATCTTTGTGCATTTTCACGGTCGACCATATCTCTCGCGCGTTTCTGAGGAAAAAGTCCGCGATCAGGTCGCGTTGCTCACGAAGTACCAACTATATTCCCGCCTTCATCTCATTCCCTTTGGTGACATTCAAAGCCAAATCGTCATCAACACGCCGCCACCCGTTCGCGTCGTGCTTTACCGTCGCCTGATGCTCCGCATCGCTGCACGAATCGCCGAGCAGGAAGAGGCATGGGCACTCACGACCGGGGACAGCCTGGGTCAAGTGGCGTCACAAACGGCGGAAAATATTTCCGTCATTAACGAAGCGACGTCACTTCCCATTCTTCGACCGCTTATCGGGATGGATAAGCTGGAAATCACGCAACAGGCTCAAGCGCTGGGATCATTCGAGACCTCCATCGAACCGGACCAAGATTGCTGCACCCTCTTTGTCCCAAAACATCCTCAAACCCGGTGCCAGCTGCCCCATATCCTCAAAGTCGAGCAAGACCTCGACATTCCTGGGCTCGTTCAGCAAAGCCTACAAAAAAAAGAATTGGTCACCTTCTCCCATGCAGAAGGGGTCGATCGAAGGGCACCGCAGTAGAATGCTTCTTCACACGTTTAAACCACCGCACACCATCAGTTGGTAAGCATCCATACTCTGAATAATCAATATGACCAGTCGTATCTTGTGAAATGCCCGAATCCTTTTTTCTAGTTTTAGCAAGAAATCATTCTCCAACCATCCTACATTGGAAATAGCATGACCAAAGGAAAATCTTCAGTGAGGAACACGTGAGCATACTGCCTCCTACTGTCCTGTTTACCTGGCTTTATAGGATTTTTGTCGGGATAATGTTTATTCAAGGTCTATGGGAACCGATAAACCACGAGCTGCACCTTGGACTACCTTCCGCCTGGGCCGAACCGCACACCATGTTGGAGAAAGAAACTCCCCACAATCACAGCGCCCGCCATCAGGACGCTGCCCCGCAGATCGGGCAATGGGAAGGCTCCCCGGAAGGGATTGCGTATAGCGAATTCAACCATGCGCTTGTTGGAGTCGGCGTCATTCTGGTGGGTCTCAGTGAATGGCAAACAGTGATGAGCTGGCAAGCATTAATGTGGGTTCGTTGGCTGTTGCCGAGTTCACTGATTGGATCAGGAATCTTCCTGTTGATCTGGAGCGATCATTTGGCATGGCCCATTGGCCCGTGGACAATAGCCGAAACGTTATCCGGCAAAGATCCTGAAATGCTGCAACATAAAATATTCGGCATCCTGGTCTTGGCTGTCGGCCTGGTGGAAGGGTTCCTACGGGCTGGAAAATTTTCCCACGTGTTTTGGCGATCGCTTCTGCCGGGTTTTGCACTGGTCGGTGGCCTTATGTTGTTTCGCCACATGCATGGTCTCCATCCAGGCGGCCACGACATTCAGACTCACCATAACATCATGGGCACATTGGCCATGGCAGGTGGCCTGGCCTGGTTTGCCGGTGAGTTCATACCACGATCTCACGCCGCATTCCAGACATCTTCCCGCGTCCGATTTGTATTCAAAATCCTCTGGGCTCTGCTGGTCATCACCATCGGCGTACAACTACTCTTCTACACAGAGTCCTAGGAAAGACCCTGCCACATAAAAAAAGGAGAACCCACTCATTGATCAGCCTCATACCGCATACCAACAGTGCGAATGAGTGGCATCATTCGGCGCCTGAATCAACGATGCGGACCATCGTCAAATTTAAAGGCAGTCTGATGAGCGACCAATACCGTACCGTGGATCAGAAATGGTGACCAAATTTAAGGCCATCGGTCTCGGCTTCTCCCCTTCAATGGTCACCTTTCCAGATATCCCGGCCCCATTGGGGATCTGGATTTTTTCATAGGCGCAGGACGGACCAACACCGAGAATCAAAAAGAGAACAAGTAATGGTAAGAATACGCTCATGAAAATCTCCCAAAAGTTAGAGACCCCTAAAAATCCGGCGACCGGCCACTACCGCCCCATTAAAAAATCGTTTTCCGGCCCCAGGAAAATCCTCGTGAACCGGTTAGCTGGGATTATCACAACTTCTTCATGGATTCCCCGAGAGTTTTCTAACCCACCTGGTAAAAGTCGTGACGCCTTTTCGAAGCTCCGTCAAGGCCTCAATAATTTCGGCCGGGCGCGGAGGGCATCCGGGGATGCGAACATCAACCGGAATATGTTGGTCGACCGGACCAGTCACCGCATAGCTTCCTTTGAAGATTCCACAATTGATGGCACAATCACCTAAGGCAATGATTAATTTTGGATTGGGCGTGGTTTTAAACACATCCTTCAGCGGACCTTCCATGTTCACCGTAACCGGACCAGTCACCACCAAGGCATCTGCGTGACGAGGAGACGCGGCAATATGAATTCCAAGGCGTTCGATGTCATAGACAGGATTGGCTAAGGCATTCATTTCCATTTCACAGGCATTACACGAACCGGTATCCACTTCACGAATGGTTAGCGACTTTCGAAACAGTTCGGCCTTCTTTTGCGCTGTTGGCGCAACAGAGAATTTCTGTCCGATAGGAGCAGGGGGATATTGGCCGGTCACTATTCCTGTTTTGAAACTTTTTTTGAGAATCTTAAACATGGTCTCTCCTCATTTTTGCGGGTCATAACCCCTGAGACGTCAAGTGGGAAATAGGGCTTCCCTGGCGCTCTTCCAAGTCCTCACGCTGATTGTTTTACCTGCTTGCCACACATCCCCCTACCCTTCACGCTGCACCTCTTGCAATTTGTTACAAATCATTCCCGGCATAAGAAAGACTGAAGCTTTTATTAATGAGAGGAAAATCGGGAATAATATTCCCGATCACCGCCATTTGAATTGCAGGCCAATTGACAAACGAGGGGTCCCGGACCTTACAGCGATGAATTTGTTCATGTTCGCCAACCATCAGGAAATACAAAATTTCACCACGCCAACCTTCAACCGCAGAGATCGCCCACGCTCCGGAGTCAGGAACCACCTGACGGTCACCCTTCAGCGGACCATCAGGAAGCATGCGTTGAATCTCGTGAATGAACCGAATTGATTCATGAATCTCACTCACCCGGACCTGAACCCTGGCTCGCACATCCCCATGTGAAGAACCGGCCACACATACCGAAAGCTCATCATAGGCTGCAAAAGGCCGATCTCTTCGGAGATCCCGATCGATGCCCGAAGCCCGACCAACCACCCCGACGACCCCATGGTCCCAAGCGGTCTGCTTCTTGAGAATCCCCGTACTCTCAAACCGATCGATCAACGAGGCATTGACGGCGATAATCTGTTCCAGTTCGGAAAAATCCTTTTCAATGTGTTCCAGTTCAGTGACCAGCTCGGAAAACTGATCCGTCGAAAGGTCGATGCCTACCCCTCCCACGCAATTCACCCCTCGAAGAAATCTCGAACCTGTCAGTCGATCATTCAGTTGCATCACCCGTTCTTTCAACCGACTGCAGTGAGCATGGGCTAGCGCATAAGCCGTGTCATTGCAAATACCTCCCACATCACCAATGTGGTTGTGGAGGCGCTCCAATTCCAGAAACAAACTTCTGAGATACCTGGCCCGACGAGGGACGGGAATCTCCCATAACGTTTCTACGGTCTGGCAATAGGCGAGGCTATGTCCAAGGGTGGTGTCCCCTGATATTCGCTCAGCCAATTCCACTCCACCAGATAGCGTCTGTTGTTCAAACAACTTTTCCACACCACGATGTTTCCAAAAATGTTGGAGATCGAGGTGCATGATAGGTTCTCCGGCTACAGTAAACCGGAAGTGCCCGGGCTCAATGATACCCGCATGAATGGGACCCACCGGCACTTCGAACACGCCTTCCCCATGAATAAAATGGCCATCGACCGATCCGGGAGGCTGGCGCCATTGCAAGACCGAGTTCCATGGGAAATTTTTGTGTAACGGGTGAACACCCTTGGGCCAATGATTGTGCCGGACCAGGCGCCGAAGGTCCGGATGCCCTTGGGCAATCAAACCGAACATATCCCGGATTTCCCGCTCATACCAGTTGGCCGCATGAATTTTGGGTGTGATGGACTCAAAGAGCCGTTCTTCCCCCAGGAGATCCGTGGAGACAATAAGCCAGTCCTTGTGTTCACTGAGCGTAAACAAGTACCGGAGTTCGTAGCGCACGTCACGAGGTCGGTGATCGACTGCCCATAGTAAAGAAAGGGTTCCTCTAAGTTTTTCATTGGCATGAATATATCGGGTAATCGGCAAAATCTGATTGGTGTGCACATGGACCACAGGAATCCCGTGGTTAGTGGAGACACGGTTAATCGCCGGACCAAATATGCTTCGCAAGTGTTCAACTGGATTAAATTCCGGTTCCATGGTTGGCTACCTTCCTATCACCACGTCGGTGGCCCGTTGTAAGAGAGTTTCAACCTGGGCGGGAAGATAAAACCCCATCCACACCAACGCGAAGACCGATAAGGCAAGTGGGAGTTGCCCGATGTGCCAGTCTTCACCTTGCCTGACCCCTGCAGGTGGGGTGCCCCATACCATGCCGGTCAGCCGGTAGATAAATCCTCCAAATAACGCCACCGCTAACAGTACGATTATCATGATGATTCCAAGGCTTCGAATTTCATGTGATACCGTAATGCTCAGAAACCGTCCCAGATGAAACGAATCAAATTGAAAGGTCATTTGAGCCAGTGAAGTGATCACCAACAGTTCACTATTAAATAGTGAAAACGGGGGCATTCCCACCAGGGCCAAGCCACCGGCGAGAAATGCGATTGCGGTAATGGGCTGGACTTTGGCCATGCCCTGGACCTCATGAATCTGTCGAGTTCGATACCGGCGAAAAATGTTGCCGACCGCAAAAAATCCCAGCGATTTGGCCAAGGCATGGTTGAGGAGATGCCAAAGCCCACCGAAGGTTCCTAGTGGTCCCCCAATACCAAACCCCAACATGGCCAAGCCCATATGCTCGATACTGGAATATGCAAAAAGGCGTTTATAATCTCGTTGAATCAGGATAAATAGCGCAGCCGTCCCAAACGAGATCAATCCGATCAAGATCAAGAGGTTCCCTGTAAACCCAGGGGAGACGGCCTGATCCACGATGGATTTACTCCGCAGGACGGCATACACCGCAACGGTTTCCAGCACTCCGGCCAGCATGGCGGTGACCGGGGCCGGCGCTTCGCTATAGGCCTCAGGCAACCAGGTATGCATCGGGACCAGTCCAATCTTCGTACCGTACCCGACCAGAATAAAGATGAAAGCCAACTTCAGCACGTGTCCATCCATTTGAGCAGCCACGGGCAACAGGCTGGTCAGGTTTAACGCGGCGTTTTCTTCTCCAAGCACACGAATTGACGAATAATAGGTCAGGACCGTTCCGAACAAAGCGAGGGCAATGCCGACAGAGCAGAGGATGAGATATTTCCACCCGGCCTCCAAGCTTTCCCGACTCTTAAAAAATGTAATGAGGAACACCGTCGCCAGCGTCGTCGCCTCGACGGCAACCCATTGCACACCCAGACTGTTCGCCAGGGTCGCGACAATCATGGCAAACAAAAATACGTAATACAGAGGAAAAAACGTCCAAAGGCGATGAGGCTGGACTAACTGGTGAATTGCCTCATCATCAAAATACGACCACAAGTAAATCGAACAGGAAAAACCAATACCCACGACGATTGAGAGAATGAAAATCGAGAGGCTGTCAATAAACACGACATTTCCGAGTGCCGTGAAGGATTCCTCACGAACCACCGTTGCCCAGAGAACCAGATCGGCCACCACCAGGATCACCATAGTCATCACGTTCAAGCCGTGAAGCATACGAATATTTTTGATGAAGAGACTGAGTGTTGCGGCGACAACCGGCGAAGCCAGGATCATCAACGCAACATGGTTCTCGTCCGGCATTTAGAAATACTCTCCTTCCGCATCAAAAAATGGCAGAATCGCCCCAATGAGATCATGAAGGCCAGCGGGAACATGGAGCCCTAAGAAAATCAGGGCGCCCAGGTTCACTGCCAGCGCGGCGGTCGAAAAGGCCCGGCACCGTGGCCCCACGGTGGAGATTTGCGTTTCCATGGGCACGCCCAGGACCATCCTCAAGATTTGAAACAGCAACGTCGCAAAAGCCAGAGTCAATACACCGAGGAACCCATACGCGATCGAAGGGGCTGTGTTCATGGCGTTCACGGCGATAGTGATTTCACTCACAAACAATCCGAAGGGGGGCATGCCGGCAAGAACAAGGCCGGCGACGAACAAGGCCACTCCCGCAGCCGGATGCTCACGTAACAGGCCGGGGACACGAGCGATAAACTTATGTTCATGCGTAATCAGTATAAGGCCGGCGCCATAAAACGCGGCCGATTTAGCCAAGGCATGATTCAGCAGATGCCACAATCCTCCAAATACTCCCAAGCCCCCCAGACCAAACCCAATTAATGCGATACCGATATGCTCGATACTGGAAAAGGCTAACAGTCGTTTAAAATCTTCTTGAAGTAACAGGACAATCGAGGAGAGCGCGACGGAGAAAAATCCAAATCCCAGGAGCAAGGTTCCCGTGAACTCCGGCCCCACCGCCTGATCGGTCAGGATCTTGAACCGGAGAATCGCGTAGATCGCCATGGTCAACATATTTGCGGAAAGCATCGCACTCACCGGAGTGGGGGCTTCTCCATGCGCATCGGGTAACCAGGTATGCATCGGGACCAGACCTGCCTTGGTCCCGTACCCGACCAAAATGAAAATAAAGGCAATTTTCATCACGGAAGGATCGAGTTGGTCCCCGACCTCGTACAATTTCGCCCAGTGCAACGCTTCTTCGGAAATCCCAAGCAATTGCTCCGAGGAGTAATACACGAGGATTGTCCCAAAAAGAGCCAAGGCAATACCGACTGAACTGAGAATCACAAATTTCCATCCCGCCTCAAGGGCTCCCTTGCTCCGCTCAAATCCGATCAGCAAGGCGGCCGACAAGGTCGCTCCTTCAATGGCAATCCACATCATCCCAAGATTTTCAACATTGACGGCCAACAGCATGACTCCCAAATACAGATCGAATAGCATAAAAAATTGACGAAACCGTTTGAGGGACACATGTCCACGGTCATACTGCTCTCCCAGATACCCTACGGCATATAAGGTTCCCGTCCCTGCCACGATCCCGATCACCAAATCAAACCATGCGCTGATGGCATCGGCATGAAGGAAGTACAAAAAAGAAACGGGTCCGCTCACGGACACCTCATCGACCAATAACATTGACGAAACCACCATGATGCCGGCTTGCACGCAATGCAGAACGTCCAACGCTTGCCGATTACGAACGACAAGCCCGCTGACACCAATGAGGAACGGGGTCGCAATGAGCAAGATAATTGGCCAAATCATGAGACTTATTCTTTGAGGGCCTTCATTCGGCTCGTATCCACACTGCCAAAGGCCTCCTGAATTTGATGGGTATAAATACCGACGATCAAGCCGGCGACCAGCACATCGAAAAAGATTCCCAGTTCCACGATCAAGGGCATCCCATAGGCTGCAGCGGTGGCTGCGAGAAATAGCCCGTTTTCAATCATGAGAAACCCGATCACTTGCGTAACGGCTTTTAACCTGGAAACCATGATAAAAAATCCGATCAGCACAATGGCCAGGGCAATCGCCAGGGAATCTTGAGTCAGAAGGAATCCGAGATGAACAATCGGTTGCGTAATAAAAAATGCCAGAATCACCAATCCTCCACAGATCAACAAACCCGTTGGAATGTTCACATACATGCTGACCTCGCGCTGAACATTTAACTGCCTCACGATCTTCTTTAATATTCGTGGCAGGATAATGGCTTTAATCGCGATGGTGAGTACGGCCGCCAGGTAAATATGGTGAATGCCGGTCAAATACGCCACTAACGTGGCGGTCACCGCCAAAAACACTGACTGCAACGCGAACAAGTCCACGCATGCCATCAAGCGCCGTTGTGCGACGATGGCAAAACACGTCAGCAACAGGAGGGCCGAGCACAGATTGACCAGGTACGAACCAATATTGATCGGCAGAGTTGGCATGTCACACCCGCAGGATATAAAAAAACACCAGGGCTAATAATGACAGAACAAAGGCTGCCCCAAGTAATTCCGTCACGCGAAACAACCGCAATTTGGCAAACATACATTCAAACACACCAATCACGACGGCCAACCCCACAACTTTCCCCACAAAGACCAATAACCCCAAGCCCAGGGCTGACGGGGACAAGGTAGTGGCAATGCCCCAAGGCGCAAAAATGTTGGCCAGCAAGGATAAAAAAATCATAAGTTTCATTCCGGCTGCCCACTCAACCAGGGCCAGATATCGCCCGGAGTATTCCAAAATCATCGCTTCATGGATCATGGTCAATTCTAAATGCGTCGCGGGGTTATCTACCGGCACACGGCCGGTTTCGGCCAGCGTAATGATAAACAGGGCCACCAAGGCCATTAAATGAGGCGGAGGATCCAGCACAATACCCTGCAAGATCGCGGTTTTGTAGACGATGGCGCTGATATTGGCCGAGCCCGCCGTAAGTGCCACCGCAAACAAGGACAGAATCAAGGCCGGTTCGGTCAGCGAGGCGACGATCGCTTCACGACTGCTGCCCATTCCACCAAAGGCGGATCCGGCATCCAGGCCCGCCAGCATCAGAAAAAAGGTCCCTAAAGCCAGAAGATAGACCAGGGCAATAATGTTTCCGGCAAAATTGAGCGGCATGGGCGCGATAATGGTGGGAACAAGCAGGCTGGCAGCCAACGTTGAGGAAAACAGAATGTACGGCGTGGCCGGGAAGATCCACGAGGCTGTCGTCGAGATAACGGGTTCTTTGCGAAAGAGTTTGGCAAGATCCGAGTAGGGCTGGAGCACGGTCGCCCCATGTCGACATTGCAAGTGGGCTTTAACTCGTCGGATAACCCCCACAATTAAGGGAGAAAGCCCTAAGACCAGAAATATTTGCAAAATAATCAGCAGGAAATCGATTGCTCTCATGAGTACGCCCTATCCCATTATCACGAGTAAAAACACCAACGTCACAAAAATATAGGCCAGGTACAAAGACAAATTTCCCCCTTGGATCACACGAGACCGATCAGCCAGAGTTGAAAAGAATTTCAGGATCGGATGATACAAATACTCGAGAAAAATGGGTTCGATCGAAAATTCGAAATGTCTCCGCTTGGCGAAATAATGCGATTCTTCAAGAAATTCTGTTTCGAGCTTGACCGTCGGTTGATAAATGGTGCTAAACACCCGCTTAATGGGCTGGACAAAACCGGTCGCCGTGTATTCCATTCGTGCGGTTACATTCAACCCACACCCCCATGTTTTATAGAATCGCGTTTTCCCCTTCCCTCCCAGAACATAGGCGAGTCCCCACCCCAATCCGGTGAGACCGACCAAGACAATCGCCAGAACTGGAGTGGAGAGACTTGAAAACTCTCCGCTCACGGGTGCCAGTGTCCATCCACCCATTTCAAACACCCTCCCGGCAATTGATATCCCCACAAAGGGTTCACTTACCCGATCAAGGAGGGGCACCACGACTGCAGGGCCCAATCCTAAAACCAGACAAAGGCCGGCTAGGAATCCCATTCCGACGCGCATAGGAATAGGAACCTCCTGAGCTTTTCGTGCATGGGAGCTTCGCGGAAGAGCCAGGAATGAAATGCCAAACGCCTTGACAAAACAGGCCAGAGCCAGCGCGCCGGTAAGCGCAAGCAGGGCCGCAGCGATGGGAAGCATCAATTTCAAAAAAAGAGAAGGGAGTTCCAAGCTTAAAAAGAGCCCCTGAAACACCAGCCATTCACTGACAAACCCATTCGTCGGTGGGAGGGCGGAAATGGAAACGGCCCCGATTAAAAAAAACAGGCCGGTCCAGGGCATCCGTCGAAGGAGGCCTCCATACTCTTCCATGTTCCGGGTGTGGGTGGCATACAGGAGTGAACCCGCACCCATAAAGAGCAAGGCCTTAAACACCGCGTGATTGATCGTGTGGTACAGCCCGGCAATGATTCCCAACGCTGCCAGATGGGGCATGTCATAGGCATAGAACACCATGCCTGTTCCTATCCCCATTAAAATAATGCCGATGTTTTCAACACTGTGAAAGGCTAAAAGACTTTTCAGGTCATGTTCCATCAACGCATACATCACCCCGAGAAGCGCCGACACCGTGCCCACCAACAAGACCACAAATCCCCACCACCAGGGAAACGGCCCTCCAAGAAAATCAAAATACACGCGAAGGAGGCCATAAATCGCCGTTTTAATCATGACACCCGACATCAGCGCGGAGACATGAGACGGTGCGGCCGGATGGGCATAGGGCAACCAGACATGAAGTGGCACAATGCCCGCTTTGGCTCCAAAACCGATGAGGGCTGTCCAAAAGACCAGGGCCCGCAATCCTTCCGGCAGGGATTGGTCGGCGCTTCGAAATGCCTCAAAGGCAAACGAGCCCGTCTCCTGGTAAAACATGAGAAACGTCACCAGAATAAATGCCGTGCCCACATGGGTCATAATTAAATAAAATAATCCGGCAAAACGAACGTCCGGTTTTTCATGCTCCGATACCACGAGAAAATATGAGAGGAGGGACATCAATTCCCAAACGATTAAAAAGAAGAAAGCATTATCCGCCGTGACAACCAACAACATGGACAGGAGAAACCCGTTATAGAGGAAGCCGAGAAGACTGACAGGAATTCGTCCGTAAAATTCCCGGACGTAGCCACTGGCAAATACGGATACCGCCAAACCCACAAGGGAAATCGTCAAGACAAAAAAAGCACTCAGGGAATCGAGCCGGAGAGAAAACGTCAGTAGAGGAATAGAAGACGGCAGAAACCAAAGCAGCGGTTCAGGGGCCAGGAGCCCGATCAGACCAAGGACTATTCCCAGACCGCCAGCCACAGCAGCTGATCCATGCGCAATCACATTCTGAATATGCGGTCGACTCGGGAAACACAGCGGGAGAAGCATCCCACACGCATAGGCCAACAACAGAGCCAAGAACAGGAATATCGTCATGCCTTGCTTACGGTGTCACTTTCATTTGCCAAACGGGCAAGAGGAGGTGTCAAGGCAATTGGCCTCACCTGATTGAGAGAACAGGAATTTCAAATGTTGGTCATAAAAACGTTTCAGGCCATCGCATAAAGAGACACATGATTAGAGGAGAAAACACCGGATTTTGGGGTGAGCAGGCTTTCTGGGAACAAAGGAATTCTGGTTTCCTTGAATGCCTGACCCTCGCGTAAAATTATTGGGGATTTGGAAAATGTCCACGCTAGGAAAGAATCAAAATACTGATGGCCTAAGCGGAAGATTTCCATTTTCACAAGGATCTGTTTAACCGTCCCCTCAAATTCTCTTATGGTGTTTTGGCTTTCATGCACACATTCCTGTGCAAAAGCTATACCTTGAATATTTATTCTGTTCTTGCTCCAACGTTCTTCGTAAAGCCGGCACAAGGCCCTAGAGATAGCTCGAAGTCGGTTAAGGAATTCCAAAGAAACAAAGCATTTCAGTACCCCGTCTGCAAACCTTGCAGGCCTTAGGTCTAGATGATTCATCTAGCTGACGTGCGACACATTTCCAGCAAGTCAACACACCAATAGGGTTGCATTTGGCTTTCAGATAGATACAAGGCTCCAACAAGACATTCGGCAGTGGAAATCGGCCTCCTCCTGCCCATTGCATTTCTAGCAAAATGGCTACGACAGACGTTGTTCACATCGCCATATACGCAAAAAAACAGTGAACCCTTGATCCATGTAAACTCTATTTTTCTGAAAACCCTCCTTTGTAATGATGCAAAATTTGCACTTCCATGGTTATGCCTAATCATCCGAACTCTCTATTGATTACAGGCTTTTTAAAATGCATTTCTTGCAAGACGAACTTCCTCATGCAAATTTTGCATAAATACCCTGTCGAATAGGCGACTAAAAAACATTCAATCCGTAAAACATGAGGAAAAGCTCAGCTCTCCTTCAATAAGCGACGAGGGACGCCTTCTATGGCCTTTGGCACGTCCATTGCTCTAGCCATATCTTTCAAAAAGCGGTCATAACCACGACCAGGCGAAGCAATAAATATCCCCGCCGCAAGCAGCGGGGTATTCAACGGATCAATCGTTTACAGTTTTCACAAGGTATCCCCGAAGCAAGGCTACGGGGAATTGAAGTCATTAAAAGGCAGATAAAGGGATTGGACTTCAAACGCCTCCGACACCTGACCACGTTCATTCAGGATTTCTTGAAGAGGCCGTGCCAACCTTTCTTACCACCCTGTCGCCCTAACTCTGGAATTCTAGATAGGGAAATGCTTCATAATGGGTTTCCAGCATTGCCTTGAACTCCCAATTAAGGGAAAAAAGTTCGGAGATGCAATGAGTAGATTTCTGCCAATCGTATAAGGGCCTTATAGACAGAATGGATGGGTCCCCATGGAGAAAGAATCATGGCCGCACTGACATCATTTTGAGAAGAGAAGTATTCACCAAAAGTTCCCCGGCATAGACGAACGTTTTCGGATAACAGGGCATGTCCACCGATAGAGTTTGAACGCCGTCTTTTGATAAAAAGTTGTTAAAACGAATGGCCGGACATTGCACGATTCCCCTTCCTTCGCCTATGGTAATAGGAGAGAAATAGTCAGTATTTCCAATTGTTTTCGAGAAGAATTCGTAAAAACCAGAGACCAACAATGTTCCGTCCTCACCCTGAAACATCTCTTTTTCAAAATCTTCTCATTCGCCAAATCGTGCCCATTCTTATTATTGTGGGCGTAGTGGTTGGGGTGTTATTGGTCTTCAGTCTTGAACATCAAAGTATGGTGGTGGTTGGCCTCACAGAAGGCAAAACCGTATCCTCCGAATTGAATGCTGCAGTCGGACAATCCCGCCGGGATTTAATCGCCATCACCCTTCTGCTCTTTATAGTCGGTGGGGTTGGCATTTCCGCAGTCGTTACCTATCTGCATTACGCCAACACCAAACAAAACCTTGAAGAGGTCAAAGGGCTAGCCCGGCACATTTTGAAAAGT
>JBGSSO010000197.1:0-10274 GCA_041737015.1 Nitrospirales bacterium
CATGAGATAGAGACTGTACGATTTCAAGCCCACTTTCCGGATAAATTTCTCCATGACTTTGGCGAGATGGTCGAACGTGTAAGTGAACTCGTCCACCGTCGGCATAGAGCTATTTCCAAAGCCTGGATAATCCGGTGCCACCACATGGAACCGATCCGATAACTGTGGAATCAGATTGCGGAACATATGAGAGGAAGTTGGAAAGCCATGGAGCAACAGAATCGTTGGCGCATCTTTTGGCCCTGCTTCGCGATAAAAGATCTCCAGCCCGTCCACCTCGATGGTTTTGTGCAGAGTCGGATAGCTGACCCTCACGGAAGTATCTTGAGCCGTGACCGGGTCCTTATCTCCCGACTTGGAGGCCGTCGCCCCGACCACCAACAGACCAATAAGGCTAAATGGCACGACAGCCAAAATTCCAATCAGAGGTTTGATTATTGTTTTGAAACGTTTCATGATGTCGTTTTCCTTTTTATTATTGCGATAACGTTTGTGTGCTTACTCATCCCACGGGAGCAGGACGAAATTACCTTTCACTTGATTATCCGCCAGAAACCGATGGGCTTCGGCGGCTTGGCTAAGCGGGAACGTCCGGTCCAATGCCGCCTTAATCCGGCCTGCGCGAACCTCCTCCAAGCCCCATTGCAGATCTTCAGGGTCGGCGAAGATCGTTCCCCGAAGTTGTTTCTGCGTAAAAAAGAGATCACGCACGTTGATCATCGCCTCCGCCCCGGCCGTAAATCCATACACCACGATGATGCCGAACGGACGAACCGCTTCGATTGTCTTGGCCAATTCACTTCCGCCCACATTATCAATGGCCACATCCGCCCCTTGTCCGCCCGACCAGGCCTTCACGCGTTCCACTACATCTTGTCTACGCGTGTTGATCACCAGATCAGCTCCAAGTGACTTCACGTATTCGCCTTTCACGTCATCCCGCACGGTTGCCGCAACCTTGGCGCCCAACGCTTTTGCCACTTGAATGTGCATACTTCCAGAGCCGGATGCACCCGCTGTGACTAACACTCTGTCACCGGCTTTGACCTCACCGACCTGTTTGACCGCACGCACGGATGTTCCAATGACAACAGGCAATGTGGCCACTTCGGCAGGCGATAATCCCGTTTCATCTTTGACTGCCCAACGAGCCGGCACTTCCATATATTGGGAGTACGATCCCCAGATATGCACACCGGGAACGACAAAGCTGGAGGAATTAGCGAGAGGCCGGTTCCGGTCATCCTCTTCATTCAGCGTAAACCCTGCAACGGGAATCACGCGTTCACCAATTCGCACGTTCGTCACCCCTTCGCCTAATTCCACTACTTCCCCGACGGCATCCACTCCGAGAATGTGTGGGAGAGGAAGATCGGGCATAACCGAACCTTCCCTCAGATAATGGTCCAGACGATTTAGCCCTGCTGCCAGGACTTTAATGACAATATGCCCCGCCTTTGGCCTGGGCGTGGCTATTTCTTCGAACCTGAGTACATCCGGAGGTCCGAACTGACGCAACACCGCAGCCCTCATCGTTTTCGGTAAAGAAATTTCACCTGATAGTTTTTGTGTAGCTTCTTCTATCGTTGTCGTGTTCATGGTCATTACCCTTTCATCGATTAGAGTCTGCAAGTGTTTTTTTCTATAGTTCCAGCCACCGCATCGCCTGAAACTGTAGCAAGAATTTTGTAATGTCCAAGGCCCATCTCCTTGCCAAACGCTTCCCCGACAAGCACATCCTGTACGTGCTGATGGTCCCATGAGCGAAAATAGGATCTGCCTTCTTTCAATCCGTCGAACTCATGTCCCTCTAGCGCTTTGATAACCGCGGTCGTATCCGTCGTACCGGCCCGCCGCACGGCCTCCAGAATTTGGGTCATGGCCGCATAGCCGAGATAGCAACGGGAAGTCGGCGTATGATTGTACTTCTCAATAACGGATTGAATGAATCGCTTCGAGCCTTCAGAATCAATCTTCGGATCCCAGATCAATCCCCAAATACCTGCGTTGCCTGCATAGCCCAGGGGCCGGCCAATCTGTTCACCGCCGATCATGCCGCCGATACCAATTTTGGCTTTGGCAAGTTCTTGTTTTGCATAGTCCCTCAGCGCATAGACCAAGTCCCATCCGTACAGATTGAGCACGATAAGGGTCGGGTGCTTGTCCTTGGCCGCAATCAGAGCTGATTGGAAATCGTTGGCTCCGAAGGGCAAAAGCGCTTCGCCGACAATTTCGACCTGGTGGATCTGACCGGCATCGGTCATGGCTTTTGACATGACCTTCCCATCCAATGTGTTGGTCGTAATCATGTACCATCGGGTTCCATACGCTTTAACCAAATTTGGCACCACTGATTGCGCCATCATGGTGGCATTCGGCATAAACACAAACGTGTGGGAATTACATGCGACTCCGGTTAATTCAGGAAAATGGGCGCCAGTGACCATGAAAAGCCTGCCTTCCCTCTTGGCCAACTCAGAAACAGCCAACGCGCAATCCGCGTTGAAGGTACCCATAAGGAAGTCAACACGATCCTCTTTGATTAATTTGGTTGCCGCTTCAACTGCCGTCTCAGGATTGGACGCATCGTCGGCTTCCAAAATCATGACTGGGCGACCTAGCACCCCACCGCGTTTATTGTAAAAATCCACAGCCACGTTGGCGCCGTGAACATCGTGGATGGATGATGTCCTATAGGGGCTCGATAACGGATCAATGATCCCTATCTTTATTGGTTCGGCGGCATGTGCCAAACCCCTTGGCGGAACTAATCCCGACAGTTGACCGAACAGACCAGTGAAAATGACTGCTCCACCGGTCATTCCTGATAATTGCAAAAATCGTCTTCTTGAAATATTGCTCATATTGATGTCCCCCGGCTCCGATTTGTAAGTGGTTTCGTTCTATTTCACTCCCAATTAGGGAGTGAGATATATTTTGGTTTTTAATTTTTCAATTTGCCACCAAATTTCCGCAGGATTCATCATTTCATTGATTGTGATAATACCGCTCGTGGATGATCTGGCCGTCCTGCCATTTGGCGACTACCACCTGTTCCACATGGACCGGCGTTCCATCCGTGGCTACCCAATCCATGACGGTTTCATAAAACGTCACCTCCTTGCCGACGCCTTTGGCCGTGACATCGAACCGTTGCCATTCTTTCACCGTGCTCAGAAATTCCTTCTCCCGTTTCAAATTGGCTTGGCGGCCAACGGTCGGCTGGAGAGCGTTCTCCTGCATAACAACATCTTCTGCGTAGAACTCAGTGATGGCATCCAAAATTCGGCCATCCCGAATGTACGAAAACAGGTCTTCCAGTCTGTCTTGAAGCGGGATTGTGATTGATGTGCTCATGGGCGTTCTCCTTAAAATAAAAAATGATTGAAACATGATGAAGTCAAATCAGGGAGACACATGTTTCACACGCGGGCCTCAAGTTCCGAAACCGCCGGAAAATCGATCTCCGTCCCGGCTATGTGGTTGAAATAGTTCGTGAACGACGTCAGAGAGATATTGGCAATGAGTTCCACAATATCCCCTTCTGTGAATCCGGCTTTGCAGAGTTTGGCTACCTCCTCATCGCTGACCCGCCCACGATTCGTGACAACATTCCTGGTAAAGGCCAAGAGGGTCGCTTCTTTCGGGTCCGGGGACTCCCCTCTCCGACTATCCCCGAGAGCCTCCTCGCTCAGCCCGACCGATCGTCCAATGGCCGAATGCGCGGCAAGGCAATACTGGCAGTCATTGACTTCCGAAACCGCCAAAGCGATCTGCTCACGAAGCTTCGGGGAAAGACCTCCTTTGGAAAGGGCGCCCGAGAAATCGAGGTAGCCCTGAAGGACCGAAGGCGAATTCGCCATCGTCCGCATAATGTTGGGGGCAAACCCAAGTTTGCTCTCCACACCTTTCAGTAATCGTTGGGCCTGGCCGGTCGCGTGATCCGGGTTGATGGCTGGTAATCGTGACATCCGGTATCCTTTCTGTTGATTAATTTGAATCAATTTTCATTCCACTGTTTCGTGGTATTACAATGAGTATGCCAAACAACAAAAAATCGTAAGCTATTGGTTTTATGCAAATTTTAATAATTTATTCTTTTCAAAATACAACGAATTTTCGTGCCTAACGAAAAATCATTGCACATACACGAAATTTCGTTTACCGTTTCACCTATGAACACAACCATAACCACCACACCTGAATGCGCAGCACCCACGACGTTAGATTCCCTCAAATGCCTGCTGCTGGACATTGCCCAGCAACGTTCATTGAATGACCTCTTGTGGCTGATTGTGCGGCGGCTGGCGGATCGACCCACGGTGGTCCTGACGCGAATCTGGCTAATTCGGCCAGGCGATATCTGCTC
Source organism: Nitrospirales bacterium (assembly GCA_041737015.1). GTDB lineage: Bacteria > Nitrospirota > Nitrospiria > Nitrospirales > UBA8639 > Nitrospira_E. The sequence continues at coordinate 4,370 of JBGSSO010000197.1, forward strand.
CACCTGCCGGCTCAAGGAGGAATGTCCGGATCAGACGAGGTGCCTCCATCTCGTGGCGAGTGCCGGACGATCCGGCGGGAACGACAAAATGGAATGGTCCAACACCGACGGATACTTTGCTCGATTTCCGTTAGGTGTCTGTAAGGTAGGACGAATTGGAAAGACCGGCGAGCAACTTGTTATCAATGAGATGGAAAACAATCTCGCCTGGATCGCACGGCCCGACTGGGCCAGGCAGGAAGGCATCCAGGGCTTTCACGGACAACCCATCATCTATAAAGGGGAAACGCTGGGCGTGCTGGGCGTGTTCGAACGCGAACCGGTCACCGATGACGCCACCGTCTGGTTCCGGATGATTGCCGATCATGTGGCTGTCGCCATTGCCAATGCCCGGGCCTTCGAGGAAATCGAACGTCTCAAAGCCCAACTGGAACTGGAAAACACGTTCTTAAAAGAAGAAGTTCTGGAAGCGCAGAATTTTGGCGGTATTGTCGGACAGAGTCCGGCCATCGCCAACCTGGTAGAGCAAATCGAACTGGTCGCGCCCACCGATGCCACAGCGCTCATTTCCGGAGAGTCGGGAACGGGGAAAGAACTGGTCGCCCGCGAAATTCATCGCCGCAGTCAACGCAAAGACCATCCGCTCGTGCGGGTCAACTGTGCGTCCATTCCCAGAGAACTCTATGAAAGTGAATTTTTCGGGCATGCCAAAGGCGCGTTTACGGGCGCGCTCAAAGATCGAGCCGGGCGCTTTCAAGCCGCCGATGGTGGCACGCTGTTCCTGGATGAAGTCGGAGAAATCCCCTTGGAGATGCAAAGTAAGTTGTTACGCGTCTTGCAGGAAGGGGAATATGAACGGGTGGGGGAGGAAACCACCAGAAAGGTGAATGTCCGCATCATCGCCGCCACCAACCGGAAATTAGCCCAGGAAGTGGAAGCCAAACGTTTCCGGCAGGATCTTTATTACCGTTTGAATGTCTTCCCTATTGAAGTCGCCCCGCTTCGCAACCGCAAAGAAGACATCCCGCTGCTGGCGGCCAGATTCATGGCCCATGTCCGCAAAAAACTGAACTGCACAGGACGGGAATTGACCCAGGCCGAAGTGGTGAAATTGCAAAACTACCATTGGCCCGGCAATGTCCGGGAATTGCAAAATATTATTGAACGCGCCGTGATTTCGTCACGTTGCGGATCGGTCAAGTTTGACCTGCCGGTTCCACAAACCAGCGGCACGTCACTCAAAACGCCCATCAAGAAAAACGGAGAAAACCCGAGCGAGGTATTAACTGAAGAAGATATGCGCCTGCGAGAAAAGGCCAATATCGAATCCGCCTTAAAACAAACAGACTGGAAAATCTATGGCATCGGAGGAGCCGCGGAACTCCTCGGCCTCAAACCCACCACCCTCCTCTCCCGAATAAAAAAGATGGGGATTGAGAAGACCTATTAGATTTGGGTCACGAACTTGAATTTAGTTAGGAATGGGAGACACGTAAAAAATGTATTCACCAATGAGCCAGGAATGAGGTAAACGTTTGGAGTATTCGCCTTTAAGGAAAACAAGAAAATCCCCCTGCGCAGAACAATCACCATGGCTGGGAATGCCACAAACTAACTACCACCTCTCCGAAGCCGATTTTCGTGTTTAGTAGCCAAGCAATCTCTACCTCTTAAAAGAAGATGAACGAATATTATGGATGATTTTACTCCTGGCCAACGCTGGGTGAGTGACAACGATGCCGCACTCGGGTTGGGCATCGTCCAATCTGTCGCCTTTCGCACGGTTCAAATAGAATTTCCCGCCGCTGATGAAACACGCACGTATGCAAAAGCCACTGCCCCGCTGACACGCGTTGAATTTGATGTCGGTGATTCAATTAACAGTATGGATGGTTGGCGTCTTTCGATCACCAAAATCGAACATGTCCGCGGCACAGTGCGCTACCACGGCATTCGGGAAAGTGGTGAGCCGGCCACCATACATGAACGTGAACTGCCTGATGCACTCACGTTTAATTTACCTCAAGACAAGCTGTTTGCCGGGCAAGTTGACGACAACAGATGGTTTGAGCTGCGTGCGGCCACGTTGCAACACCTCGCCACACAACAAACATCAACAAGCTTTGGCCTACACGGGCCACGTGTCAGCCTGATTCCCCATCAAATCTATATTGCCCATGAAGTATCAAAGAGAACCGCCCCGCGTGTTCTGCTCGCCGATGAAGTGGGGCTCGGTAAAACCATTGAAGCCGGCTTAATTCTGCACCGTCTGATACTGACCGGAAAAATACACCGTGCATTAATTATCGTACCGGAACCACTACTACATCAGTGGCTGGTGGAATTGCTCAGGCGCTTTAATTTACGCTTCACCTTAATCGATGAGCAGTATTTTTCAAATATCGACGAGGCATTCGACAATCCTGACGAATCGGTACCTCTTGAGAATTTTTTCGATCAATTCCCCCTCGTGTTATGCGGATTACACTTTGCTTGCCGCGATGATATCGCCCCGTTAATTGCCATGTGCCATTGGGATATATTGGTCGTCGATGAGGCGCACCATCTTGAGTGGACACCGAGCGAGAGCAGCCGGGAGTATCGACAAATCGAAATCTTAGCGAATCACTCAGATTCAGTCTTGTTATTAACAGCCACACCCGAGCAATTTGGCACGGCAGGGCATTTTGCCCGTTTGCGACTACTCGATCCGGCGCGTTTCCACTCGCTCGACAGCTACTTAGCCGAAGAGAAACAACATGCCGCGACTGCCGGACTTGTGAATCTCCTACTCGATCATCAGACAATGGCTGAAGATGATCTGGCGCATTTACGGTCGCTCATTGATGATAGCGATGCCATCGACATAGCAGTCATCAATGCGCCTAATGAGGATGCACGCACACTTCGACGACACCTCATCGACCGTTTGATCGATCAACATGGCACTGGGCGCATGTTGTTCAGGAACACGCGTGCGACGATCAGCGGGTTTCCCCGGCGCCACTTCATCCCTGCTGTACTCGACGATGACAGAAACGAAACCCGTATTGACTGGCTTTCCGATAAACTACGAGAACTATCGCCACACAAAGTTCTACTGATTTGCGCGACCGCCGAGACCGCGGTTGCCATATCAACGATACTGCTGCAAAAGCATGGGCTGCAAACCGGTGTTTTTCACGAACACATGAATCTCCTGGAACGAGACCGGGCTGCCGCCTGGTTTGCCAATGCCGAAGACGGTGCGCAAACATTGATTTGCTCGGAAATTGGTGGCGAAGGCCGAAACTTTCAATTTCTCCACAATATTGTCTTGTTCGACTTACCCGATAACCCCGATTTACTGGAACAGCGCATCGGCCGCCTGGATAGGATCGGGCAGCAGCACGATATCAATATTCATGTGCCTGTCGTGGCAGGTTCGAGAGAAGGACGACTGAGCCGCTGGTACCACCATGCACTCAATTCGTTTGAGCAGAGTTGCGTAACCGGCCAACACATCAAGGCCGAGATGGAAGAACAATTTGCTGCGTACCTTGCCGGCGAACACCTCGATGAAGACAGGTTTGTCAGGGAGTGCAGGCAACGGCACGAACAAATGACCCGGCAACTCAACCTTGGTCGCAACCGGTTGCTCGAACTCAGTGGGTGCCGTCAGGAAATTGCTGACCCGTTGATTCAAGAAATCAAACACAATGAGCAGGAGGACATCTTATTACGATACATCGAAAGCGCATTTGATTGTTTTGGGGTTGAAATTGAAGATCATTCGCCAGGCAGTTGGATCCTACGACCGGGTGCTCATTTACAGGTGGAACAATTTCCTGAGTTACCCGAAGACGGCATCACCGTGACGACCAATCGCGAGACCGCCCTTGCGCGAGAAGACATGCATTTTCTAAGTTGGGAACACCCGTTAGTGCGGTCAACAATCGACCTGATTTTGAACGGAGAACGAGGCCGGGTCAGTGTCTGCGCGTTACACCTGCCACAACTTCCACCTCGCAGTATTTTAATCGAAGCCATATTCGAATCGAGCTGCCCTGCACCCGCCGGATTAGAGATCGGGCGCTACCTTCCTTGCAACGCATTGCGCTTGCTGGTCAACCAGGACGGGAAAAATTATACCCAGCAACTACCACCTGACAGCTACGAAACTTTACTGGAAAAGATCAATCGGGAAGTCGCACAACAAATGATCGAGAGGACACGTGCGACATTAAAAAAACAGGTGCAACACATTGAGGAAATGGCCGCGCAACAGTTCCCCGTGCTTCGCAATGCGGCCATCGCCTCGATGCATGAAGAATTAGATAACGAGTTACAGCGTCTGCTTACCCTGCAAAAGCGCAACCCAACAATTCGCGATGAAGAAGTGCAATTACTGCGCACGAAAATTTCCGATGTGGAAATGCATTTGCAAAGCAGCACCCTCCATCTGGCCGCCCTGCGTGTCATTTATACGGTTTAAGCCGTTGAATTGAAACCTTCGAGCGTATATTCCCGGTTGGGGGTGGTGTAGATTACTCACGTGAGCAAGTACAATCATGAGGGAAGTCTGTGAAGCAACAATAATTAAGGGTCGCCTCTGGTGTTGTTATTTAGTTAGGTAGGTATTCTTTATGGCGTGCCGCAGTCCTTGGTTTTACAGTAAGTCTAAACTAGATAACAACAGACGTGACCTGTACTTACTTCCAACGCCAATCTACTAAATGGAAATTGTTGGCATGTATGATAGCCGCCGGGTTTCGGCAAAAGGACCCAAAACCAGTGACGCCCCGTCCGGCCTCATTATTAATGGGAGGGACGCCAACTTTAGGAAGGTGGCCCAACTCGCTGGGTTCAAACATGGCCCACCAGATGATAAGAGCGTCCACCCATGGGTCCGGGCGGCAGGCGTCCTCTCGCGGTAAAGGAACAACTTAGGCAGATCACTTTTGAAATTTCATGGAACGACTTAAGAGGCCCATCAAGAAAAACGGGGACAGCGCCGGCCAGATTCTGACCGAAGAGGACATTCGCCTGCGGGAAAAGGCGAACATCGAAGCCACATTACACAAAACAGGCTGGAAAACCTATGGCACCGGCGGGCCGCCCAACTACTGGGCCTCAAACCCACCACCCTCCTCTCCCGCATCAAAAAGATGGAGATAATGAGAGCAAGACAATAACTCATACATGACAAACGAAAAAAATTGCATGAAATCTTAAGGCCCAAGGAAAGTAAACTGTAACGAATCAAAATGCCAAAAAATCCTGAGAGAGATTTCTTTTTTAAGTACACATCTTTCAATACCGCGAAGATTACCCTCAGGGATTTAACATACCGCTGGAGCTCCCCTCTGTTATTTAACGATCCGTTTGATACTCAAATGGAGCTTAGGAACGGTTTCATTGCCGAAAACCCTGAGCTTTTGTATTGGGAAGAGATCCAAAGAAGAACATTAATGAGTGTAGAACCGTTAGGTTCTTCGAAAAACCCTCTGTTTCGTATTATTATGGCAATTCGAGGAGGTGAGGTCGAAAACATGTTCCCCGAGATCATTGCTCGCCTGCAAAAAGGAGAAGCTAGTGCATTAACTACCCCTATGAACCAATTATTTGAAAATTTCCAATCAACTTTTCAGGGGCTAAATGACGATTGGAAAACCCTTTTAAACCAAATGCGAATTTTTAGTGTGTCAGAAGTTCTGGACGACTTATTAATGTGGGCACATTATGCTGAAAATCACACAGGGGTAGTTTTTAAACTTAGCTGTTTGCCAGAAAAAGATAATGCTTTATGCATTGCCCAGCAAGTCAATTATAGTAATGATATTCCAATAATGGTCACTATAGAAGATTTGGTTAACCATCAATGTGGCATGGGAAAGTTCACAGAATTAGACTACTTCAAGAAGCA
>JBGSSO010000290.1:0-3141 GCA_041737015.1 Nitrospirales bacterium
GTGGGACGACAAATTTTGACTGTGGGGGGCGTCCTTGGACCAAGGCGGTCAAGAACGCTCCGGCTTTTCCCGAATCCAGTGTCTCCTGTGCGAGCGGTGTGGCTTGCGCGAGAGAGGAGGCCAACCCTGCGGCATACATCAGCAAGGCTGCATTCATAATCACCCAGTTCCGTCGGTCGCCTTTCTGGCGATCGACGAGTAATTGCGTCATCAATTGGGCTTCATGTTGGGGGTTACCAGATCCCGGCCCATTGATGGTCGAACTCATGGCTTGAAATGGTCCGGATCGGAATCCGGCATCATCGGGACGAAAGACTAACGATGAAATATGCCCGCTTCGTAATTCCCGCGCCAAGGATGGCGCGGAGAGGGAAAGTTCGGGAAACCCTTCGACTCCTTGAATAATCAGCGCCCGCTTCGCGCCCAGCATGTCCAAGGCCTCCACCATTTTATCCAAATATGGCGGATGGGAAATACCAATGACTTGTGAACCGACCCTGGCCGGGTTCAGTAATCTGGATACCTGATGGGACAGATTTTGCAATCCGAATGCCTGACGCAGGTCCAGTAATTTGGTTAATGGTGCATGATATCCCGCTAAATCCATATATACCCAGGGCGATTGAGCACCATGTTCAATGGCTTCAGCGGCAGTATGGGCGATAGGAAGCTGTAACTGACGAAGGACTTGAGGGAAATCGTAGGGGACGTCGGGGTTTTCTACGCCATGCATGAAGAGACCTGCGCCAGCTGCAGCCGCGACAAGGCTTGCGGCGATGACCACATGGATGGTGTTGTGTTTTTCTCCATAGAGAGGAAGGTCCACAATGTTTTCTGCATGCGGGAGTGGAATCGGTGGCGCCCACTTGCGGACCGTGGTGGTGAACGCGGCAAGTTCGCTGATGGATTCGGTTTTGATGCGCATGGCCATCAAAAACGCTCCCACCTGAACGTCAGTGGCTTGCCCTTCAATGATGGCGTTCAGCGCAAATTTGGCCTCGTCCCAGGTCAAATCCTTAGCACCCTTAAGCCCTTTTCCAATTTTTGCAATCAGATGATCCATGCGATGGTTCCGGGTTAAAAGGTCAAAACCTGGTCAGCGGGAAGAACCGCTTCTTTCCAGAAGGCCTCTGCGGTTTGCACTTCATCTAATTCCGGAACCAGTTCTTCGACTTTCACTCCAAAATATTTCAGAGAATCTGTGCACACCGAAAATTTGACGTTCCCTTTTTCCTTAGAGGTTTGCATGAGTTTCGAGAGGTCCGCTTTATCCTCATTTTTCAAGAGATCACGAACAAACCCTTCTCGCCCTTTAAAATCCGGGGACATGGTCAGTTCTTTGATTTTGGTTTTGGTCATTCGACCTGCGGCTTCGTCACGGAAATAACCACTCACCTCGATGCCACTGGCCGCTGCCAGGGCTATCCACTCACAGGCTTGGAACAGGTTGTTCCATCCCCCTCTGGTAATAATGACGGCAATTTTTTTCACTGACGGTCTCCAATCGCTACTTGATTAAGGATAATGAATGTGAAGTCATGAATGACGGCATGCTCACATGGCTGGATCATCGATGAAGCCCACATTCGGTTTTCTCCGAACTTTTCCATCGTCCAGAGCGTGGGTCTTCTCCTGGCATGACAGGTGCCGTGCAATGGGTACATCCAATGCTGGGATAGTGTTGATCATGCAATGCATTATACGGAACTGCATTCGTGCGAATGTATTCCCAGACCTGTTCCCATGACCAGGCGGCTAAGGGATTAAATTTCACAAGGCCAAACTTTGTATCCCACTCGACGATGCCGGCGTTGGCACGAGTGGGTGATTGATCACGCCGAATACCCGTCATCCATGCCGCATACTTTGCCAGGATGCGTGTGAGTGGCTCAACCTTTCGCAGTGAGCAACATTGGTCGGGATTCCGCAGCCATAAGGCTTCCCCAAATTCTGTGGCTTGTTCGGAAGGACTGAGTGTTGATTTGACCTGGATGATCTGGTCATCCTTTAACTGATAGTGTTGAATCATCCGATCCCGAACGGCATGGGTTTCAGGAAATAAAAAATCGGTATCTAAATAAAAGAGTGTCCCGCCTCGATTTGAGCGGAACATCATATCGGCCAGAACGACATCCTCGGCCCCAAAACTACAGGCCAGAATAATCGTTCCCCCATATTCCGCGATCACCGTCTCGACAATCTTCCGAGGAGTCTGGCCCTCCATGGATCGATTGACTGCGATGAGTTCTTCTGGGGTTGGTTTGGGATTGAGGAAAAGAGCCATGGCGTTTTAGGGTTCCACTTTCTCCACTAACACTCGGAAATGCTGCTCGTCGGCGTCTATGGGTTCCTGTTCGAGCACATTGTGCCCATCGTTTCGAAGACTCACTGGGACGTTGCGTATAGGATCGCCGCCGTCCAACCATACTTCCAACTGGTCACCGTGGTCCATCATTTCTAATTTCAACTTGGTTTTCACGTAATTCATGGGACAGGCCACTCCCCGCAGGTCGTACACGGGCACCCCTGATGGGGAGGATTCCTTATTAGGTGGCGTGGTTGCCGTCTTGGTTGATCCAGTGGGCTTTTGTCCCAGTTCAGCGGGAGCCAGCTTGAGGTCCTGGCCGATTTGGTCTGAGACGGTCCGACAGAGGTCCACAAAACCTTTTGTAAATGCGATTTTCCCTTGTGTCAGGTCAGCCGAGGCGTCTTTGTTCCCCAGGTCGCCCACTGTCGTGGCCAGATTTTGATATTCAGCGGGCATGAGCCCTTTGGCAACAATCAATTTGTCAAATTCCGCTAAGGTGTCGGCATCCGTATTCGGATCAATTCCTTCTGTGACCAGGATGGCTTTCGCTCCTGCCACCACGGCTCGGTAGGCTTTGTTGATGGCAAACGCGTATTGGTGTTTTTCAGCCAACAGGCGTGCTTGATACAGTTCCTGTTCCGCTTCAAGAATCCTATTGTCGATCATCTCCAAGGCGCCGCCGGCGCATTCGCCGGGTCCGAGGTCCTCAACCGAGAATTCCTCATCGCCTTCCCAGTCAACATAAAATTGTGGATCCTCTTGATATGTGGGAAGAATGGTGTAGGGGATCAGTTCATCTTTGAGTTGGAGTTTTCCCGTGCGGTCAATGAACG